>NZ_JACCBV010000001.1:2404225-2704754 GCF_013409785.1 Microbacterium immunditiarum
AGGCCTCGCTCCCGCTCCCGCACGAGTACGGCGTCGACGACATCCCCGTGATCGTGCAGGACCGTTCGTTCGACGCCGAGGGCGCCTTCACCGGCGAGCTCGGGCAGTTCGACGGCGTGCTGGGCGACACGATCCTGGTCAACGGCACGGCGTCACCGTACCTCGACGTCACAACCGAGCGCGTGCGCCTGCGACTGCTGAACGGCTCGAGCGCCCGCATGTACGAGTTCGCGTTCGACGACGGTCGCCCGTTCGACCTCATCGCGACCGACGGCGGTCTGCTCGAGGCTCCCGTCGAGTCGGAGAGCATCCCGCTCTCACCGGGTGAGCGGGCCGAGATCGTCGTGACGATGTCTCCGGGCGAGCGTGCCGTGCTCCGCTCGCTCGCGCCGGACGCGGATCTCAACGCCGGCTCGTCGTCGTTCGACGTGATGGAGCTGCGCGCGGCATCCGCTCTCGACCCGTCTCTCGAGCTTCCCGAGCGACTGGCGGACATCCCCGAGCCGGATGCCTCCACAGCCGACGGCGAGCGGACGTTCGAGCTCAGCGGCCACAACATCAACGACCGCCAGATGGACATGGGCCGCGTCGACGAGGTCGTGACCGTGGACACGAGCGAGGTGTGGCGGGTGCGCAACGACAATCCGCTGCCGCACAGCTTCCACGTGCACGACACGCAGTTCCGCGTGCTGAGCATCGACGGTCAGGCGCCGCCTGCGCGTCTGGCCGGCTACAAGGACACGATCGCGCTCGAGTGGAACCGGGAGTACCGCCTGCTCGTGCGGTTCGAGGACTACGCCGACCCGACCACACCGTACATGTACCACTGCCATCTGCTGTGGCACGAGGACCAGGGCATGATGGGACAGTTCCTGGTCGTCGAGCCGGGCCAGCAGCCCGACCTTCGCACAACACCGGGAGGATCCGATGACCACCACGACCACTGACACCGCCGTGGCGCCCCCGCAGCAGCGGGCCGCCGAGGGCTTCTGGGCCACCTACGGGCGCTGGTGGGTGAACGCGCCCGGAAGCGCGGTTTACCTGCTCGTCGTCTTCGCCCTCGCGATGACGAGCATCGGGGTGCTCGCGTCGTTCTTCTGGACCGGGATCGGCCTGCTCATCCTCGTGATCGGGCTCCCGATGGTTGCGTTGACGCTGCTGATCGCGCGCGTGTTCGGCGTCGTGGACCGATTCCTCCTGGGACTGACGGGCCTCCCGCGGGTCGCCGAGCCGGAGTGGAACCGCGACGCGCCGGACGCCGGCGGCTTCTGGATGACGCTGACCCGGCCGATCCGCAACGGCCACTACTGGTCGTACCTCGTTCACGGCATGATCGTGAACCCGATCATCTCGACGATCTCGTTCGCGCTCACCGTCACGTGGCTCAGCGTGGGCCTCGGAGGGCTGACGTACTGGTTCTGGGGTGTCTTCCTGCCGCGTGATGACGCCGGCCGTTGGGGCCAATACGTGGCGGACTTCATGCCGTGGCTGTTCGGCGGCTGGTCGTGGTGGGCGATCGAGGTCGTGCTGTACCTCGTCGCCGGCATCATCTTCACGTTCACCCTGCCGTGGGTCATGGGCGGTCTCGCCCGCATGCACCACGCGATCGCGCAGGGCATGCTCGGTCGCTGGCCGTCCGACGACCTCGCCGCCGAGGTGCGCGCCGAGGCTGCGGCCCGCGGCCTGGCCGTGCAGGCTGAGGACGCGGCGCTCCGCCGCCTCGAACGCGACATCCACGATGGCCCGCAGCAGCGCCTGGTGCGTCTCCAGATGGACCTCGCGGCCCTGCAGCGACGCGCCGAGGCAGGAGACACGGATGCCGCGGCCGAGCTCGCACGCGAGGCGCAGTTCCACGCGAAGGCGGCGCTCGACGAGATGCGCGCGCTGTCGACCGGCGTCGCACCGCCGCTGCTGCAGGACCGCGGGCTCGCAGCCGCCCTGAGCGCGCTCGGAGCCGCGACCGCGCTGCCGGTGAACCTCGAGGTCGACCCCGCCGTCGATGCGGTGAGCCCCGAGATCGCGCGCACGATCTACTTCGTGGTCGCCGAGCTCCTCACGAACGCGGTCAAGCACTCCGGCGCCTCGGAGGTGACCGTGCGCGCCGCGTTGCGGCCGGCCACCGCACAGACGCAGGCGATGCTCGACGTGTGGGTCCTCGACAACGGCCACGGCGGCGCGCACATGTCGCCGGGGCACGGGCTCGAGGGCCTGCGCGACCGGGTGGCCGGCCTGCGCGGCATCCTCCGCGTCGAGAGCCCGTACGGAGGACCGACGACGATCGGCGCGCACGTGCCGCTGCCGGCCCCGGCTGCGGCGGACGCGGGAGTGGAGGTGCGGTGATGGCCGATCCGCGAACCGAGACGACGGATGCCGGACTTCGCGTCGTGCTCGTCGAGGACTCCGTCCTCCTGCGCGAGGGCCTCGTGCGGCTCTTCGACGAGGCCGGCTACGTGACGGCGGGCGCGTTCGGCGACGCGGACGACATCGTCGCGCGGGTGCGCGGCGCCGAAGCGGATGTCGCGATCCTCGACGTGCGGCTTCCCCCGACGTTCCGCGACGAGGGCATCAAGGCGGCGATCCGCCTCCGTGCGGAGGCTCCTGAGGTCGGGATCCTCGTGCTCAGCCAGTACGTGGAGGGGCTGTACGCGCGAGAGCTGCTCGCGGGCGGCGACGGCGGCATCGGCTACCTGCTCAAGGACCGCGTCACGTCGCTCGATGAGTTCACGGACGCCGTGCGCCGCGTGAACGGGGGCGGCACCGTGCTCGATCCGCTCGTCGTGCGCGAACTGCTCGCCGCGCGACCGGACCCGCTCGAACGCCTCACTCCGCGCGAGCGGGATGTGCTCGAGCTCATGGCCGAGGGCCGCAGCAACGCGAGCATCGCGGAGCGACTGTTCATCGGCGTGGGCGCGGTCGAGAAGAACATCAGCTCGATCTTCGCGAAGCTCGGGCTCGAGGAGACGGGCAGCGAGCACCGGCGCGTGCTCGCGGTGCTCGCCTTCACGCAGCGATCGTGACGTGAAGACGACGGATGCCCCGGCCGCCGGTGAACCGCGGCCGGGGCATCCGTCATTCAGGTCTCTACTCGGCGAGGTGCGCGAAGAGGAACCAGCGATCCTTCTCGAGGGACTCCTTGATCGCGATGGCGATGTCCTGGCTCGTGAGGTCGATCTCGTCGAGGCCGTCGATGGCCGCCTGGGTGTCGGCGATCACGGCGTCCATGTCGGCGATGACCGCGCGGATCATGTCCTCCCACTGCGTGAAGCCGCCGCCGACAGCGGTCTTCTTGGCCTTCTCGGCGACCGTCGCCACGCGCGCGTCGATCGGCAGACCGAGGGCGACGATGCGCTCCGCGGCGGAGTCGGCGCCGTCCTGCGCGTGGGCGACCAGCGTGTCGAGCAGCTCGTGGATGGCGATGAAGTTCGCACCGCGGACGTTCCAGTGGGCCTGCTTGCCGTTCACCGCGAGGGCCTGCAGTCCGAGGACGAGGGGAGTGAGGAACTGTGCGGCTGCTGCAGCGACCGTCGGGTCGGCAGCGGTCGCGGGGGTCGTGTGCGTGTTCGTCATGGCCTTCGCCTCCGATAGCGTCGGGGAACCGATCGGTCCGATGGGAGCAACGCTACTCAGCGCTCCGCATTCCGCAACCAAGAGAAGCCTGGGCTAACCGCGAGGCGAAGGGTGGGTTCGACCACGGCTCGGCGCGTCGTCGCCACCTGCTCGGAGCGACTAACGTCGAGGGGTGCCATCCGCCGATCACGATCTCGGACCGCAGCACCTCGAAGACCCCGCGCGGGTCGTGCTGCGGCAGCCGACCGACCGTTCGCCTGAGCACGCCGAGCCGTCGCGGTTCATCCCGCACGTGCAGGGGCTCCGCGCGATCGCGGTCATGTGCGTCGTGCTGTACCACTTCTGGCCGGGGCGGTTCCCGGGCGGGTACGTCGGCGTCGACATCTTCTTCGTGATCTCGGGCTTCCTCATCACATCGCACCTCATGCGCGAGCTCACGGCGACCGGCACCGTGAAGCTCTCCCAGTTCTGGGCGCGCCGTGCGCGACGCCTGCTGCCGGCGTCGCTGCTCGTGCTGCTGTTCTGCGCGATCGTGGCCGGCTCTGCGTACCTCATGCCGACCTCGGCCCTGCCGAACGAGGTGCGGGAGATCATCGCGTCGACGTTCTACGTCGAGAACTGGTACCTCGCGCTGAACTCCGCGGACTACCTCAACCACTCGGGTGATCCGACGACGGTGCAGCACTACTGGTCGCTGTCGCTCGAGGAGCAGTTCTACGTCATGTGGCCGCTCATCATGCTGCTGGCGGCGTGGATCGGCCTGAAGTGGTTCCACGGCGCCCGGCGGCGCGCTGTCATCGCGGCGCTCGCGATCGTCTCGGCGGTGTCGTTCGTGTTCTGCGTGTGGTTCACGCTCACGAACCCGGCACCCGCGTACTTCGTGACCTTCGGCCGCATGTGGCAGTTCGGCGTCGGCGCCCTCGTGGCGCTCATCCCGATGCTGCGCATCCGCAACGCGCTCGGCAGCTTCGTGCTCGGGTGGGCGGGTGTCGCCGCCATCGTCTTCACGCTCTTCCGGTTCGACGGCCAGACGCCGTTCCCCGGCTACGCTGCGGCGCTGCCGACCCTCGGTGCCGCGGCGATCATCGCCGCCTCGAACTCGGAGCGCTGGTGGTACCCGACGCGCGTCCTCTCGCTGCGCCCCGCGCAGTTCGTCGGCGACATCTCCTACTCGCTCTATCTGTGGCACTGGCCGCTCATCATCATCGCGCCGTCGGTGCCGTTCTGGGGCCTCACGATCTACCACCGGCTCGCGCTGCTCGCCCTGTGCTTCGTGCTCGCGTGGCTGACGAAGCGATTCGTCGAAGACCCCGTGCGCGGGTGGAAGGTGCTCACCACGCGGCCCGCACGCGTGACCCTGTGGTCGGCGCTCGTCGCGATGCTCGTGGTCGGCGGCGCCGCGGGGACCGCGTGGGCCGTCAACGCCCCCGCGTACAACGAGGGCGTTCGCGCGCTGCAGGAGCTCCGCGAGAACCCGCCCGAGTGCTTCGGCGCCGCCCTCGAGCTCGATCCCGGGTGCGAGGGCGTGGACTTCGGCGACACGATCCTGCCGGCACCCGGTTTCGCGGGAGTCGACCGACCGTCAGACGAGCAGTGCTTCGTGCAGCTCAACGACGCGCGTCCGGTGTCGTGCGAGTTCGGCTCAGACGACGCGGATGCCCCGACCGTCGCGCTCATCGGAGACAGCCACGCCTTCCAGCTGCTGTCGACGTTCCAGCGCATGGCCGACGAGAACGGCTGGCGGCTCGTGACGTACTTCAAGGGCGCATGCCCGTGGAACACGACGCCGCTCTCGACACCCGGCGCGTTCGGGCAGGCGTGCACCCAGTGGCGCGACGCCGTGCGCGCCCAGCTCGCCGACCGCGACCTCGACGCGGTGTTCACCGCCGCGATCGCCACGACGCCGTACTCGTCTGCCGGGTTCGACTCGGCGCACGACGCCGCGGTCGCCGGTTACCGCGAGGCGTGGGGAGAGGTGCTCGACCGCGGCATCCCTGTCGTCACGGTCATCGACAACCCTGTGTGGGAGACCGACCCGAACAAGTGCCTGCGCACGCGCGACGCGTCCGAGTGCGACGGACCGCGCTCGGCGCTTCTCGTCGACGACGATCCGCTGAGGGCGGCCGCGACGGATGTCGAGGGCGTCACGCTGCTCGACTTCACGGACGTGTTCTGCGGCGCGGACGTGTGCAGCCCCGTCGTGGGGGGCGCGAACGTGTATCGCGACCAGGACCACCTCACGGTGACCTTCGCCGACACCCTCGCTCCCTGGTACACCGAGGCGATCGAAGGCGCGCTCGCACGCGAATAGGCTCGGAGCATGACCATCGCCGACGACGCATCCGTCCTGTCCGTCTCCGGATCGACGCCTGACCTGCACCCGACCGCCTTCGTCGCCTCCGGTGCCCGGGTCATCGGCGCCGTGACCCTCGGCGAAGGCGCGAGCGTCTGGTACAACGCGGTGCTCCGCGCGGACGGCGACACGATCACGATCGGCGCGAACACCAACCTGCAAGACAACGTGTCGGTCCACGTCGACCGCGGCTCGCCCGTCGTGATAGGCGAGAACGTCTCGGTCGGCCACAATGCCGTCGTGCACGGATGCACCGTCGGAGACGGCGCGCTCATCGGGATGGGCAGCGTCGTGCTTTCGAACTCGGTGATCGGAGCGGGGTCGCTCGTCGCCGCCGGAGCCGTCGTACTGGAGGGCACGGTCGTTCCGCCCGGGTCGCTCGTCGCGGGCGTTCCGGCGAAGGTGCGTCGCGAGCTCACGGATGAGGAGCGCGACGGCATCCGCGACAACGCCGTCGGCTATCTGCGGCTGCGCGACGCGCACGAGTCCGCGGCCTCGGCTGAAGGCTGACATGCGCGTCGAGTCGCTCCAGCCCGGCGAGGTCTTCGTCTTCGGATCGAACGCGCAAGGCGCGCACGCCGGGGGAGCGGCACGCTTCGCGCACGAGCGCTTCGGCGCGGTGTGGGGCCAGGCCGAGGGTCTTCAGGGGCAGTCCTACGCGATCGACACGATGTCGGGGCTCGGGGTGCTCGAGGAGCAGGCTGGTCGGTTCGTCGAGTTCGCGCGCGCGCATCCCGAGTTGCGCTTTCTCGTGACTGAGGTCGGATGCGGCATCGCCGGCTACGCGCCGGAGCAGGTCGCCGGGTTCTTCCGCGGCGCTGCGGAGAACGTGGTGTTGCCGGAGTCGTTCGTGAGAGTGCTCCAGGGGGAGTGATCCGGGTCACACCGTCGCAGGAGTGACGCTGTCGGCGCGCCGCGCCGCTCGAGCGGTCGCCGGCACGGCGACGATCGCCGCCAGCAGCGCGCAGAATCCGGCGATCGCTCCCCACACGTGCCGCGCATAGGGACTGTTCCACGCGATTCCGACGCACACCCAGACCAGCGCGGCCCCAGCGGCGGCGCCGGAGCCGCCGATCACGGCGCGGGAGCCGACGGACCGGTGTCCACCCCTGGTCCACGCGAGCATGCTGAGGAGGAACGCCAGAGCGGCCACGAATGCCGTTCCGGCGCCGATGGCCCCGCCGAAGATCGCCATGAAGACAGTCAGAGCTACCCCTTCCTCCCCGCGATCCGGGGGCATGACCACGTGCATGAGGAGGAATAGCGCGGCGCCGACCAGCGTGCCGATCAGGATGAGGAGACCGGCGACACCGCCGTACCTGGTCAGCACCATGAGCCGACCCTAGCGGTGTGCGCGTCCTGGCGGCCCGGCGAACCGGGATGACGGGGCGCGGAGCGGGACCCCCGCAAGCGGGTCGGTTCCGACGGCATTCACGCGGAAGCCCTGAGGGCCGCCGAATCGGCGGCCCTCAGGGCTTTGGAGGGGATGACGGGAATCGAACCCGCGTAGCCAGTTTGGAAGACTGGGGCTCTACCATTGAGCTACATCCCCGTGCGCCCGCTGACGGGCACCCGACCAATCGTAATACACCGGCGGACCTCGCCATTCCACCGCCAGCCTCCGCGCGGAGTCACGGGAGGAGACAGTGATGTCCGATGACGGCAAGGCGGTCGTAGAGGCTCTTATCGCGACGCTCAACGCCGGCGACGTGCCGGGCATGGACGATGTGTTCCATGAGGACGCGGTGATGGAGTGGCCGCAGTCGGCCGAGCGCATCGTCGGCGGCGACAATCGCCGCGCGATCTACGGGTCGTTTCCGCAGCTTCCGACCATCACGCCGCGCCGGATCACCGGCGAGGGCGACCTGTGGGTCGCCGAAGCGGACCTCGACTACGGCGACGGCGACCCGTACCAGACCGTGTTCATCTTCGAGCTGCGCGACGGGCGCATCGCGAAGGAGACCGCCTACTGGACCAAGCCGTTCCCGGCGCCCGACTGGCGCGCCCAGTGGGTCGAGCGGACGCGGTAGCGGGGCATCCGACATATCGGTGTCACCGCGTCGGCTAGACTTACCGGGGCCGAATTCGGCGCACTCGTGTGCGCACCCGCCCGGGGCGTAGCTCAGCTTGGTAGAGCGCCCGCTTTGGGAGCGGGAGGCCGCAGGTTCAAATCCTGTCGCCCCGACGTCACGGCCCCCGAGACCCAGACTTCAGCCGCCGCGCTGTGCGCGGACCACACGAGGAGAACGAACAGGCATGGTCACGAGCACCGTTGAGAAGCTCAGCCCGACGCGGGTGAAGCTCCGCATCACGGTCACCCCCGAAGAGCTCAAGCCGAGCATCGCGCACGCGTACGAGCACATCGCGCAGGACGTGCAGATCCCCGGCTTCCGCAAGGGCAAGGTGCCCGCCCCGATCATCGACCAGCGCATCGGCCGTGCCGCCGTTCTCGAGCACGCCGTGAGCGAGGGCCTCGACACCTTCTACCGTGACGCGGTCGCCGAGCAGGGCGTGCGCGTGCTCGGCCGTCCCAGCGCCGATATCGTCGAGTGGCCCAACGAGAAGGACTTCTCGGGCGACCTGCTCGTCGACGTCGAGGTCGACGTCCGTCCTGAGTTCGAGCTTCCCGAGCTCGAGGGCACGACCATCGAGGTCGAGGCCGCCGAGGTCGACGAGGCCGCGATCGACGAGGAGCTCGACCGCCTGCGTGCGCGCTTCGGCACGCTCGTCACGGTCGACCGCCCGGCGAGCACGGGTGACTTCGTCGAGCTCGATCTCGTCGCGACGATCGACGGCGGCGAGATCGACCGCGCCGACGGCGTGTCGTACGAGGTCGGCTCGGGTGAGCTGCTCGAGGGCATCGACGAGGCCGTCGAGTCGCTCACCGCCGGCGAGGAGACGACCTTCCGCTCGAAGCTCATCGGCGGCGACCACGCCGGCGAAGAGGCCGAGGTCTCGGTGACGGTGAAGAGCGTGAAGGAGCGTGAGCTTCCCGAGGCCGACGACGACTTCGCCCAGATCGCGAGCGAATTCGACACGATCGCCGAGCTGCGCGAGAGCCTCAAGGAGCGCGTCGGACAGCAGTCCGCGTTCACGCAGGGCTCGCAGGCTCGCGACAAGCTCGTCGAGCGCCTGCTCGAAGAGGTCGACATCCCGGTTCCGGCGCAGCTCGTCGAGGACGAGGTGCACAACCACCTGGAGTCCGAAGGCCGTCTCGAAGACGACGTGCACCGCGCCGAGGTGACCGAGGCGAGCGAGAAGCAGTTCAAGACGCAGATGCTGCTCGACGCGGTCGCCGAGAAGTTCAACGTCCAGGTCTCGCAAGACGAGCTCACCCAGTACCTGGTCCAGTCGTCCGCGCAGTACGGCATGTCCCCGCAGGACTTCGTCAACGCCCTCCAGGAGAACAACCAGCTGCCCGCGATCGTCGGCGAGGTCGCGCGCAACAAGGCCCTCGCGGTCGCACTCGGCAAGGTCACCGTGGTCGACACGAACGGCGCCGCGGTCGACCTGACCGGCTTCGTCGCCACCGAAGACGAGGCCGAGGCCGAGGAAGAGGTCGTCGAAGAGGCCCAGGAGAGCGCGGATGCTGCGGCCGAGGCCGACGCCGTGATCGAGGCCGAAGAGGCCGCCGCCGAAGAGAAGCCGGCGAAGAAGGCCCCGGTGAAGAAGGCTCCCGCCAAGAAGAAGGCGGCCGCCGACAAGGAGTGATCGCCGCACGGCGATGTGACCGGGGGGACGGGTGCTGCGGCATCCGTCCCCCTGTCGTCTTTCGAGAGGAATGACGATGATCGACGACTGGGATGAGCGGATCGCGGCGGTGTGGGCGGATGAGACCGCGTCCGACGAGGAGGTCATCGCGCGGATCGACGCACTGGCGTCCGAGCGGCCTGACGACGATGCCCGCGCCCTGTTCGAGCGGGCAGGCTCCCGCGACTCGGCGGGGCTCGAGGCGGAGGCCGAGCCGCTGTACCGCGCAGCGCTCGAGGCGGGGCTCGACGACGAGCATCGCCCGCAGGCCGCGATCCAGCTCGCGAGCACCCTGCGCAACCTCGACAGGACGGACGAGGCGATCCGGATGCTCCGCGCCGAGCTCGATCGCGAGCCGCCGTCCCCACTCCGGGACGAGGCCGCCGCGTTCCTCGCGCTGGCGCTCGTCTCGGCCGGGCACGAGCGGGAGGGGGCATCCGTCGCGCTTCGCGCACTCGCTCCGCACCTGTCCCGATACCGGCGATCGGTCCTCGCGTACGTCGACGAGATCGACACCGGCGTGCGCTGATCTGCCCAGGGCGAACACGGGCGGGTCGCACGCGAGCCGCCGGTAGATTCGATGCCACGAACGGAATCAGGAGCACACATGGCCGCTGAACCCCTTGTCGCGACGAGCGTCTTCGACAGGCTGCTGAAGGACCGCATCATCTGGCTCGGATCAGAGGTGCGCGACGACAACGCGAACGAGATCTGCGCGAAGATCCTCCTCCTCGCGGCCGAGGACTCGCAGAAGGACATCTACCTCTACATCAACTCGCCCGGTGGCTCGATCACGGCCGGCATGGCGATCTACGACACGATGCAGTTCGTCCCGAACGACATCGTGACCGTCGGAATCGGCATGGCCGCGTCGATGGGCCAGCTGCTGCTCACGAGCGGCACGAAGGGCAAGCGCTACATCACCCCGAACGCGCGCGTGCTGCTGCACCAGCCGCACGGCGGCTTCGGCGGGACCGCGAGCGACATCCAGACGCAGGCGCAGCTCATCCTCGACATGAAGCGTCGCCTCGCCGAGATCACCGCCGCTCAGACAGGAAAGACGGTCGAGCAGATCAACGCCGACGGAGACCGCGACCGATGGTTCTCCGCCGAGGAGGCGCTCGAGTACGGCTTCGTCGACCACATCCGCGAGCACGCGGTGGACGTGTCCGGCGGCGGCGGAACCGCGAACTGACGGCACCGAGGGCGAAAGAGAGACATCGCAATGCACACCCCCACCTTCGGCGCCGGCCTTCCGCAGGGCCTCCAGGTCCCGAACAGTCGGTACATCCTGCCGCAGTTCGAGGAGCGCACCGCCTACGGCTACAAGCGTCAGGACCCGTACAACAAGCTGTTCGAGGACCGCGTCATCTTCCTCGGCGTCCAGGTCGACGACGCGTCGGCCGACGACGTCATGGCGCAGCTGCTCGTGCTCGAGTCGCAGGACCCCGACCGCGACATCATCATGTACATCAACTCGCCGGGCGGCTCGTTCACGGCGATGACGGCGATCTACGACACGATGCAGTACATCGCGCCGCAGATCCAGACCGTCGTCCTCGGTCAGGCCGCGTCAGCGGCGGCCGTGCTGCTCGCGGCCGGTACGCCGGGCAAGCGACTCGCGCTGCCGAACTCGCGCATCCTCATCCACCAGCCCGCGATGGGCGAGGCGGGCCACGGCCAGGCCTCCGACATCGAAATCCAGGCTGCTGAGATCATGCGCATGCGCACGTGGCTCGAGGAGACGCTGTCGAAGCACTCGAACCGCTCGCCCGAGCAGGTCAACAAGGACATCGACCGCGACAAGATCCTCTCCGCCGAGGAGGCCGTCGACTACGGCCTCGTCGACCAGGTGCTCTCGTCGCGCAAGCGGGCCCAGCCCGCGCTCACGAAGTAGGCGAAGCCTCAGCGGATGCTCCGCCCGCGCCCCGTCGCCCGGAAGGGTGGCGGGGCGCTCGTTTTCGTCCTGGTGATCCACCGTGCGGCAGACGTTCCGCTCTGAGCGGACGGAGCCGCTCAGAGCATCCGGATTCCGCGTCGCAATCCATCCGCTTGTCGCCGTCACCCGTTAGGCTCGAACACGTGCACGGGAAAGCACACGCCGGCCACGAGGAGGAGCCTGATGGCACGCATCGGTGAGAGCGCCGACCTGTTCAAGTGCTCCTTCTGCGGCAAGAGCCAGAAGCAGGTGCAGCAGCTCATCGCAGGACCCGGTGTCTACATCTGCGACGAGTGCGTCGAACTGTGCAACGAGATCATCGAAGAGCGCATGGCCGAGTCGGGCCAGGGCGCGGTCGCGGACTTCGACCTTCCCAAGCCGCGCGAGATCTACTCCTTCCTCGAGGAGTACGTCGTCGGGCAGGACGACGCGAAGCGCGCCCTGTCGGTCGCGGTCTACAACCACTACAAGCGCATCCGCGCGCACGGAACGCTTCAGCCGGCGGAGCAGCGCGCCGACGAGGTCGAGATCGCGAAGAGCAACATCCTGCTCATCGGCCCGACCGGGTGCGGAAAGACCTACCTCGCGCAGACGCTCGCGAAGCGGCTCAACGTGCCGTTCGCGGTCGCCGACGCGACGGCGCTGACCGAGGCAGGCTACGTCGGCGAGGACGTCGAGAACATCCTGCTGAAGCTCATCCAGGCGGCCGACTTCGACACGAAGCGCGCCGAGACCGGGATCATCTACATCGACGAGGTCGACAAGATCGCTCGCAAAGCCGAGAACCCCTCGATCACGCGCGACGTCTCGGGCGAGGGCGTGCAGCAGGCGCTGCTGAAGATCCTCGAGGGCACGGTCGCCTCGGTGCCGCCGCAGGGCGGACGCAAGCACCCGCACCAGGAGTTCATCCAGATCGACACGACGAACGTGCTGTTCATCGTTGCCGGTGCGTTCGCGGGTCTCGAAGACATCATCTCGTCGCGCGTCGGCAAGCACGGCATCGGCTTCGGGGCCGAGCTGCACAACAAGGGCGAAGACCTCAACCTCTACAGCGAGGTGCGGCCGGAGGACCTGCACAAGTTCGGCCTGATCCCCGAGTTCATCGGCCGGCTTCCGGTCGTGGCATCCGTATCGCCGCTCGACCGCCACGCGCTCATGGAGATCCTGACCGAGCCGAAGAACGCGCTCGTCAAGCAGTACCAGCGCATGTTCGAGCTCGACGGCGTGTCGCTGGAGTTCGAGACCGAGGCGCTCGAGGCGATCGCCGACCTCGCGGTCGAGCGCAAGACGGGGGCGCGCGGACTGCGCGCGATCCTCGAAGACGTGCTCGGCCCGATCATGTTCGAGATCCCGTCGACCGACGATGTCGACAAGGTCGTCATCACACGGGCCTCAGTCGAGCAGGGCGCCGCGCCCACCCTCGTGGTGCGCCAGGCGCGCAAGAGCGCCTGACACCCGCGGAGCGGTCCGTCAGGCGGCCCGCCGACGATGTCGGTGACACTCCATAGTGTCGACGGATGCAGACACCGCAGCCGTTCCGCATCGCCGTCCCCGACCGGGTCCTCGACGACCTGCACGACCGTCTCTCGCGGTTCCGTCCGCTGCCCGACTCACCGCGCCGCAAGCCGGCCGGTATGAACTCCGAGTACCTGGCCGAGCTCGTCAGCTCGTGGGCCACGTTCGACTGGCGGGCACGCGAGGAGTGGCTCAACCGGCATCCGCAGTTCCTCGTCGACATCGGCGACTCGACGATCCATTTCGCGCATCTCAGGTCGGAGCGAGACGACTCGCCCGCGCTGCTCGTGATGCACGGGTGGCCGCACACCTTCGCGCTGCAGCTCGACTTCGCGGATCTGCTGCCCGATTTCCACGTGGTCGTGCCGAGCTTTCCCGGATTCGCGTTCTCTTCGCCTTACCGCGACGGACCCATCACCGAGACGAGACTCGCCGACACGATGCACGCCCTCATGACCGACGTGCTCGGCTACGACCGCTACCTCACCTACGGCGAGGACGTCTCCGCGAACGTGAACGACCTCATCGCGGCGACCCATCCCGAAGCGGTGCAGGGGATCATCGTCACCCACTCGCACTTCCCGTCACGCGAAGAGCGCGCGGCGCTCGCGGCACCCGACGAGCAGGCCTTCTTCGCGCGCCTCGACGCGGCCCACGGCACGGACGGCGCGTATGGGCACGTGCAGGCGACGCGCCCCGACACGCTCGCCGCCGCGCTCAACGACTCGCCCGCGGGATTGCTCGCGTGGCTGACGGAGAAGCTCGTGGAGTGGAGCGACACCCCGACCGAGCGGCCCGCCGAGGTCGAGCGGCGCATCTCACGAGAGCGAATCCTGACCGAGGCGATGATCTACTGGGTGACCCGGAGCATCGGCACGTCGTTCCGCCCGTACTACGAGGGCGCCGACCAGCCCGACGCGATGCCGTCCGTCGAGGTGCCGGCGACGGTGCACATCCAGCGCCACGAGGGCGATTACCCGGAATCTCTCGCGCGGAGGTACTACCGCGACCTGCGGACGTTCGAGCGGCTGGCGGAGGGTGGGCACTTCGTCGTCGCCGAGGTTCCCGACGTGATGGCCGATCGAACGAGGGCGTTCGCCGTGGAGCTCGGACTGCTCGCGGATGCGGGTGCCGCCGCGGCGCGACGCTGAATCGACCTCACGTGGCCGCGACGACTCCGTCGTGAATCGACACGAGCCGATCCGCGTGGGCGGCGATGCGAGCGTCGTGCGTCGACACGATCGCGGCGATCCCGCGCTCATGCACCATGCCGGCGATGAGCCCCATCATGGCCTCGGCGTTGAGGCTGTCGAGCTGACCGGTGGGCTCGTCGGCGATGAGCAGCCGTGGGCGCGTCGCAAGGGCGCGGGCGATGCCGAGCCGCTGCTGCTGCCCGCCCGAGAGCTCGGGAGGACGCTGCTCGGCGTGCGCGGTGAGACCGACGGCGTCGAGCAGCTCGGAGACGCGCCGTTCGCGCTCCCTTCGACGCACGCCCGCGAGCCGCAGCGGCAGGTCGACGTTCTCTCGCGCGGAGAGCACGGGGAGCAGCGCGAACGTCTGGAAGACGAACCCGAGATCGTGCCGCCGGAGCTCGACGAGCTGCTGCTCGTTCGCGCCGGTGACCTCGCGGTCGCCGACCCAGATGCGGCCGGAGTCGGGTGCGTCGAGCGAGCCGATGAGATTCAGGAGGGTCGTTTTGCCCGAGCCGGACGGTCCCTGCAGCACGACGACCTCGCCCGCACGCAGGGCGATCGACGCGTCCCGCACCGCGTGCACCGCGGCGGCCCCGCGACCGTACGTCTTCGTGACCTGCTCGCACCGGGCGATGACGTCGGCGGTCATCGCTGCTCGCCGCTCTCGGTCGGCCGCGCGTCTGGAGGCTCGGTCGGGTGGACCGCGACGTGGTCGGTCTCGAGCTCGAGGCGGACGAGGTCGCGCATGTCGAGCGCGTGCAGGTAGTCGGCCGGAAGCTGGAGCCTGCCGACGCGATCGAGCACGGCGTACTCCTGCGCGTGGATCCGCTCCTGTCCGTGCTCGTCGACGGCCTGCCGGCGGTGCACCTCGGTCGACAGCCGTCCGTCGCGGATCTGCACCGTGCGGCGGACCTGAGCCGACACGCCCTCGTCGTGGGTCACAATGAGGATCGTCGTGCCGAGTTGCTGGTTGACGTCGCGGAGCGACGAGAACACGAGCTGCGAGTTCGCCTCGTCGAGCTCGCCCGTGGGCTCATCCGCGAAGAGCACCTCGGGCTTGTTCGCAAGGGCGACGGCGATCGCGACGCGCTGCTGCTCGCCACCCGACATCTCCGGCGGGCGCCGATCGTGGAGTCGATCGATGCCCATGAGCTCGAGGAGGGCCGTCGCGCGCTCCTTCCGGGACGCGCGGGGAGCGTGTCCGATCGCGAGGGCCATCGCGATGTTCTCGCCCGCGGTCAGGTACGGGACGAGGTTCCTGGACGCCTGCTGCCACACGAAGCCGACCGTGTGCCGCCGGTACTGCGTGCGCTCCCGGCTCGACATCGTGAGGAGGTCGTGCCCCGCGACGTGCGCGGAGCCCGCCGTCGGCTTGTCGTGCCCCGACAGGATCCCGAGGAGCGTGGACTTGCCCGAGCCGGATGCGCCGACGATCGCCGTGAGCTCGCCGCGCACGACGTTCAGGGTGAGCCCCTGAAGGGCCTGAACTTCGACGCCCTCGGCGCTGTAGATGCGCACGAGGTCGACGCAGCGGATGTGGGCGGTCATCTCTCTCCCATCTTGAGCGTGGTGGCGACGGATATGCGACGCCCGACGAAGAACGCCACCGCGCCGGCCGCGAACGCGAACAGCAGGACGGCTCCCAGAGCGAGGGAGATCGACGCGGGATCGACCGTCGGCGCTGGCGGCGCGGTGCCTCCGACGAAAGGCCTCAGATCGATCACCTGCGAGAGCACGGCGGGCAGCGCGAAGCCCACGGCGGTGCCGACGAGCACGGACGCGACCACCGGGGGAGCGAGTTCCCACAGCAGCACGCCGCGCTGCTGGCGTGCGTCGGCGCCGAGGATCCGCAGGACGGCGACCGTTCGCCCACGGGTGCCGGAGGTGGCGACGGTGGCGAGGGCGACGCCGATGAGCGTCAGCAGCAGCGCCGCGGCGGACACCCACGGCAGGGACGCTTCCACACCTCGTGTGAGCGGGGATGATCGCGCTTCATCGAGCAGCAGCTGCGCCGACAGCACGCTCACGGTGCCGAGCCGGTCGTCGGACTGTGCGGCCGACACGGCCTCCTCGATGCGGGCCGCGACGGTCGCGGCGTCGGCGTCGTCGCGCAGTCCCACGAGCAGCCGCTCGGTCTCGATGTCGGCGCGACCGACGTCCGCGGCCAACCGCGTGTCGATGATCGCCCACGCGCGCGCCCCGCCGGGCAGGGCTTCCGGCGGCAGTTCGGCGACCGCCTCGACGTCGGCGTTCCCGATGCGCGGATCGGAGCCGGCCCGCGCGAGGGCGCCGCTCGAGACGACGAGGGGGACCGTGCCGTCGCGAGGAGCGTCGGCCGCAGGGATATCGGGGCGCACGCGGTGCAGGGCGGCGGTGTCGGCCGCGACGAGCGTGACCGTCGCCGTGCCGGCGTGCCCCAGCACGCGCACGCCCGTCACGGGCGCGAGCGCCACCACGTCGTCGACGCCATCCATACGGCCGATCGCCGCGATCACCTCGGGCCCGAGGTTCGCCGCACTGATCTGCACGTCCGCGCCGACGCGGTCGCGCGTGCCCGCCACGATGGCCTCCCGCAGCGTCGAGCCGAGGACAGCCGAGAAGACGACGACCGACACCCCCAGGAGCAGCGCGAACGACGCCGCGAACCCGAACACGGGGGAGCGGACCGCACGCGCCGAGCCGAGCAGGGCGATCGCGCCGTCGCGCCCGCGACGACCCGCCAGCACCAGCCGCAGCGGGATCGGATACAGCCGCAGGGCGCCGATGCACAGCGCGGCGGCGATGAGCAGCGGCGCGAGGAGGATCAACGGGTCGACACCGCCCGCGTCGCCCGGGGGGTCGATCCCGCGGCGCGCGAGCAGCGCGATCGAAACGACGGCGAGGCCGACGACCGCGATCTCCGCGATCATGCGGATGCGACGATCTCCTGCAGCCGCCCGACCGTCCTCGCGTTCAGCGCGGAACGGTCGCGGCCCGGACAGGAGCGGGAACAGGACGGGCACCGCCGCGCCAACGATGATCGGGAGCACCCAGGCATCCGCACCCACCGGCTCGGGGATCACCGCGACGGCCGCCGCGATCCCGAGCGCCATGGCCGGCATCGCGATGGCGAGCCCCTCGAGGGCCATCGCGGCCCGGACCTCCGGCTCGCTCGCACCCCGGGCACGCGCGAGGGCGAGCACAGGTCTCCGGCGGTCCACGATCGACCCGATCCCGAGGGCGAAGACCGCGAGGAGAACACCGAGAAGACCGGATGCGCCGAGCGCCAGCAGCCCCGCGACGGTGCCCGTGCGGCCGATCGCCTCCTCGAGCTCGTCGGCGAGCGCCGTGCCGAACGTGAGGCGTCCGCCGTACGGGAGGGCGATGTCGGCCGCAACCGCCGCGCGCAGCTGCGCGGCGACCGTCGATGCGTTGGCGGCGGTCAGCGGGGAGTCGTCGAGCGGGATCCACGCGACGAGGGACCCGTCGGGGATGCTCGTTGTGAGCCCGCCGAGTGAGCCGGGATCGACGTACACCGACGCGCGCACGATCGGCGTCGACCCGGGCTCGCGCTCGACGAGCGGCGCCGCGAGGTCGGAGAAGTGCGTCCAGTAGGCATCCGTCTCATCGTTCGGCTCGTAGAGCCCCGTGACCCGCAGTTGGAGCCCGCCGAACCGGAGACTGTCGCCGACCTCGACGCCGGCCTCCGAGGCGACGGCTGTCGACACCGCGATGTCGATCGGCGGCTGTTCGGCCGGCTCGTTCTCGTCGCCCTCCCACGCCGCCGGCGGGTCGCCCGACACGATGCGGACCTGCTCGAGCCACCGAGGATCCGTCGCGAGGCGCAGGATGAACCGCGAGGCCGGTTCGCCGTCCGTGCGCAGGGCGTCGCCCGACGGCGTGCTCGCGACCCAGTGCGGCTCGCCCGCCATGGACGCCACAGGCTCGGGCAGATCGTCGAGGAAGAGCCCGATCGCGCCGTCCGTCGGGGCGACGAGGCGCGGGGCCGGAGTCCCCGCCAGGCCGATGGGCAGGCCGACCCGACCGACCCCGCGCAGGTCGTGCACGATGGGCGGCATCGCCGCGACCGTCCGCCGTACCTCCTCGGTGCCCAGGCGCGCGACCGCGCGGGGCGCGGCCGCCACCGCGAAGACCGACACCGCGACGAGCGCCGCCATGAGCAGCGTCGCGACGATGCCTCGCCGTGCGTGACGAACGAGCAGGCCCATCGTGCCGTACCGGGAACGCGCGCTCATCGCAGCCCCTCCGGTCCTCTAACGATGCGTGCGTCACGGGCGACGCTCGCCGACACCCACGTGACGGATGCCGCGCACACGAGCACGAGCGCGGCGAGCGCGATCGCCAGTCCCGTGACATCCAGGCGGAGCGGCGTGCCGAGCCCGAGGTCGACGCCCGGGATGGCCGCGCTGGCGAGCTGCGGAACGGTCAGCGCCCCGACGACGAATCCGGCGAGGAGTCCGATGATGACGGCGCACGCCAGCACCGCGATCCACTCGCCCCTTCGGCTCGACGCCTGTTCGCGCGCACGGAACCCGAGCGCGCGAAGCAGTCCGATCTCCGGCATGCGCGCGCGATGCTCGGCGCTCGCGACCGCAGCGAGGGTGACGAGTGCGAGCAGGCAGCACAGCGCGCCCGCCCCCCACACGGCGAGCGCGGCCGAGCCGACGACGGCGCGCTCCGCCGAATCGTCGGCGTAGCTCAGCGCGGTGTTGGGCGGGAGGGCGCGGCGGACGTCGGCCGCGGCATCCGTCTCTGCCTCCTGGATCCACAGGGCGTTCGGCGCGCGGGGGAACTCGGTCGTGAGCACCGCGTCGAGCTGGAGCACCGTGAGGTCGATGAGCACCGCGTCCGCGTCGCCCGCGGACGGGACCGCCGGCACGATCGCGACCACCTCGCCGTCGATGCGGGCGTATGAGCGCTCGACCGCGAACGAGAACGTGTCGCCGATGGCGAGGTCGTAGCGATCTGCGAGCGACCGCGTGACAGCGATCGGCGGTCGGAAGAGCCCGGCCGAGTCATCGGCGTCGGGCATGAGCCGCACGTTCGTCACGCCCGGTGCGGCTCCGAACCCGCCTTCGGAGAGAGGCAGGGGAGCGACGATCACCATCTCGCCGCCGCGCGGCGACCACTGCCGCTCCGCGAACGCGGTGAGGGATCCCCCGGTCGCGTCCGTCCACGCCGTCGGGACGAAGCGCGCCTCATCGGCGATGACCGCGTCGTCCGCCAGGTCGACGTCGACCGCCAGCACCTGCGCGTGCCCGTCGCGGGCGGAGGCGGGCACCGGCGATGTCGCCGTGATGGAGCGTCCGGTCGCCGGATCGCCTGATCCCGAGACTTCGGCCGTCACGCGCGTGAGTCGCCCGCCGCTGTCGAGCACGAGCACGGTGACGACAGGATCGGCGGAGAGGTGCCGGGTGTCGGCCTCGAGCACCACGGCCTCGACGCCCTCCGGGATCACGACCCCCGGCGCGTCCACGGGCAGCGACTCGGCGAGGGCATCCGCGTCGATGGCCTCACGCACCGGCGCGACGAGCGTCGGAAGAGCCGCCGGCGGTGCGGCGACGAGCGCCGCACTGCCGTCGCGCACCTGCAGCTGCGCGTGCTGGAGAGGAAAGACGGCGGCGACGGACGGCCGCGCGTCGAGCACCTCGAGCTGCTGCGGTCTGAACCCGCCTCCGGAGGCGGTCGCGAGGATGTCGGCGCCCGACCGGAACGCGCTCACGCGCTCGAACCCGTCGGCCCACGTCGCCTGGTACGCGGCGGCCGTGACGAGCGTGCCGGTCGCAACCCCCACAACGACGATCGACGCGGTGAGGCGCGGCAGCCGGCGCGAGACGTTGTGCGCCGTGAGCATGCCCGTGGCGGCCGACCGGCGAGACAGCCGCTCGAACGGGCGCATCATCGCCGGCAGGGCGGTGAGCCCGACGAAGACGATCGCGACGAGGGCGAGGGCGGGCGCGAACGCGGTGACGGGGTCGACGGATGCCTCGCCGTCCGCCTGCACGGTGATCGGCGAGCCGTACAGCTGCAGCTGCCACACCGCGGTCGCCGCCGCGAGCGTCAGGAGCACCGCGGCGCCGGGGGCGACGAGACGGCTCGCCCGTCCTGCACCGCTCGCGTCGGCGCCGTGCGGCCGCGACGCTCGCGCGGCTCCGATCCAGAAGCCCGCCGCGGCGACGAGCGCGAGCATCGCGACGGTCGACGACACGGTGGGCAGCGGCACACTCGACGGGCGACCCCACCACGCAGCCGACGCCCAGGCGGCGAACGTGCCGACGACCCCGCCGATCACGGCCGCTCCCGCCCCGAGCGAAGCCGCCTCGACCGCGTTGGCGGTCGCGGAGCGGCCCCGTGACCACAGCAGGGCCAGCTCGGGTGCGCGGCTCGCACCGGCGAGCCGCGCGAGCTCCGCAATGGTCACGACGGCGGCGGTCGCGACCAGCAGCAGCACGACGGGTGCGATCGCCCGCATGCCCTGCACCTGAGCCAGCAGCTCGGCAGCGGTGTCGGTGAAGCCGCCGGTCGTCGACAGGCGCGCGGGGTCGACGCCCTCGGCGCGAAGCGCGGAGCGCAGGCGCGGCCATCCCGTCTGCGCGGCGGCGAGGTCGGCCGCGGTGACCCTCGTCACGTCGGGAGCCACGGTCCAGTGCACGCGCTCCGATTCCAGCGCGCGTACGTCGACCTCGCCGAGCACGATCGGAACGGCGGCACGGCCGCGCCCGTCGGTGATGCGCTCGTCTCCGAGCCACCGCGGGTCGAGCGCGTCGGTGACCTGCCACGTGCCCGTGAGCAGCGTCGGCGTGCCGGCGACGACCACGGTGTCGCCGACTCCGAGGGCGAGGGCGGCCGCGGCATCCGCCTGCATCGTCAGTTCGCCGGCACCCGCGGCCCACCGTCCGTCGACGAGCTCCGCATGACCCTGCAGACCCTCGTCGATGAGCACCAGTGCTTCGAGCCGCTCGAGCGGGCCGGGGACCTCGACGGCGGCCTCCGCCACGGCCGAGCGGGAGACCTCGGGCGGCGTCGACAGGGAGGCGAGCGCGCGCGAGATCGCCGCGCGCATCGCGGCGTCCTGCGCCTCGACGTCGCCTGCGGCGGGAAGGGTCGCGCGAAGGGCGAGGTCGGCGCCGGAGCGGGTCGCGAGACCGCGCCGGACCCCGTCGTCGGCGGCCGCGTCGAGCGCGCCCAGGAGCGCGATGACCGTGCCGGTGACGAGCGCCGCGACGACCGCGACGGCGGCGAAGACGGCGCCGTGCGGGCGGGCCCGCCTGAACCACCTCACTGTGCGCCGGCCTCATTCTCTCGGGTGTGCGCTCTTGGGTGTGCCGAGTCTATTGGGGAGGGGGGTCGCGACGTCGAGCGCGCCGCGCGGCATCCGAGCCGACAGGTCTTCCGGGCGCGGCATGCGCGGACGTACACTCCGGCCAGCACCCACCCGAAGGAGGACGACCATGACAACGCCCGCCACGGACGAAGCCCGAACACCTCGCGCGGAGGCGTTCTCCGCCCGCCTTTTCGAGGCACTCGTGCCCGCGATGGAGCTGCTGTGCGTCGAACTGGGGATGCGGGGCGGCCTCTACGCCGCCCTCCAGACACTCGGATCCGCGACGGTCGCCGACCTCGCTCGCGAGACCGGCATCGTCGAGAGATACGCACGCGAATGGCTCGAGCAGCAGACCGCCGCGGGGATCCTCGAGGTCGCCGAAGACGGCGACGCCGAGACCCGGCGATACACGCTGCCCGCGGCGCATGCCGACGTGCTGCTCGACAGCGAGAACCCCTACTCCATGGCGGGCGCCGGCTCGTTCCTCGTCGGCATGGCGAACGTGTTCGACGCGGTCGTGGCTGACTTCGAGAAAGGCGAGGGCGTCGCCTACAGCGACTACGGCGCCGCCGTGCGGGATGCGATCTCGTCGCTCAACCGTCCGGCGTTCTCGCTCGCACTGGGGGAGTGGATGCAGGCCGTGCCCGACCTCGACGAGCGGCTCCGCACGAGACCCTCGGTCATCGTCGACGCGGGGTGCGGCACCGGCTGGTCGACGCTCGCCCTCGCGCGCACCTACCCGCTCGCTCGCGTCATCGGGATCGACCTCGACGAGGCATCCGTCGAGGACGCCCGCGCCAACGTCGCCGGCACCGAGTTCGGTGACCGGGTCGAGTTCCTGCGCGCCGACGCGGGTGACGCGGATGCGGTGCGCCGGGTCGTCCCGGGGCCCATCGCCCTCGCGACCGTGTTCGAGGCGCTCCACGACATGAACGGGCCCGTGCGGACGCTGCGCGCGCTCGGATCGCTCCTCGAGCCCGGAGGTGCGATCGTCATCGGCGACGAGAAGGTCGCCGACGAGTTCACCCCCGATGGCGACTTCCTCGAGCGCCTCAATTACGGCTTCAGCGTGCTGCACTGCCTCCCGGCGACGATCGCCGAGGGACAGGACGAGGCCAACGGAACGGTGATGCGGGCGCCGACGGTCGAGCGGTGGGCTCGCGAGGCCGGGTTCACCCGATTCGAGGTGCTGTCCGTCGAGCACGAGCTGTGGAGCTTCTACCGCCTCGGAGCCGCGTGACCCCGCGACCGGATCACGCGACCAGGCCGCGCCGTTCGAGCAGCGGCTGGATCTCGGCGTCGCGCCCGCGGAAGTCCCGGTACGCCGCAAGGGGGTCCTTCGATCCGCCGACGCCGAGCAGCCGCTCCCGGAAGCGGTCGCCGTTCTCGCGACGCAGCCCGCCGTTCTCGCGGAACCACTCGACCGTGTCGGCGTCGAGCACCTCACTCCAGATGTACGAGTAGTAGCCCGCGCTGTACCCGCCCGAGAAGACGTGCGCGAAGTACGTCGACGAATAGCGGGTCGGCACGACCGGGTTGTCGAGGCCGATGTCGGCGAGGGCGGATGCCTCGAACTCGGCCACGTCGATGTCGCGCGACGCCTCTTCGCTCGAGAGCGAGTGCCACGCCTGGTCGAGCCACGACGCGGCCAGGTACTCGCTCGTCGCGAACCCCTGGTTGAACGACTCCGTGGCGCGCAGCTTCTCGACGACGCCCACGGGCAGCTTCTCGCCCGTCTCGACGTGCCGGGCGTACGAGTCGAGGATCTCGGGCCAGTAGATCCACATCTCGTTGACCTGGCTCGGGAACTCGACGAAGTCGCGGAACACGTTCGTGCCGGCGAAGTGCGGGTAGGTCACGGTCGCGAACAGCCCGTGCAGCGCGTGCCCGAACTCGTGGAACAGGGTCGTGACCTCGTCGAGCGTCAGCAGCGTCGGCTGACCTGCCGCCGGCTTGGGCACGTTGAGGTTGTTGACGACGACCGGGTTCGTGCCGCGCAGGCGGGACTGCGAGACGATCGAGTTCATCCACGCGCCGCCGCGCTTCGTGTCACGCGTGTAGAGGTCGAGGATGTACAGGCCGAGCGCTGAGCCGTCCGCGTTGAACACCTCGAACACGCGGGCGTCGGGGTGGTACGCGGGCAGATCCTCGCGCTCGACGAAGGTGACGCCGTACAGATCCGTCGCCGCGCGGAAAACGCCGTCCTGCAGCACGCGCTCCGCCTCGAACCACGGGCGCAGAGCCGTCGTGTCGAGGTCGTACTGCGCGGCGCGCACCTTCTCGGTGTGGAACGCCCAGTCGTGGGCCTCGAGCAGAAACGGCTCGGGCTCGGCGTCGATGATCGCCTGCAATGCCTCGCGCTCGCGTTCGGCGTTGCGCCGGGCCGGGGCCGCGAGCTCGCGCAGCAGCGAATGCACGGCCTCGGGGGAGCCCGCCGTCTCGTCGGACGTCACATACGCCGCGTGCGACGGGTAGCCGAGCAGCTCGGCGCGCTCCGCGCGCAGGCGCACGATCTCGAGGAGCACCGCGCGGTTGTCGTGCTCGTTTCCGCGCGACCCGCGCGCACGGGACGCGTCCATGATGCGCCTGCGGCTCTCGCGGCGGGTGAGCGTCGACAGATACGGATGCCCCGTGAACAGCGTGAGCGTCACGACGTACTTGCCCTCGAGGTCGCGGTCGGCCGCGGCCTGGGCAGCAGCCGAGATCTCGCCCTCCGTCAGCCCGTCGAGCTCCGACGCATCGTCGAACACGACCGCGAGGTCGTTCGTGTCGGCGAGGAGGTTCTTCTCGAACTGCGTGGTGAGGGTCGACAGACGCTGGTTCAGCTCGGTGAGCCGCGTCTTCGCGGCGTCGTCGAGCCCGGCACCGGCGTGCGACATCTCGGTGTGATGGCGCTCGAGGAGATACCGCTGCTCCTCGTCGAGGCCGAGGTCGCCGGCCTTCTCGTAGAGGCTGCGGATGCGGCCGAAGAGCGCGCTGTCGAGCTGGATCGAATCCTGGTGCGCGGCCATGAGGGGTGCGAGGGTCTCTTCGATGCGCTGGATCTCATCTGTCGCGTCGGCGGACGACACCGTGTAGAAGGTGCGCGCGAGATCGCCGAGCAGGCGGCCGCTCTCTTCGAGGGCCATGAGCGTGTTCTCGAACGTCGGCTCCTCGGCGTTCCGGGTGATCTCGGCTACCTCGGCCTTGTGCAGCGCGAAGGCCTCTTCGAATGCGGGGAGGTAGTGCTCGGGTCTGATGGCGGGGTAGTCGGGGAGTCGATAGGGCAGCGGACTGGGGGAGAGCAGCGGGTTGTCGGTCGCCATGCTTCCCAGCCTACTGAGGTGGCATCGGGTGCCGCCATTCCTTTGCAAACAAGCGATTGCAAAGGAATACTTGCAAAGAGTTGTTTGCACGAGTAACGTGAGGGCCATGGAAGACGAGATCCGCGAAGAGGACGACAAGGCTCTGCTGGGCGCCCGCCCTGACGACCGCGTGCTCGACACCGGCGCCCTCCGGGCTCTGGCGCACCCGCTGCGGGTGCGGATCTACGACATCCTGAGCCAGTACGGTCCGCAGACCGCCAGCTCACTCGCCGAGCGGCTGGGTGAGTCGTCGGGATCGACCAGCTACCACCTGCGCGCACTCGCGAAGCACGACCTGATCGAAGAGGTCGAAGGTCGGGGCAACGCCCGCGAGCGCTGGTGGCAGCGACCTGTCGGGGGCGTGTCCTTCGCCAACCCCGACGCGATGAAGACACCGTCGGGGCGCGCCGCGACACAGCTCGTGATGAGCGAGTTCTTCCGGCTGCGCAACGAGCAGCTCATGGAGTTCATTCGACACGGGCTCACCGACGAAGAGGAGGCGTGGCAGGAGTCGAGCATGATCTCCACCGCCCACGCCCGCCTCACGCCGGCGCAGAGCGCGGAGCTGACCCGCAAGATCATGGCCTTGATCGATGAGGCCGTCGACAACTACCGCAACCAGACAGGCGACGACGTGCGGCCGGTCACGATCCGCGCCGACGTCTTCCCGCTCCCACAGCTTGGAGAAGAGTCATGACCACGATCTCCGCACCGCGGTTCTCCCACCCCCGCGTGTCGACCACGCGCTTCGAGCGTGCTCTGCTGCGCGTGACGGCCGCCGTCGAGGCCTTCGTCGCGAGCCGCCTCGAGCGCCGCGCGATGACCGCGGCCCGTGCCGCCGCCGCGGCTCAGGACCGCTACGTCGAGGCGCGCCGCCGCGCTGAGGCGCTCGGCGCGACCGGTACGCTCCCGCGATGAGCGAGGCGACCGAAACCGCCGCGCCGAAGGCACCCGAGCGCGCGGCCGGGCGCGGGAGCAGGGCCCCGCTCGGCCGCGACTTCGGCAAACTGTGGACGGCCGCCGCGTTCAGCAACCTCGCCGACGGGCTCGGCCGCACCGCGGTCCCGCTCATCGCGACGACCCTCACACGCGACCCTCTCGCGATCTCGGTGATCACGGCCCTGGCCTTCGTGCCGTGGCTCGTGTTCGGGTTGCCGGCGGGAATGATCGTCGACCGCTTCGACCGGCGCGTCATCATGGCCGTCGCGAACGGGATCCGGGGCGGCGTCGCGCTGTGGCTCGCCGTGCTCACGGTGACCGGGTCACTCGACCTGTGGGCGCTGTTCCTCGGCACACTCGTGTTCGGCCTCGGCGAGACGCTCTTCGACAACGCGACGAACGCGGTGATCCCCGGTGTCGTGACCCGTCCGCAGCTCGACCGCGCGAACGGACGCATGCAGGCCGCACAGATCACGATCGACTCGTTCGTGTCGCAGCCGATCGCCGGTCTGCTGTTCGCCGCCTCGCTCGCACTGCCGTTGTGGGTCGGGTCGGCCGGCTACCTCGTGCCGATCGTGCTCGCCCTGCTGCTCCCGCTCTCGGCCGCGCGTGCTCTGCGCGAGCGAGACGTCGTCGTCGACGCAGATGCTCCGGACGTCACCGCCGGCGCGGTGGCCGAACCCGTGCCCGCACCGCCTTCCCCGTCCAAGGTCTCCGCGCGTGAGGCGATCTCGTACCTGTGGCACCAGCGATACCTCCGCACGATGGTGATGTTCACCGCGCTCGTCGGCAGCGCGCTCACCTTCTCGCAGGCTGCGACCATCCTGTACTTCCTCGACGTCATGCACGTCGCTCCCGCGGCGATCGGCTTCGTCACGGCGTCGATCGGCGTGGGTGCTCTCATCGGCTCGCTCATCGCGTCCCGGCTGGTCGAGCGGTTCGGGCGCGGCACCGTGATGCTCGCGGCGAACATCGGCGCCGGCGTGGGGCTGCTGCTGACGGGGCTCGCGCCCGAGGTGGCCACCGCGTGCGTCGCGTACGCGGTGGGCGCGATGTCCGTCTCGATCTGGAACGTGCCGTGGGGCGCGCTGCGTCAGCAGATCGTGCCCGCGCACCTGTTCGGCCGCGTGCTCGGGATCATCCGGATGCTGACGTGGGGACTCTTCCCGATCGCCACGATCCTCGGCGGACTCGTGTCTCGCATCGACCTGCGAGTGCCGTTCATCGTCGGAGGCGGCGTGATCGTCGTCGCCGCCCTCCTGGGCTCGCGGCTGCTCATCGTGGGCACGCGCAAGGCAGGTGCCGAGGCGGGCGTCGAGCACGTGTGACCGCAGGACGAAGGGGCGGTGCCGCAGCCGCGGCACCGCCCCTTCTCACGTCTCAGGCGAACCCCGCGTCGGGGTCGTTCTGCGCGACCGGTTCACCGTTCTCGTCGAGCGTCACGATGACCCCGGTGTCGAGCTCGGCGATCGGCTTGCCCTCGAGCCACGTGAGCGTCCAGCGCGGACGCGGCTGACCGAGCTCGTCGCCGGGGATCGACGCGTCGACAGACCGGATGCCGCGCACCAGCGCCTCCGGAACCGCCTTCGGCGGCTCGTCGCCCGAGGTCCAGCGTGTGCCGAGCTGCATGTCAGGCCTCCTGGGGGACGAGTTCGATGTCGGAGACCGCGACGGCCTCGGCATCCGCGAAAGTGAGGTCGTCGATGCGCCCGACCGCCTTGAGGTCGCCCTCCGCTGCCTTGAGCGCCGTGACGGCCGCCGCAGGCGCCCCGATCGTGAGACGGGCCACCGGCGTCTTCTGCGAGGCCTTCGCCTCGGTCTTGGCGCGACGGATGCCGACGAGCGCCTCGCTCACCGCGGTGAGGATAACCGGGTCGCCCTGGATCTCGAGCGGCTCGGGCCACGACGCGACGTGCACGGAGCCGTCGTTGAACCACGACCACGCCTCTTCCGCCGCGAACGCGAGCACCGGCGCGAGCAGACGCAGCAGCGTCGAGAGCGCGAGGCACAGGGCGAGAGCGGCGGATGCTTGACCGACGTCGGTGCGGTCGTACGCGCGCTCCTTCACGAGTTCGAGGTAGTCGTCGCAGAACGTCCAGAAGAACGCCTCGGTGACCTCCAGGGCACGAGCGTGGTCGTACGCCTCGTAGGCTTTCGTCGCCTGGCGGATGACCTCGTCGAGCGTTGCGAGCATGGACGCGTCGAGCGCGTGCGTGATCTCGGCGCCCTCGGGCACGGGGAACGACAGCACGAACTTCGCCGCGTTGAGGACCTTGATCGCGAGGCGGCGGCCGATCTTGACCTGCGTGGGGTTCTGCGGGTCGAACGCCGCGTCGGCGCCGAGGCGGCTCGAGGCGGCCCAGTAGCGGACGGCGTCGGATCCGTGCTGCGCGAGGATGTCGGCGGGCGTCACGACGTTGCCCTTCGACTTCGACATCTTCTTGCGGTCGGGATCGACGATGAAGCCGGAGATCGCGGCATCCGTCCAGGGCGCCCGCCCGTCTTCGAGCGCGCTGCGCAGCATCGTCGAGAACAGCCACGTGCGGATGATGTCCTGACCCTGCGGGCGCACATCGAACGGCGCGACGAGATTCCACAGCTCGGGGTCGCGCTCCCAGCCGCCCGCGAGCTGCGGCGTGAGCGACGAGGTCGCCCATGTGTCGAAGATGTCGTTCTCGCCGTCGAAGCCGCCGGGCTTGCCGCGCTGGTCCTCGGTGTAGCCCGACGGGACGTCGGTGCTCGGGTCGACCGGAAGCTGCGACGCATCCGGTGCGAGCACGCGGTCGTAGTCGCGCTCGCCGTTCTCGTCGAGCGCGTACCACACGGGGATCGGCACGCCGAAGAAGCGCTGACGCGAGACGAGCCAGTCCCCGGTGAGGCCGTTCGTCCAGTTCTCGTAGCGCACGCGCATGAAGTCCGGATGCCACGCCATGCCGCGGCCGAGCTCGATGAGCCGGCTGCGCAGTGCCTCGTCGCGCGCGCCGTTGCGGATGTACCACTGGCGCGTCGAGACGATCTCCATCGGGCGGTCGCCCTTCTCGTAGAACTTCACGACGTGCGTGAAGGGCTTCGGCTCGCCGACGAGTTCGCCCGACTCGCGGAGGAGCTCGACGATGCGCTTCTTCGCGCTGAAGACGGTCTTGCCTGCGAGCTCGGCGTACGCGGTGCGGCCGGCGTCCGAGGTGATCGCCGCGGGCGGGTCGGCGACGACGCGTCCGTCGAGCCCGAGGATCGTGCGGTTCGGCAGATCGAGCTCACGCCACCACACGATGTCGGTCACGTCGCCGAAGGTGCAGATCATGGCGATGCCGGAGCCCTTGTCGGGCTGGGCGAGCGGATGCGCCAGCACCGGCACCTCGACGTCGAACAGCGGCGTGCGGACGGTCGTGCCGAACATCGGCTGATAGCGCTCGTCGTCGGGGTGGGCGACGAGCGCGACGCACGCTGCGAGCAGCTCCGGACGCGTCGTCTCGATGTGCACATCGCCCGAGCCGTCGGCGCGGTGGAACGCGACGCGGTGGAACGCGGCAGGCTGCTCGCGCTCCTCGAGCTCCGCCTGCGCGATCGCGGTGCGGAAGTCGATGTCCCACATGGTGGGCGCGAGGTCCTGGTACGCCTCGCCGCGCTCGAGGTTGCGCAGGAACGCGAGCTGGCTCGTGCGGATCGTGTCGTCGGAGATCGTGCGGTAGGTCTGGGTCCAGTCGACGCTCAGACCGAGCTGGCGGAACAGCGCCTCGAAGTGCTTCTCGTCTTCGACGGTGAGCGTCTCGCACAGCTCGATGAAGTTGCGGCGGCTGATCGGCACCTGATCGGCGGCCTTGCTGCTCTTGTTCTCGCCGCCCTCGAACGGGGGCGTGAAGTCGGGGTCGTACGGCAGCGACGGGTCGCAGCGGACGCCGTAGTAGTTCTGCACGCGGCGCTCGGTCGGCAGGCCGTTGTCGTCCCAGCCCATCGGGTAGAAGACGGTCTTGCCGCGCATGCGCTCGAACCGCACCTTGAGGTCGGTGTGCGTGAACGAGAAGACGTGCCCGATGTGGAGGCTTCCCGACGCCGTGGGCGGGGGAGTGTCGACGGAGTACACGCCGTCGCGGCCGACCTCGGCGGCACCGATGCGGTCGAACAGGTAGGTTCCCTGCTCGCGCCACGCGGCGTCCCACTTCTGCTCGAGACCCTCGAGGGCGGGCTTGTCGGGAATCTGCGCGTCGGCCATGGGGGTCTCCTAAGGCGATATGTGCGGCACTGTGTGAGCGTGCCTGAGTGTGGGAACGCAGCGATTCTACCGGTCGTCCCTGATCGTCGCTGCGTGCCCTCAGCAGCCGGGGCCGCGCGGATCCTCGACGCACGTTCGGTCGACGAGCGCCGTGCGTGCTTCGAGCACGTCGATCCGATACGCGCCCGAGTGGGCGGTGACGTAGCCGGGCACCGCCCGCCACACGCCCGACCCGAAGTCGACGGCGGCCGAGTAGAGCACACGGGTCGAGACGGTGTACGTGCCGCGTGCACGATACGTGTGACTCGTCGCGGTCGGCGTGAACTGCGCCTGCCCGATCGCGGCCCACGACGTGCCGCCCGTCGCCGTCCGGCCCGTGGTGCCGTCACCGTAGTCGAACACGTAGCCCGCGGGGCGGAAGCGGACGGTCACGTCCCAGCCGAGCAGCTCACCGCTCAGGCGCTGTTCGGATGCCGCGGCCACGACGTTCGTCGGCAGCCCGACGACCCCGAACCCGAGCGGCTCGCCGGTCAGAGTCGGGGGAGAGGGACGGAACGAGGCGAGGTCCTCGATCATGACGTCGGGGATCGAGACGATCTCGTACGGCATCGCGCGGCAGACGGTGGCGGATGCGCAGTCGTCTGGTTCGGCGGTGGGTGGCGGTGCGGCCACGTGTTGATACTCATCTGACGGACTCGAATCCCCGTCGTCAGTCGTGGACCCGGCGACATCGACGCTTTCGCCCGAGTTGGACACGGCGCACTGATCGAGCCACCGGTTGCAGCCTTCGGCGGCGGCCGGATCTGACTGTGCGATAGCAAGCAACAGAGCGAGTACCGCAGACGCGACGATGCCTACTGTTCGCACAGCGGTGGTCCTTGTCGTCCCTCAATGCTCGACATCAACAGTCCGGTTGGGGAGGTAACACTCAACTCGAAACCAACGAGAACCGGTTGCACGTCTGGACGATCGCCGCTGACTACCGACGTCCCTGTGGCATCCACGACGTCCACGTCGGACACGTCCTCGCACACGTTCAAAGCTGTGGCGAATGCGGAGCCCGGTGGGCGGCCCTCCGCAAGCACAATTGCAGTGGTGCCTTCGACTTGCCATCCGTTGGCATGCATTTCACTCAATTGTTGGCGGGCATCGGCACTCGCATCGCCCGTGAGCCACGCGAACACCGGCTCAAACGTCGCCGGGTCACTCAGATCCACCGCGTTCAACGCATCCACGTACGCCCGATAGGTCTCCTCGGCCGCCGCGAACGCCTCTTCATCGCTCGCGAACGTCGGCGCCGAAGGCGTCGAGGGCTCGGGCGCGGGCTGGCCGCTGCATCCGGTCGCCATCGCGCCGACCAGCAGAAGGGCGACGAGGCCCGATACGATCCGTGGCAGCACACGAACACGGTAGTCCCGCGAGCCTGCGCCGCTGCTGAGTTGTCCACAGGCGGCGTCGTGTGGAGGAGTGGTAGACGGGACATCCGTGCAATGCCATGCTGACCACCGTGAGATCCGTTCGAGTCTTCTCGGCTCTCGTCGCCGTCACCGCCGCGCTGGCCCTCACCGCGTGCACGCCGGCGATGAACCAGCCTGTGATCGCACCGGTCACGATGAGCGCGAACGATCTGCAGGGGCAGACCGTCGACCTCGTCGTGGGACAGGTGCTCAACATCGACACGGGGTCGCTCCCGGTCGACAGCTACACCGCCGAGATCGAGGACGAGTCCGTCGCCACGTTCTCGCAGGGGCGCGAGGACGACACGGCGACGTTCAACCCGGGCGTCAACGCCGTGGGGGTCGGGTCGACGGGCGTCGTGATGACGAACGAGGACGGCGGGATCCAGCCGCTGGAGTTCACCGTGGTGGTGGCGGAGCGGACTCCGTAGCGACCGCCGGCGGTTCGACGAGCGCGTCGTGGATGCGGCGCAGGTCTTCGAGCAGCGACCCGATGAGGACCCAGTGGTCGACGGACGGCGTCTCGATGGTCAGCGGTGCCGTGAGGGCGGGCTCCTCGTCCGGCAGTCCCGCTGAGTCGGCGTGCGGCACGGGCGGCAGGTCCGGCGCAGCGGTCGCGCGCTGCGGGTCGAGGCGCACGTCGTGGGCGGCGCGCCTCAGCTGGTCGGCGATCGCGTGGACGGCCGGCTCGTCGACGAGCCCGGGGTCGTAGCGGTCCACCACCGCCCGCGTCATCCCGATCACCTGCGTCACGATGGGGGAGTATCGGTCCACGAGCGCCTGCGAGACGGCGAGGTCCGCCCGGTGGCGGCGCGCCCGCGGATTGAGCGTGAGGGAGTCGCTCGCGGCGTCGATGTCGGTCTCCGCCTTGCGCACCATCGGGCGCATGAGGCGGGCCTCGAGCATGAGTCCGGTGAGCTGCGCGGGAGTCTGCACCGAGGTGAGGGCGTGCGCGAGCCGCTCGAGCGAGTCGGCGACGGCCGCGCCGAGGCCCAGAGCATCCGTCCGCGCCGGCGCGACCGCGACGGGAGGCACGAGGATCACGTTCACGATGATGCCGATCACGGCGCCGATGAGCGTCTCGAGCACGCGGTTCATCGCGTATCCGGGTGTTGCGGTGCCCAGGGCGAGCACGAGAAGCGCGCTGATCGCGACCTGGTTCGTGGTGCCGGACGTCATCCGCAGCGCCCACGCCACGGCGAGGGCGATGACCGTCGCGAGCAGGATCACCCATGATGCCGACCCGAAGGCCAGGCCCAGCAGAGACGCGATCACGACGCCCACGATCACGCCGACGCTTCGTTCGACGGCCTTCGTGAACGATTGGTTCAGGCTCGGCTGGACCACGAGCAGCGCCGCGATCGCCGCGAAAACCGGCGGCGGACCGGGCACGAGCAGCGCCGCGACGATCCACGCGACCACAGTGGCGACGGCGGACTTCGTCACCTGCAGCAGCGGAGCCCGTTTCGTCGCACGGAACGACTGGGTCATGCGCATGCGCCCACGCTACGGCCCGGCCGCCCTGGATGTGGGGGGGAATGTGCGACCTGTGACAGACGGATGCCGCGCGCCCGGCGCGCCGGGACGCCAACGGCCTCGACCCGATGGGGCGGGTCTAGTCTCGAACAATCGAGCCGGTGGGGAGGTCGAGATGCGCGAGGCCGAGATGCGCAAGCTGCTGGACGAGCTCGCCGCGGATGCGTCCGCGCGACTGGCGGCCATCGACGCGGATCTCGAAGAGCTGCGCGCCGATCGGCGGGGCGATCAGGCCGACGACGAGCACGACCCCGAAGGCGCGACGCTCTCTGCCGAATGGTCGCGCCTGGCGGGGCTGCGCGATGAGATCGCACGCGAGCAGCACGACATCGAGGCGGCCTTCGCACGGTGGGAGGCGGGCGAGTTCGGCGTCTGCCAGGACTGCGGAAAGCCGATCCCCGTCGCTCGGCTGCGCGCCCGTCCGACGGCCACTCGCTGCGTCGCGTGCGCGGAGCGGGCGGGCGGCTGACTTCGTCATATCGGCGCGTTGGGTGCCGCATCCGGCCGCTTTTGCGGTAGAACAGCACCGTTACGATCCGGGGGGACCGTCCAAAATCTCGCCGACTGAAGGGACCCCGTGCCGTGAAGCTGGTCAAGCGAATCGTGATCGGGCTCATCATCGCGTTCGCCGTGTTCTACCTCGTGACCCGTCCCGAAGACGCTGCGAACGCGGTGCAAGGCGCCGTCGGCGCCGTGTGGGGCGCGGGTGTCGCCGTGACGCAGTTCTTCGTCAGCCTCGCGGGCGGGTGAGGTTGTTCGACCCGAAGACTCAGAAGCATCTCATCTCGGATCTCGGCGAGGTCGTGATCGACGAGGTGAAGAAGCACTGGGCGGCTCTGGTCTCGGCCGCACTCGAGATGCTGGGCGGGGTCTTCGTCATGGCCTTCGTGGTCGTCGTGCCGTCGCAGGTGTGGTGGCTGCCCGTTCTGGGCGGTGCCGCGATCATCGTGCACGGCGGGTGGCGGATCCTCGATCGCCACGTGGACCGGTTCGTCATCACGAACATGCGCGTGTTCCGCGTGCACGGGATCCTGTCGCAGCGCATCGCGACGATGCCGCTCGCGCGAATCCTCGACATCTCGGTGCACAGGCCGCTGATCGGACGGATGCTGGGCTACGGCCACTTCATCTTCGAATCCGCCGCCCAGGAGCAGGGATTGCGCGAGATCAAGTACGTCGGCGACCCCGACGGGCGCGGCCTGACGATCCAGCGCGTCATCCAGCAGGCAGGCCTGCGGGGCCTGGCCGCCCAGCCCGGCGGGATGAGCAGCCCCATGCCGGTGTCGCGACCCGCGGAGCCCGCGCGGACGGTCGCTCCGGTCGAGCCGACTGATGCACCCGCGCCCGCGCAGGACGACAGCTGGCGCCGCATGGGCTGGCTCGAGGCAGCGCAGCTGCGCGAGGCGCAGCGCATCGCCGAGCTGCGAGGCGAGGAGGAGAGCCCCTACCCGCCGTTCGATCCCGACCGCACGACGACGGCGCCGATCGACCTGCCGCGCACGGGAGCCTGAGCCGCGCGGGAACATCACTGTCGCCGACGGCGTTCTGATACTCTGGAGTGTCACACGTGTGGCTCGTTCTGCACGCCCGGACTTCGGTCCGTGTGGCATCGCACGACAACAATCCGCTCCGCTCCGGTGTGCTGCGCCTTGCTCCTCGGTCGTTCACGACCGCGACAGAACAAGGAAGTCGCGTGCCGGAGCCCGAACAACAACCAACTAGGACAACCCACTACATGACTACCGCAACGACCGCCCCGGCCACCAAGCAGGTCGCGATCAACGACATCGGATCTGCCGAGGACTTCCTGGCCGCGGTCGAAAAGACGATCAAGTCCTTCAATGACGGCGACCTCATCGAAGGCACCGTGGTGAAGGTCGACCGCGACGAGGTCCTCCTCGACGTCGGCTACAAGACCGAGGGCGTCATCCCCTCCCGCGAACTCTCCATCAAGCACGACGTCGACCCCAACGAGGTCGTCAAGGTCGGCGACGAGGTCGAGGCCCTCGTTCTCCAGAAGGAGGACAAGGAAGGGCGCCTCATCCTCTCCAAGAAGCGCGCCCAGTACGAGCGCGCCTGGGGCGACGTGGAGAAGATCAAGGAGAACGACGGTGTGGTCACCGGTCAGGTGATCGAGGTCGTCAAGGGCGGCCTCATCGTCGACATCGGCCTCCGCGGCTTCCTTCCCGCCTCGCTCATCGAGCTGCGTCGCGTCCGCGACCTCACCCCGTACCTCGGGCAGGAGATCGAGGCGAAGATCCTCGAGCTCGACAAGAACCGCAACAACGTCGTTCTGTCGCGTCGCGCCCTCCTCGAGCAGACGCAGTCCGAGTCGCGCACCACGTTCCTCAACAACCTGCACAAGGGCCAGGTCCGCAAGGGCACGGTCTCGTCGATCGTCAACTTCGGTGCGTTCGTCGACCTGGGCGGCGTGGACGGTCTCGTGCACGTCTCCGAGCTGTCGTGGAAGCACATCGAGCACGCGTCCGAGGTCGTCGAGGTGGGCCAGGAGGTCACCGTCGAGATCCTCGAGGTCGACCTCGACCGCGAGCGTGTCTCGCTGTCGCTCAAGGCGACGCAGGAGGACCCGTGGCAGGTCTTCGCCCGCACCCACGCGATCGGCCAGGTCGCGCCGGGCAAGGTCACCAAGCTCGTTCCGTTCGGTGCGTTCGTCCGCGTCGCGGACGGCATCGAGGGCCTCGTGCACATCTCGGAGCTCTCGGGCAAGCACGTCGAGCTCGCCGAGCAGGTCGTGTCGGTCGGCGAAGAGGTCTTCGTCAAGATCATCGACATCGACCTCGAGCGTCGCCGCATCTCGCTGTCGCTCAAGCAGGCGAACGACTCGGTCGACCCGTTCGGCACCGAGTTCGACCCGGCCCTCTACGGCATGGTCACGGAGTACGACGAGAACGGGGAGTACAAGTACCCCGAGGGCTTCGACCCAGAGACCAACCAGTGGAAGGAAGGCTTCGACGAGCAGCGCGAGAAGTGGGAGCAGGAGTACGCTGCCGCCCACGCGCGCTGGGAGGCCCACAAGGCGCAGGTCACCAAGGCCCTCGAGGCCGAGGCTGCCGCGACCGACCTCGGTCCGTCGAGCTTCGCATCCGAGAGCGGTCCGCAGGGCACCCTCGCCGACGATGAGGCGCTCGCCGCTCTGCGCGAGAAGCTGTCGGGTCGCTGATCGATCCCACGCAAGGGGCCGGAACCTTCGGGTTCCGGCCCCTTCCCTTTGCGTGAGACGGATGCCGCGGCATCCGTCTCATCGAGTACGCGATCCCGCGCGCACGTGCCCGGTTTCGGTTACCTTTCACGGTATGGCTGTGGCAGACGACGACGTCGCGCCGCCGACCGACTTCGTCGACGCCGGCGTGCGCACGTTCAGCGATCGCGGCGCCGACCGCACGCGCGAACGAGCGGCCGTGCTCAATCAGCTGCTGCTTGCGACCGTCGTGTTCATCCTCGCCGTGATCGTCGCCCTCGGACCGTTCGGCGGCGAGATCGCGCTCTTCTTCTTCGGGGTCGTGCTCGTGCTCGTGCTCACGGGTGCGACTTTCCTCATCCCGTGGAACCGTCTCGCACCCGGCTGGGTCGCGATGATCCCGGCGCTGGACATGGTCGCGATCATCCTCATCCAGCTGTCGTCGCCGCGGTCGCCCCTCGGGCTCCTGTGGATCTTCCCCGTCACGTGGCTCTCCGCTGGATTCGGCGCGCTCGGCCTTTACGGCGCGGTCGCCGGCATCGCGGCGATGCTCGCGATCCTCCTGCCCGTCGGCGGCCAGGAGCTCAAACTACGCGACGCTTCTCCTGCCGCTCGTGCTGCTCGCGGTCGCCGCGACGAACTTCCTCACCGCACGACGCACTGACGCGCAGCGCACGCTCCTCGCGAAGCAGGCGCAGCTGCTCCGGCGCGTGCTCGAACGGACGCGAAGGCAGGAGCAGGAGCTGACCGAGGTGCTCGACGCCGTCGACTTCGGCGTCATCCGCATCGGACCCGACGGCGAGGTGGCGGTCACGAACGAGGCGCACGGCCGCCTGCAGCTCGCGCTCGGCGCGGTCGATCGCACGGACCTGTCTGACCCCGACGACCCCAGCGACGAGCACGAGGTGCCGGCCTACCTCGACGACGGCGAGACGCTCCTTCCGCCCGGAGAGCTGCCGCTCGAGCGGGCGCTGCGCGGCGAGGCGTTCGACGGCCAGGTCGTGTGGTTCGGCGACCCCTCGGGTGCCCGCCGCGCGCTGAACATCACGGCGCGACGGCTCACCGACACATCGGGGGCGGACGCCGGAGCGGTCGTCATCTCGCGCGACGTCACCGCGGAGCTCACCGCCCTCCGCGCGCGCGACGACCTCGTGGCATCCGTCTCGCACGAGTTGCGCACACCGCTGACCTCGATCCTCGGGTACCTCGATCTCGCGCTCGACGACGAGGAACTGCCCGAGCGCGTGCGCGGGGGACTCGAGATCGCGGAGCGCAATGCGGAGCGGCTGCTCGGCATCGTCGGGGACATCCTCGCGGCGTCGAGCTCTTCGCCCTCGTCGGCCGAGCTCACCGTGTCGCCGCGCGAGGTGAGCGCCGACGACATCGCGCGGGCGGCGGCGGAGGCGATGCTGCCGCGAGCACGGTCACGCGCGATCACGATCGAGACCAGCGGGCTCGAGCCCGCGAAGGTGTGGGCGGACCCGATGCGGCTGCGGCAGGTGATCGACAACCTCCTCGCGAATGCGATCACGTACAACCGCGACGGCGGCTCGGTGTTCCTCGGCACGACGACCGACGGAGTCTCGACGTGGGTTCTCGTGCGCGACACCGGTGTCGGCATCGGCGAGGCGGATCGCGCGCGGCTGTTCCACCGCTACTATCGAGCCTCGGCGCCGCGGGGCACCGGCACCGGGCTCGGCCTCTCGATCTGCCGCGACATCGTGCGCGCACACGGCGGCGACATCGGCCTGCACAGCTCGCCCGGCGTCGGCTCGACCTTCGTGGTCAAGCTGCCGGCGACTCAAGCCGCGGCCGCGGCCGGGCCGGCGTGGAGCGGGAGCGTGAGCACGGAATGAACCTCGACCTGTTCAGCGTGATGGTCATGACGGCCCTCGTCGTCAACACGAGCGGGGTGCTGTTCATCGTCGAGACGATCATCCGGCGGGACGAGGGCGCCGGCCGCATCTGGTCTATCGGCTTCCTGGCGGCGATGCTCACGACGATCGCGTACGTCCTATGGACCGAGATGCCGGGGGTTGCGTGGCCCATCGCGGTCGGCAACGCGGCCTTCGTCGCAGGGACCGGATGCATGTGGCTGGGCGCGCGGGCGTACAACGGGCGGCGCATGGTCGCGGCATCCGCCGTCGTCGTCCTCGCGGTCGGCGGAGCCGCCCTGGCGACCATGCTCGACCCCGTCGGCGGAGACTGGGCGGGCGCGACGTGGATGTTCCTCGCGCTCGTCGCCTTCGCGGGCCTCGGCGCCGCCGAATGCCTGCGCGGCGCGCTGCTCGAGAGCAGGACGGCGTGGGTGCTTGCGACCGTGCTGGCGTTCCAGGCGATCTACTTCATCGCGCGGACGAGTGCGTTCCTCATCGCCGGTCCCGACAGCACGCTGTTCCAGGGCGTGTTCGGCACAGGGAACACCGCGATGCTCACCGTCGTGCTCACGATCGTGGCCGTGGTCGTCACGTCGGTGCTGCGCGCATCCCGCGCGCCCGTGCGCGGGTACGGGCCGGTCGCCCACGGCGATCGCAAGGACGGGATCGTCCCGATCGCGGCGTTCGAGCGCGATCTGAGCGACGTGTGCAGCCGCGCGGCGTGGCGCAGCGATCTCGTGGGCGTCATCGCGATCCGCGTCGAGGACCTCGACCAGATCTCGACGGCGTTCGGCAGTGAGGTGGCCCGCGCGGTGACCGACGCATGGCGGGCGGGTGTGCGAAGGCACGCCCCGTCCAACGCGATCGTCGGCGAGGACGGTCCCACGGGACTCCTCGTCGCCATGGTCGCGGATTCGCCGGCGACGGCCCGGCGGAACGCGGGCGTCATCTACCGAGGGCTGTTCGACGACCTCGGGAAGGTCGGCGGGGGAGTGCTGCCCGTGGTGGGCGTCGGCGTGAGCCTGAGCGACACGGCTGGGTACGACACCGAGGCCCTCGTGCGCATCGCGCGCGACGCCGCACGGCGCGCGGCCGCGAGCGTCGAGACATCCGTCCTCGTCGGCGACGAGCGCTGACCGGCGTCAGGCGGTGAGGCGATAGCCCACGCCGCGAACGGTCTCGATCCACTGCGGGTTCGCCGGCGACTCGCCGAGCTTGCGTCTCAGGTTCGCGACGTGCACCTCGATCGCGCGGGCGTCGCTGTCGCTCACGTACTCGATTCCCGTGTACCGCTCACCGCGGAGCATGAGGGCGAGATCGCTCTTGCCACGCACACGGCGGCCTGCGGCGAGCAGGTCGGCGAGGATGTCGAACTCACTGCGCGTGAGCTCGAGGTCCTGCCCGTTGAGCGTCGCGATCCGCATGTCGCGGTTGAGGCGAACGCCTTTGTGCTCGAGCCAGTTCGTCGGTAGGGCGGGCTCGGCGATGGGGTCGGTGCCGGCCGTGGGTGCGATGTCGACGCGATGGCGCGGACGGCGGAGCATCGCGTCGATGCGGGCGCGCAGCTCACGCGGGCGGAAGGGCTTGGCGATGTAGTCGTCGGCGCCGGCTTCGAGTCCCTGCAGTGCGTCGATCTCCTCGGTGCGGGCGCTGAGCATCACGATGTACGTGGAGCTGAACGTGCGGATCCGCTTCGCCGTCTCGAATCCGTCCATGCCGGGCATGTTGACGTCGAGCGTCGTCACGAGCGGCTCGTGGTCGCGGACGAGGCGAAGGCCCTCGGCTCCGGTGGCGGCGCCGTGCACGGTGAAGCCCGCGTTGGCGAGCACGGTGCTCAAGAGTGAGCGGATGTCTTCCTCGTCTTCGATCACCACCGCGACGCGCTGCTGATCCATCGAAGCACCCCCGGGCGCGGCTGATTCCGCCGTCGGATCGTTGACGTCGGTCATGATATCCCAGAACGCCGCCTCGAACCGGCGGTCGCCGGGCATCTCAATCACCGCATGGGGAGGGGCCGAGTGCGTCAAGCGGAGCGACGCCGCGTCGACGCGGTGGCGATACGGAAGGACGGCGAGGGGGGGTCCCCAGTCGCTCCCCGTCGCTCGCCCTGCCGCTGCGAGTGGTGGGCGGCGCGCCCCCCGCGTGCGCCCACGCCACCCGCATCGCCCTCCGGCGCTGCGCGGGTGCCCCCGCACCGTCGCCTACGCCTTTGATGGGATCCGGGCAGACACCGCGTCGCGCGTGGGCGACGGCGGTGCGGCACGAGCAGAGGGCCGCGTGAGTCGATGGCGCTGATGTGCGGCGCCGCTCGAGCATCTCACGACCTCCCCAGACTCCGCTCGTGCCGAAGTCCGTCTCTCTTTCGGGTATCCCAAAACCTAGTGGTCGCCCCTCAAGCGCTCCTCAGGCGTTCCTCAGGAGCGTCCAAAGGTTGGCGAGTGCGCCGGGGAGTCGCAGTCGTGGCATCCTCGTGTGCATGCCGCTCATCGCCCTGACCGGGGGGATCGCCTCGGGCAAGTCCACCATCGCCACGCGTCTCGCCGAGCACGGCGCGATCGTCGTCGACGCCGACGCGATCGTCCGCGACGTGCAGCAGCCTGGGTCGCCGGTGCTCGACGAGATCGCGCGGGAGTTCGGGGCGGATGTCATCCGCCCCGACGGCTCGCTTGACCGACCGGGTCTGGGTTCACGCGTGTTCGGCGATGACGACGCGGTCGCGCGGCTCAATCGCATCGTCCACCCCGCCGTCCGGGCCGAGTCCCAGCGGCGGTTCGACGAGGCGTTCGCCTCCGACCCGCGCGCGATCGTCGTGTACGACGTTCCGCTGCTCGTCGAGGCGCGCGTCGACGACCCGTGGGAGCTCATCGTCGTGGCCCACGCACCGGCGGACGTCCGGCTGCGGCGTCTCGTGGATCTTCGGGCGATGAGCGAGTCGGATGCCGCGGCCCGCGTCGCCTCGCAGGTGGACGACAGCGCACGGCTCGCAATCGCGGACGTCGTGATCGACACGACCGGCACGATCGACGACACCCTGCGCCAAGTCGACGAGCTGTGGGCGGCGCTTCCGGAGCTCATCGCGCGACGACCCGATCGCGGCGGGGCGTGGCCGTACTGACCGCGATCAGCGAACGCCGGTCCCGATGTCGCAGGTCCGTTCTACGCTGAAAGGATGCAGACGACGCGATCCGTCCGACCCTTCGAGGTCGTCAGCGAGTACGCGCCGAGCGGCGACCAGCCCCAGGCGATCGCCGAGCTCGCGGCGCGCATCAACGCCGGCGAGACAGACGTCGTGCTGTTGGGGGCGACGGGAACGGGCAAGTCGGCGACGACGGCCTGGCTCATCGAGGCCGTTCAGCGGCCGACGCTCGTGCTCGCGCACAACAAAACACTGGCCGCCCAGCTCGCCAACGAGTTCCGAGAGCTCATGCCGCACAACGCGGTCGAGTACTTCGTCTCGTACTACGACTACTACCAGCCCGAGGCGTACGTCCCGCAGACAGACACCTTCATCGAGAAGGACTCGTCGATCAACGCCGAGGTGGAGCGGCTGCGTCACTCCACGACGAACTCGCTGCTCAGCCGGCGCGATGTGGTCGTCGTCTCGACGGTGTCGTGCATCTACGGCCTCGGCGCCCCCGAGGAGTACATGCGCGCGATGGTGGCGCTCCAGGTCGGCGAGGTCTACGACCGCGACGCCCTCATCCGCAAGTTCATCGCCATGCAGTACAACCGCAACGACGTCGACTTCTCGCGCGGCAACTTCCGGGTGCGCGGCGACACGATCGAGATCATCCCCGTGTACGAGGAGTACGCGATCCGCATCGAGCTGTTCGGCGACGAGATCGAGGCGCTGTACATGCTGCATCCGCTCACCGGCGATGTCGTGCAGAGGCTCGACTCTGTTCCGATCTTCCCCGCGTCGCACTACGTCGCCGGCACTGAAACCGTTCGCCGCGCGATCGGCACGATCGAAGAGGAGCTCGCCGAGCGACTGAAGGAACTCGAGTCGCAGAACAAGCTCCTCGAGGCGCAGCGCCTGCGCATGCGCACGACCTTCGATCTCGAGATGCTCCAGCAGCTCGGGTTCTGCTCCGGCATCGAGAACTACTCGCGGCACCTCGACGGCCGCGCACCGGGAGAGCCGCCGCACACGCTGCTCGACTTCTTCCCCGACGACTTCCTCATGGTGATCGACGAGTCGCACGTCACGGTGCCGCAGATCGGCGCCATGTACGAGGGCGATGCCTCGCGCAAGCGCACGCTCGTCGAGCACGGCTTCCGTCTGCCGAGCGCACTCGACAACCGTCCGCTGCGGTGGGACGAGTTCAAGCAGCGCATCGGGCAGACCGTGTACCTCTCCGCGACCCCGGGGCGCTACGAGATGGGCGTCGCGGACGGCGTCGTCGAGCAGATCATCCGACCCACCGGCCTGGTCGACCCGCAGATCGTCGTCAAGCCGTCGAAGGGTCAGATCGACGACCTGCTCGAAGAGATCCGGGTCCGCGCCGATCGCGACGAGCGTGTGCTCGTGACGACCCTGACGAAGAAGATGGCCGAAGAGCTGACCGACTTCCTCGGCGAGCACGGGGTGCGCGTGCGCTACCTGCACTCCGATGTCGATACGCTCCGCCGCGTCGAGCTGCTCACTGAGCTGCGCGCCGGCGTGTACGACGTGCTGGTCGGGATCAACCTCCTCCGCGAGGGTCTCGACCTCCCCGAGGTCTCGCTCGTCGCGATCCTCGACGCCGACAAGGAGGGCTTCCTGAGATCGGGCACGTCCCTCATTCAGACGATCGGCCGCGCCGCGCGAAATGTGTCGGGCGAGGTGCACATGTACGCCGACACCATCACGGACTCGATGCGGAACGCGATCGACGAGACGAACCGCCGCCGCGACAAGCAGATCGCGTACAACCTCGAGCGCGGAATCGACCCGCAGCCCCTGCGCAAGCGCATCGCCGACATCACCGAGGTCCTCGCGCGCGAGGCATCCGACACCGATCGGATGCTGCGCGGCAAGGCCGCCGCGAAGACGAAATCGGGCAAGGGCAAGTCGCCCACTCCGCAGCTTCGGCGCGAGGGCATCGCCGCAGAGGGGGCCGCGCAGCTCGAGGCGACGATCGCCGACCTCAGCGAGCAGATGCTCGCGGCGGCGGGAGAGCTCAAGTTCGAGCTCGCGGCGCGACTGCGCGACGAGGTGCAGGATCTCAAGCGCGAGCTCCGTGCGATGGAGAAGGCAGGGCACGCATAGCGTTGTCACCGGTCTCCCAGGCTGTGGTCTGACCACACGTCTACAATGGTTGTGCATCCAAGGAGATGCACGGCCGGCGCCAGCGCGTCCGGCCGCCATGAGGCCCACAAGGCCATGACGTAAGGGGAAGACCCATGACCACGACAACGCAGAAGGATCGCCGCGGAGCCATGCTCCGGGCGAGCATCGCTGCCGTGGCCGTACTCGGTATCGGCGGCGCCATCACGACCGCCGCCTGGACCGACCAGGTGACCTTCGCCGGAGACGTTCAGTCGGCGAAGTTCGATCTGCGGGGCGCAGTCCAGGGCGGGGCCTGGTACGACGGCCCGATCGACCTCGGCGACGCGTTCAAGAACCTCCAGCCCGGTGATGTGACCAAGACCATCGCCCTGAAGAACAACTCGACGGTGAACGCCTATCTCGGCGAGAGCGTCCTCGAGGTGGACCCTGCGCTGAACGGGGCGATCACGCACAGCGTCGAGAACCTGCCCGCGTCGCTGGCTCCGAACGGGTATGTGAACATCAAGGTCACGTTCCACGTCGCGGATGACCTGCCGATGAGCACGGCGGGCAAGCTCCAGCTCACGTTCCCGGCGAGCAGCGCCCGCTGACGCCGCCGACGACTGGGCGCCGGTCACGGGAGGGAGGGTCCCTCCCTCCCGTGAGACCGGCGCGGAGACGCTCGACCGACGACCGCGGCCGATCGGCCGCAGAGGAATGGACCAATGAAGAGAAGCAGATCGACCGCAGCCGCCCGCGCCGCGGGCTCGGCCATGCTGTGGGTGCTGGCCGTAATCGGCCTGGTCAGCGGCGCTCTCTGGGTGGGGAACGCCGCGGGGCTCGTGCAGCCGCTCATCGTGGTCTCGGGCTCGATGGCGCCCGAGATCGACACGGGAGACCTGCTCGTGGCGACTCCGACGCCCGCGCGCGATCTGCGGGTGGGCGACGTCGCGTCGCTCCCGAACGAGGGTGGCGTCTTCGTGACCCATCGCATCGTCGAGCTCGAGCGCTCCCGCGACACGGTGACGCTGCGCCTGCAGGGCGACGCGAACGCGCATCCGGACGCGCAGCAGCACCTCCTCGGTGCGGATGACCCGGTGTGGACACCCGTCCTCACCATCCCCGGCGCCGGGTACGTCGCCGAGACGCTCATGAGACCGGAAGTCGGAGTCCCGCTGCTCGCGGGGCTGCTGGCCCTCGCCGCCCTCGCGATGATCCCGTCGCGACGGCAAGGCAGAGAAGACGAAGCCCGGCCCGAGGAGATCGCTCCCGAGCCGGACAAGGAGAAGGAGTTGGTGAGCGCATGAACAGCGTGATCATCAAGGCGCTGGTGGGATTCATCGCCGCCGCGGGCCTCGCATTCGGTGGTGCCGCCACGACCTTCACCAGCGCGGCGTGGACGGACTCGGTGGTGATCACCGGTTCGGTGCAGACCGCCGAGGGCGAGATCGAAGGGCCGGATGCCGCGCCTGACGAGGCTGCGCCGCCGGCGGAGCCCGCGCCGCCGGTGCCGGTCGCGCCGCCCCCGACGACGGGCCCTGAGCTGGAGCCGGACCACCCGGCGCCGGTCCTGCCCGAGCAGCCGTTCGAGCCGGCCGACCCGGAGCCACAGCCGGCCCCGCCAGTCGAGCCGGAGCCTGCGCCGCCGGCAGACCCGGCGCCGGCGCCCCCGGTCGAGGAGACTGAGCCGGAGGCTGGGATCCCCGAGGAGCCGGCAGTGCCCGAACCAGACCACGCGGGAGACTCCGACGCTCCCGCCGAGACCGAGCCGGAGGACGACGTGATCGAGGAGCAAGGCTCCGCCGAGAACGAGTCCGACGCGCTCGAGGCGGAAGAGGAGGAGCACGACATCGTCGTGTCCGACTGAGTCCGTCACTCCCCGGAGAGTCCGGCCCTTCCCACGCGGGAGGGCCGGACTTTTCCGTGCGCTACGGGCAGTGCATCCGCGGCTTGGGTCCCGACCTGTCGAACGTGTGCTGCGCCATGAGCGCACCACACAGCGGACAAGGGGAGTGCGTGTGCGAAGGCTCGGGAGTCGTGTCGTACGGCCCGACGGACGCCGGCCCGGCCACACGGATGAGTCGCGAGTTGATCCAGGCGTACCAGCCGCCCGCCTCGCGGACCCGCTCGCGCAGGGGACGGTGGGGCTCGGGATCCGTTCGTGCCATGATCATTAGTGTACTAAGCGATTAGGTAGACTTGCGCCATGGATGCCCGAGACGAGCTGCTCAAGCTGGAGAACCAGCTGTGCTTCGCCCTCGTGACGGCCGCGCGCAACGTCGTGTCGCTGTACCGCCCGGTCCTGGAGCCGCTCGGGCTGACGCATCCGCAGTATCTCGTGATGCTCGCGCTGTGGGAGAGCTCGCCGCGGTCGCTCGGCGACTTGGCGGAAGAGCTGGCGATGGAGCCGGCGACGCTCTCGCCGCTCGTGAAGCGCCTGGAGGCGCAGGGGCGCGTCTCTCGTGTTCGGCGTGTCGACGACGAGCGCGTCCTCGAGATCTCACTCACCGCTGCGGGGCGCGCGCTCCGCGAACAGGCCCTCGCCGTGCCCGAGCAGATCATGGCGCGGACCGGCATGGACACCGAGCAGCTCACGCGGCTCCGCGACGGGCTCGCTCCTTTCGCCGGACGCCGAATCCCGCTCTGACCGGGCGGAACGACGAGCTCCCGCGGTATCGCCGGGGGTGCGCTCCCGGCGAACCCCGAGCCGCGTGTCGGAGGCCCCACCTACACTTGAATGCGTGCCAATCGTCCCTGTTGCCCTGCCCGGAAACGGGACCACCAACCCCGGAACGCTCAGCGTCCGGGGTGCTCGTGTCCACAATCTGAAGAACGTCGATCTCGACATCCCGCGCGATTCGCTCGTCGTCTTCACGGGCCTCTCGGGCTCGGGCAAGTCGAGCCTCGCCTTCGACACGATCTTCGCCGAGGGTCAGCGCCGCTACGTCGAGTCGCTGAGCGCCTACGCGCGCCAGTTCCTGGGTCAGGTCGACCGCCCCGACGTCGACTTCATCGAGGGCCTCAGCCCCGCGGTGTCGATCGATCAGAAGTCCACGAACCGCAACCCCCGCTCGACGGTCGGCACGATCACCGAGATCCACGACTACATGCGCCTGCTGTGGGCGCGGATCGGCATCCCGCACTGTCCCGAGTGCGGCGAGGTCATCCAACGCCAGACGGTGCAGCAGATCGCCGATCAGCTCCTGGAGCTCCCCGAGCGCACGCGCTACCAGATCGTCGCGCCGGTCGTCACGCAAAAGAAGGGCGAGTTCGTCGAGCTGTTCCGCGAGCTCGGCGCAAAAGGCTACGCGCGAGCGATCGTCGACGGCGAGCTCATCCAGCTCGCCGAGCCGCCCGTGCTCAAGAAGAGCTACAAGCACGACATCGCCGTCGTCGTCGACCGTCTCGTCGCGGCTCCCGGCATCCTCGAGCGCGTGACCGACTCGGTCGAGACGGCACTGTCGCTCGCCGGCGGCATCATGCAGGTCAACTTCGTCGACGAGGAGGGCGACGACGCGTGGCAGTCGTTCTCCGAGAAGCTCGCGTGCCCCAACGGCCACCCGCTGCAGCTCACCGAGATCGAGCCGCGCACGTTCTCGTTCAACGCGCCCTTCGGCGCGTGCCCCGCGTGCTCGGGCCTCGGTACGCGCATGTCGGTCGACGTCGACCTCATGCTCGGCGACCAAGACCTCTCGATCCGCGAGGGCGTCATCCTTCCGTGGACCACGCAGGGCAAGGGGCTCTTCCAGTACTACGAGCGTCTGCTCGAGGGCCTCGCGGCCGACCTCGGCTTCTCGCTCGACACTCCGTGGCGCATGCTCCCCGCCGCCGTGAAGGACGCGGTGCTCCGCGGCGAGAACTACAAGGTGACGGTGCGCTGGAAGAACCGGTACGGCCGTGAGATGCGGTACTCGTCGGGTTTCGAGGGTGTCGTGCCGTATATCGAGCGCCAGTACGTACAGGCGGAGACCGACACGCAGCGCCAGCGCTGGGCCGACTACCTGCGAGAGATCCCGTGCCCGGTGTGCGACGGGGCGCGTCTGAAGCCCGAAGTGCTGTCCGTGCTCGTGCACGGACATTCGATCGCGGATGCCTCGCGCCTGAGCCTCGCCGATGCGCGCGAGTTCTTCGAGCACCTCGAGCTCACTGACCGCGAGGCCACGATCGGCGCGCAGGTGCTCCGTGAGATCCGCCTGCGCCTGGACTTCCTCATCCAGGTGGGGCTCAACTACCTGAACCTCAGTCGCTCCGCTGGTTCGCTCTCGGGCGGGGAGGCGCAGCGCATCCGTCTCGCCACGCAGATCGGGTCGGGCCTCACGGGCGTCCTCTACGTGCTCGACGAGCCGTCGATCGGTCTGCACCAGCGCGACAACCGGAGACTGATCGAGACGCTCCTGACGCTGCGCGACCTCGGCAATACCCTCATCGTCGTCGAGCATGACGAAGAGACGATCCACGCCGCCGACTGGATCGTCGACATCGGCCCGCGCGCGGGCGTCGACGGCGGGCAGGTCGTGCACTCCGGGCCGCTCGAGTCCCTCCTCGCCGACCGCGACTCGATCACGGGCGACTACCTCGCCGGCCGCAGCGAGATCCCGACGCCCAAGAAGCGCCGCCGCATCGACCGCAGCCGTCAGGTCACGGTGGTCGGCGCACGCGAGAACAATCTCAAGGACGTGACGGTCGACTTCCCGCTCGGCGTGTTCACGGCCGTCACGGGCGTGAGCGGCTCGGGCAAGTCGTCCCTCGTGAACGACATCCTGTACGAGGTGCTTGCGGCACGGCTCAACGGCGCGCGCACGGTTCCGGGCAAGCACACGCGAGTAATCGGACTCGACAACCTCGACAAGGTCGTGCACGTCGACCAGGCGCCGATCGGGCGCACGCCGCGATCGAATCCGGCGACCTACACGGGCGTCTTCGACCGCATCCGCACGCTGTTCAGCGAGACGCCCGAGGCGAAGGCCCGCGGCTACTTGCCGGGCCGGTTCAGCTTCAACGTCAAGGGCGGCCGCTGCGAGGCGTGCTCGGGTGACGGCACGATCAAGATCGAGATGAACTTCCTGCCCGACGTGTATGTCGACTGCGAGGTGTGCCACGGCAAGCGGTACAACCGCGACACGCTCGCGGTGCACTACAAGGGCAAGAACATCGCCGAGGTGCTCGAGATGCCGATCGAAGAGGCGGCGGAGTTCTTCGAGCCGATCCAGGCGATCCACCGATACCTCAAGACGCTCGTCGACGTCGGCCTGGGCTACGTGCGACTGGGCCAGTCGGCGACGACCCTCTCGGGCGGCGAAGCGCAGCGCGTCAAGCTCGCGACAGAGCTGCAGCGCCGCTCGAACGGGCGGTCGATCTACGTGCTCGACGAGCCGACGACGGGTCTTCACTTCGAAGACGTACGCCGCCTGCTCGAGGTGCTGGGCGGTCTCGTCGACAAGGGCAACACGGTGATCGTGATCGAGCACAACCTCGACGTGATCAAGTCCGCCGACTGGGTCGTCGACCTCGGCCCCGAGGGCGGCGACGGAGGCGGACAGGTGATCGCCACCGGCACGCCCGAGCAGGTTGCGCGCGTCGAGGGAAGCCACACCGGAGCGTTCCTCGCCGAAGTGCTCGGGGCGCAGGCCCAGCGCCGGAAGGCGGGCTGAGGCAGCCCGTCATGGCGGACCAGCTCCCGTACAAGCCCAAGCAGGGCGAGATCCCCACCAACCCCGGCGTCTACCGTTTCCGCGACCGCGACGGGCGCGTGCTGTACGTCGGCAAGGCGAAGAATCTCCGGGCGCGCCTGTCGAACTACTTCGCGCCGCTGCACACGCTGCACGAGCGCACGCGCCGCATGGTGCTCACCGCGGCATCCGTCGAATGGACCGTCGTCGCGAGCGACGTCGACGCGCTCCAGCTCGAGTACATGTGGATCCAGGAGTTCTCGCCTCCGTTCAACGTCCGCTACAAAGACGACAAGTCGTACCCCTACATGGCGATCACTCTCGCCGATGAAGCGCCTCGGGTGATCGTGACGCGCAACCGGCGCATCAAGGGGGCGAAGTACTTCGGGCCCTACCCGAAGGTGTGGGCCGTGCACGACACGATCGACCTGATGATCAAGGTCTTCCCGATCCGCACGTGCAGCGACTCGTCCTACAAGAAGGCGATGGCGACGGGCCGGCCGTGCTTCCCGGGACAGATCGGCCGCTGCGGTGGTCCGTGCTCGATGAAGGTCTCGATCGAGGAGCACCGCGCGATCGTCGACGACTTCGTCGCGTTCATGTCGGGCGGCGACCAGCGGTTCACGCGTGACCTCACGCGGCGCATGCGCGAGGCATCCGCCGCGATGGATTACGAGGCCGCCGCCGTGTACCGCGACAAGCTGCAGGCGATCGACGCCGTGCTCAACAAGAGCGCGCTGGTGCTCAGCGCCGACACGGATGCCGACCTGTTCGGCATCGCCGAAGACGAGCTCGCCGCGGCGGTGCAGCACTTCGTCGTGCGCCGCGGTCGTGTGCGAGGCGTCCGCGCGACGACCATCGAGAAGGAGCTCGACATCTCCGGCGCCGAGCTGGTCGACCAGATCCTGCAGCGGACGTACGGCGAGGCATCCGCCGTCGACATCCCGCGTCAGGTGCTCGTGCCGTCGCTGCCCGACGACGCGAGAGATCTCGAGCAGTGGCTCAGCGAGCGCCGCGGGCGGCGCGTGAGCATCCAGGTCGCGCAGCGCGGCCGGAAGGCCGACCTCATGAGGACGGCGTCGCTCAACGCGCAGCAGGCGCTCATGCTGCACAAGACGCGGCGCACGAGCGACTACGTGGCGCGCACGCAGGCGCTCACCGACCTGCAGGAGGCGCTCGGGCTCGCCGAGGCACCGCTGCGCATCGAGGGCTTCGACGTGTCGCACCTCGGCGGGACGAACGTCGTCGCATCGATGGTCGTGTTCGAGGACGGCCTTCCCCGCAAGGACCAGTACCGGTCGTTCAAGGTGTCCGAGACGACAGACGACACGGACTCGCTCTATCAGGTGCTCTCGCGGCGGCTCGCGTACCTCGACCACCACGATGAGACCGACGGCGTGTCGCCGAACGGCTCCGAGGCGACGGATGCCGCGGCATCCGACTCCGACGAACCAGTCGTGACCATCCGACGGCGCCCGCGATTCGCCTACCGGCCCCAGCTGCTCGTCGTCGACGGAGGGAAGCCGCAGGTCGAGGCGGCCGCGCGCGCCCTCGGTGACGCGGGGCACGGCGAGATCGCGCTGTGCGGCATCGCGAAGCGACTCGAGGAGGTGTGGCTTCCCGGCGAGGATTTCCCGGTCATCCTGCCGCGCACGAGCGAGGCGCTCTACCTGCTGCAGCGGCTGCGCGACGAGGCGCATCGCTTCGCGATCACGCACCAGCGCAAGCGCCGCAAGCGCGACATCCAAACGGTGCTCGCCGAGATCCCCGGGCTCGGCGGCGCGCGCATCCGGGCCCTCCTGCGGCACTTCGGATCGGTGACCGCGCTGCGCGCGGCGACCCCCGATCAGATCGAGGAGCTCCCAGGCATCGGGCCGAAGCTCGCCTCGACCATCCACGCGCACCTGTCCGGCCGATAGGCTGTGGAGGCGATGGGGGTGGTCATGAACGACCAGGAGCATCGCGATGCGTCCGAGATGCTGATCGTCACGGGGATGTCCGGCGCAGGCCGTTCCACCGCGGCGAACGCGCTCGAAGACCTCGACTGGTACGTCGTCGACAACCTCCCGCCGCAGATGCTCAAGCCGCTGCTCGACCTCACCGAGCTGGCAGGAGGATCGCTCCCGCGCGTCGCGGTCGTCGTGGACGTGCGCGGCCGGGACCTGTTCGCCGACCTGCCCGAGGCTCTTCGCAGCATCCGCGAACGCCGTCAGCTGCGCATCCTCTTCCTCGACGCGTCCGACGAGGTGCTCGTGCGGCGCTTCGAGGCGGTTCGGCGCCCGCATCCGCTCCAGGACGACGGGACGCCCGTCGACGGCATCCGGCGCGAACGGCAGCGTCTGGCCGCGCTTCGCGAAACCGCCGACCTCATCATCGACACGTCGAAGCTCAACATCCACCAGCTCGCGACTCAGGTGGCGGAGCTCTTCTCGGAGGAAGGTGCGGCGCGGCATTCGATGACGATCCTGAGCTTCGGGTTCAAGTACGGGCTGCCTCCCGACGCCGACGTCGTCGCCGACATGCGGTTCCTGCCGAATCCCTTCTGGAACGACGCGTTGCGCCCGTTCTCCGGCGAGGACGACGTGGTCAAGGAGTACGTGCTCGCGCAGCCGGGCGCGGTGGAGTTCCTCGACTCTTTCGCCGCCGCTCTCCGACCTGTCGTCGAGGGCTACCAGCGCGAGAACAAGCGGCACTCGGTCGTCGCGGTCGGATGCACCGGTGGCCAGCACCGCTCGGTCGTGGCCGCGCAGGAGCTCGCCGACCGGCTGTCCGACATCCCGGGTCTCGCGGTCCGCGTGCGGCACCGCGACCTGGGCCACGAGTAGGCTGGACGCTCGTCCCGGGAATCCCTGAGCAAGGAGTGACGTGTCGCTGACCGCTGACGTGAAATCCGAGTTGCTGGCCGTTCGAGATCCTCGGCCGTCGGCTCGCGTCGCCGAACTCACGTCGCTGCTCCGGTTCTCGGGCGGTCTCCACTCGATCGCGAACCGCGTCGCAGTCGAGGCGGAGCTCGACTCCGACCAGCTCGCCCGCCGCGTCGCACGTGACCTCGTCGAGCTCTACGGCGTGCGGCCCGAGCTCGTCCACGTGCAGGGGTCCGGTGCGCGTTCCGGCAGCCACTACGCCGTGCGCGTGATCGAGGGCGGGGAGACCCTCGCGCGACAGACAGGCCTGCTCGATCAGCGCCGCCGTGCGGTGCGCGGACTGCCCAACAGGCTCACGACGGGCTCGCGTCCCGACTTGGCGGCGGTGTGGCGCGGGGCGTTCCTCGCGTCGGGCTCGCTCACCGAGCCGGGTCGATCCGCGTCGCTCGAGATCACCTCACCGGCGCCCGAGGCAGCGATGGCGCTCGTCGGCGCGGCTCACCGCCTCGGCATCGCGGCCAAGGCGCGCGAAGTGCGTGGCGTGCCCCGGGTCGTCGTGCGCGAGGGCGAGGCGATCCGCACGGCGCTGGCCACGATGGGCGCCGAGCGCGCCGCCGCCGAGTGGGACCAGCTGCGACAGCGCCGCGAGGTGCGCGCGGGCGTCAACCGCCTCGTCAACTTCGACGACGCGAACCTCCGCCGATCCGCACAGGCCGCCGTCGCGGCGTGCGCGCGAGTGGAGCGCGCCCTCGAGATCCTCGGCGACGAGGTCCCCCCGCACCTGCGTGAGGCGGGCGAGCTGCGACTCGCACACCGCGACGCGAGCCTCGACGAGCTCGGCCACCACGCCGACCCGCCCCTCACGAAGGACGCCGTCGCCGGCCGCATCCGTCGCCTGCTCGCGATGGCCGACAAGAAGGCGGAGAGCGAGGGCGTCCCGACGACCGAGGCCGCGGTGCCCGCCGGCGTCGAGGACTGAGCAGCGGGCTATAGTCGCACAGCGTCACGTGGCGCAAGGGCGGCCCCTCGGCATCCGGCCCGTCACTAGGATGAGAGCCGTCCCCTCGCCGTGCCGAGGACCTGGCGCGGCGCCGACAGGAAGAAGAGAACATGGCGAAGTACACGTTGCCCGACCTCCCGTACGACTACGCCGCGCTGGAGCCGCACGTCAGCGCGACGATCATGGAGTTGCACCACGACAAGCACCACCAGGCGTATGTGACCGGCGCGAACACGGCGCTCGAGCAGCTCGCAGAGGCTCGTGACAGCGGCAACCTCGCGAACGTGAACAAACTCGAGAAGGACCTCGCGTTCAACCTGGGCGGCCACACGAACCACTCGATCTTCTGGACGAACCTGTCGCCGGACGCCGGCGACCGCCCCACCGGCGACATCGCCGCGGCGATCGACGACCACTTCGGATCGTTCGACAAGTTCCAGGCCCACTTCACCGCCGCCGCGCTCGGCGTGCAGGGCTCCGGCTGGGCCGGGCTCTTCTGGGACTCGATCGGCGAGAACCTGATCATCCAGCAGTTCTTCGACCAGCAGTCGCAGTTCGCGGCGGGCACGGTGCCGCTTCTCCTGCTCGACGTGTGGGAGCACGCCTACTACCTCGACTACAAGAACGTGCGGGCCGACTACGTCAAGGCCTTCTGGAACATCGCCAACTGGGCGAACGTGCAGGAACGCTTCTCCACGGCCCGCGAGAAGACCTCGGGGCTGCTGGTACTGTCATAGCGAGCGCGGGCGGCCCGGTGGCATCGCCCGCCGGGTCGCCGTTGCCCCTCTCTGAACCGCACCAAACCGCGCACTCGCGCACGACACAATCAGGAGATCTTCCGTGGCTGTCAAGATCGGAATCAACGGCTTCGGCCGCATCGGACGCAACTACCTCCGCGCGGCTCTCGCGCAGGGCGCCGACCTTGAGATCGTGGCGGTGAACGACCTCACCGACAACAAGACCCTCGCCCACCTGCTGAAGTACGACTCGATCCTCGGCCGCCTCGACGAAGAGGTGTCGTTCACGGGCGACTCGATCACGGTCGGCGACAAGACGATCAAGGTCTTCGAGGAGCGCGACCCCGCCAACCTCCCGTGGGGCGAACTGGGCGTCGACATCGTCATCGAGTCGACCGGACGCTTCACCAACGCGGCCGACGCTCGCAAGCACATCGAGGGCGGCGCCAAGAAGGTGCTCATCTCGGCTCCGGCTTCGGGTGAGGACGGCACGTTCGTCATCGGCGCGAACGAGGACTCGTACGACCCCGAGACGCACAACATCATCTCGAACGCGTCGTGCACCACGAACTGCCTCGCGCCGCTCGCGAAGGTGCTCAACGACACCTTCGGCATCGTCAAGGGCCTCATGACGACGGTCCACGCGTACACGGCCGACCAGAACCTTCAGGACGGCCCGCACAAGGACCTGCGCCGTGCTCGCGCCGCCGCGCTCAACATCGTGCCGACCTCGACGGGTGCCGCGAAGGCGATCGGCCTCGTGCTGCCCGAGCTCCAGGGCAAGCTCGACGGGTTCGCTCTCCGCGTCCCCGTGCCCACCGGCTCTGCGACCGACCTGACAGTCGAGCTCGAGCGCGACGTCACCCTCGATGAGGTCAAGGCGGCGTACAAGGCCGCGGCCGAGGGTCCGCTCAAGGGCATCCTCAAGTACACCGAAGACGAGATCGTCTCGACCGACATCGTCACCGACCCGCACTCGTGCATCTTCGACGCCGGTCTCACGCGCGTCATCGGAAACCAGGTGAAGGTCGTCGGCTGGTACGACAACGAGTGGGGCTACTCGAACCGCCTGGTCGACCTCACCGAGCTGGTCGCCGCCAAGCTCTGACGATCATGGCACTGCGCACCCTCGATTCGCTGGGTTCGCTCGCAGGCAAGCGCGTCATCGCCCGTGTCGACTTCAACGTTCCGCTTCAGGACGGAGTCATCACGGACGACGGCCGCGTGCGTGCCGCGCTCCCGACCCTCGACCACCTGATCAACCAGGGCGCACGCGTCATCGTGTGCTCGCACCTGGGCCGCCCCGGCGGCGCCCCCGACCCGAAGTACAGCCTCGAACCGGTCGCGCAGCGACTGTCGGAGCTGCTCGGCAAGCCGGTCGCGTTCGCGCGGGACACGGTGGGGGAGTCCGCCCGTGAGGCCGTCGCGGCTCTCGAGGACGGCGGTGTCGTCGTCGTCGAGAACCTCCGGTTCAACGCAGGCGAGACCGCGAAGGACGACGAGACCCGCCGCGTCTTCGCGGCCGAGCTCGCAGCGCTCGGCGACGCGCTGGTTTCCGACGGCTTCGGCGTCGTGCACCGCAAGCAGGCGAGCGTGTACGACCTCGCGGAGCTGCTTCCGTCGGCCGCCGGGTTCCTCGTGCAGAAGGAGGTCGATGTCCTCGACCGTCTCACCGAGACCCCTGAGCGCCCGTACACGGTCGTCCTCGGCGGTTCGAAGGTCAGCGACAAGCTTGGCGTCATCGAGCACCTGCTGCCGCGCGTCGACCGCCTCCTCGTAGGCGGCGGCATGATGTTCACGTTCCTCGCCGCCGAGGGGAACAAGGTCGGCGCGAGCCTTCTCGAAGAGGACCAGCTCGACACGGTGAAGGGCTACATCGCGACGGCCGGGGAGCGCGGCGTCGAACTGGTGCTGCCCGTGGACGCGGTCGTGGCGGCCTCGTTCTCGGCCGACGCGCAGCACGTCATCGCGCCGGCGTCAGGGCTGGAGGACACACCGGCCGGAGCATCCGGAATCGGTCTCGACATCGGACCGGAGACTGCGGAGCAGTTCGCCGCAGTCATCCGCGACAGCAAGACGGTCTTCTGGAACGGTCCGATGGGCGTGTTCGAGATGGCGCCGTTCGCGGCCGGTACCAAGGCCGTCGCCAAGGCCCTCACCGAGGTCGAGGGCCTCTCCGTCGTCGGCGGAGGCGATTCCGCGGCCGCCGTCCGCCAGCTCGGGTTCGCCGACAGCGATTTCGGCCACATCTCGACCGGTGGCGGTGCGAGCCTCGAGTTTCTCGAGGGCAAGCGCCTGCCGGGTCTCGAAATCCTCGGGTGGGAGCAGTCGTGACGGATCAGACCACAGGCCGCGGCCGCCTGCCGTTCATCGCCGGCAACTGGAAGATGAACCTCGACCACCTTCAGGCAGTCGCGTTCGTCCAGAAGCTGCACTGGACGCTCAAGGACGCGAAGCACGAAGAGGGTTCCGTCGAGGTCGGCGTGTTCCCGCCGTTCACCGACCTGCGGACGGTGCAGACGCTCATCGATGCGGACAAGATCCCGTTCGCGCTGGGTGCTCAGGACCTGTCTCAGCACGACGGCGGCGCGTACACCGGCGAGGTGTCGGGAGCGTTCCTCAAGAAGCTCGACTGCACGTACGTCATCATCGGTCACTCCGAGCGCCGCCAGTACCACGCCGAATCCGACGAGATCGTCGCGGACAAGGTGAAGGCGGCGCTGCGTCACGGCCTCGTGCCGGTGATCTGCGTCGGCGAGACCGCTGAAGACCTCGAGCGGTTCGGCGCGAGCGCCGTCCCGGTCGGACAGCTCCAGGCGGCGCTCGACGGTCTCTCCGCAGGCGCTGACGTCGTCGTCGCGTACGAGCCCGTGTGGGCGATCGGCTCCGGCCAGGCCGCCACGCCCGAGCAGGCGCAGGAGGTGTGCGCGAAGCTGCGCGGCGTCGTCGCCGAGAAGCTCGGTGCCGACGCCGCGGCACGCACCCGCATCCTCTACGGCGGATCGGTGAAGGCCGCGAACATCGCGGCCTTCATGCGCCAGCCCGACGTCGACGGCGCCCTCGTCGGGGGCGCGAGCCTCGTCGTCGACGAGTTCGCCGCGATCATCCGCTATCAGAAGCACGTCGGCGTGTGATGCGTTCGGGCCGAGCCCTGCGGCGCCTCCGCGGGGCTCGGCCCGGTGCGTCGCACGTCAACACGTATAATTGACCCCTGCGCGATCGGCGCCCGACCGCAGCGAAAGGTTTCGACGACTGTGCCCATTCTCGAGTTCGTCCTGCAGGTGATCCTGGGGATCACCAGCATCCTCCTCACCCTCCTGATCCTGCTCCACAAAGGCCGCGGTGGCGGCCTTTCCGATATGTTCGGCGGCGGCATGACTTCGGCGCTCGGCTCGTCCGGGCTCGCCGAACGCAATCTCAACCGCTTCACGATCGTCCTCGCACTCGTGTGGTTCGCGGCGATCGTGGCGCTCGGCCTGATCACCAAGTTCCAGGGGCTCTGATGGCAACCGGCGGCAATGCAATTCGCGGGACCCGCGTCGGCGCAGGCCCGATGGGGGAACAAGACCACGGCTTCCACGCCGATCGGATCGCCGTCTCGTACTGGGACGCGCTCGGCAACGAGACGGTCCGCTACTTCGCGGCGGGCATCCCCGAAGACGAGATCCCCGATGTGATCGACTCGCCGCACTCCGGCCTCCCGGCCGGGCGCGACAAGGCCAATCCTCCGGCCGTCGCGAAGACGGAGCCGTACAAGACGCACCTCGCCTACGTGAAGGAGCGCCGCACCGAAGAAGAGGCGGAGGCCCTGCTCGAAGACGCGCTCAAGCAGTTGCGCGAGCGGCGCGGGATCGAGTGACCCAGGACTGACACAAGCGAAGGGAGGCGGATACCGCGGCATCCGCCTCCCTTCGCCTTTCGCGCTTCACGCGATCGCGGGCCCGTGTGCGCGTCGCTCAGTACTCGCGGTCGATGAGCTCGGGCGGCACATTCGCGGCGGCCGCCTCGTCGACGAAGAAGACCGTGCGCTTGCGGCCCTTGGCGCCGGCCGCGGGAACGCTGCCGTAGCTTGCGCCGGCGAGCGCCAGACCCAGTGCCGAGGCCTTGTCGGCCCCGGCGAGGACCATCCACAGGCGACGCGACGCGTTGATCACGGGCCGCGTCATCGAAACGCGCTCGGGCGGAGGCTTCGGCGACTCGCGCACGGGCAGCACCGCGCGATCGGTGACGTGGATCTCGGGCCGGTCAGGGAAGAGCGACGCGATGTGCCCGTCGGGTCCGACACCCAGGAAGCACACGTCGAACGACGGCCACGTGCCGTGGTCGCTCGAGAACCTCGCGAGCTCGCGCTCGTAGAGTCGCGCGGCAGCGTCGAGATCGAGCCCCTCGTCGCTCGCGGCGACGGAGTGGATGTTCTCGGCGGGGATGTCGAGGTGGTCGAGCAGGGCCTCGCGAGCCTGCTTCTCGTTGCGATCGGCGTCGCCGCGCGGGACCCAGCGCTCGTCGCTCCACCAGAAATGCACCTTCGACCAGTCGAGGCTCGCCGCTCTCGGGTCCGCCGCGACGGCCTTCAGAACGGCCGAGCCCATTGTGCCGCCGGTGAGGGAGACGTGCACGAGTCGCTTGTGGTCGCTGCGCTTGGCGATGCGACTCAAGAACCGCGACGCGACAGCTTCGGCAAGCGCGGCCGGATCTGAGAGGATCACGACCCGCTTCTCGTTGGACGTCTCAGCCATTCGGCTCCTGTGTCGATGGCGGACCGAGGAGTTCCAGGCCCTCGCTGATCACTCGACCATACAGGACGTCCGGATCGAGGCGACGGAGCTCTTCGGCCAGGCATTCGCGCAGCGTGCGGCGCGGGAAGGCGAGGTCGTGACTGGGCTGCCCGGGCTGCGTGAGGATGGCGACCCCCGGCTCAGGACGCTCGAGGCGGACCTCGCCGCTGTCGCGAACGAGCACGACCGACTTGATGCCGTGCTCCCACTCCGCCGGGTCGAGGTAACGCCAGTCCACCGGCACATCCAGCGCGACGCGAAGCCATGCGGCGAGAAGGCTCGTCGACGGGGAGTCGCCCGCTCCGCGCACCTCGACGCGGCGCACCGACTCGTACGGCGGCTGGTCGAGGATAGCCGCGAGCTGCTCGCGCCACCGCGTGAGCCGTGTCCACGCGAGGTCGGTGTCGCCGGGGGAGTAGGAGTCGGACAGCGCAGCGACCCACTCCCACGGGTTCGGCTTGGTCGCGGCATCCGTGATCCGGCGCTGTGCGATGCGGCCCAGCGACGTGTCGGCGGGGTTGTCGGGCGTGTCGTTCGGCCACCACACGACGACGGGCGCGTCGGGGAGGAGGAGGCCCGTCACGAGGCTCTCGAGGTTGGACGCCGCCTCGCCGAAGGCGTGCAGCGTGACGACCTCGCTCGCGCCGGCGTCGCCGCCGACGCGGATCTGGGCGTCGAGACGTGCGTCGGAGCCGTTTCCGTCGACGAGCAGCACGATGACGCGCATCGGATGCTCGCGCGACGCGTCGTTCGCAGCTTCGATGACCTCTTCCATGTCGCCCTCGCGCGTCACGATCACGAGGGTCAGCACGCGTCCGAGCGCGACGGCGCCGCCCTCTTCGCGCACGTTGACGAGCGCGCGTGTGATCTTGCTGACGGTCGTGTCGGGCAGGTCGACGATCATGGGCGCCTCCAGGTGCGTCCGTCACGGGCGAGCATCGCGGCGGCGGATGCCGGGCCCCACGAGCCGGGGGAGTATTGCTCGAGCGGGCCGCCCTGCGCTTCCCAGAATTGCTCGATCGGGTCGAGGATCTTCCACGAGAGCTCGACCTCTTCGTGGCGGGGGAAGAGGGGAGGGTCGCCGAGAAGGACGTCGAGGATCAGGCGCTCGTACGCTTCGGGGCTCGCCTCGGTGAACGCGTGGCCGTAACCGAAGTCCATCGTGACGTCGCGCACCTGCGCACCGGCTCCGGGAACCTTCGACCCGAAGCGGATCGTGACGCCTTCGTCGGGCTGGACGCGGATGACGAGGGCGTTCTGCCCGAGCCCGGAGGTCTGCGCGCGCGAGAAGAGGAGTTCCGGCGCGCGCTTGAAGATCACCGCGATCTCGGTGACTCGGCGACCGAGTCGCTTGCCCGTGCGGAGGTAGAAGGGCACCCCCGCCCACCGCCGCGTGTTCACTTCGAGCGTGATCGCGGCGTAGGTCTCGGTCGTGGAATCCGGGCTCATCCCTTCCTCTTCGAGGAAGCCGGGAACCTTCTCGCCACCCTGCCAGCCGCCCGCGTACTGACCGCGCGACGTCGTGCGTGCGAGGTCGTTCGGGAGCGTGACGGCGGCGAGCACCTTCTCCTTCTCAGCGCGCAGGTCGCGCGCATCGAAGCTGATGGGCTCCTCCATCGCGGTGAGCGCCATGAGCTGGAGCAGGTGGTTCTGGATGACGTCGCGCGCGGCGCCGATCCCGTCGTAGTAGCCCGCGCGTCCGCCCACGCCGATGTCTTCGGCCATCGTGATCTGCACGTGGTCGACGTAGTTGCGGTTCCAGATCGGCTCGTACAGCTCGTTCGCGAAGCGCAGCGCCAGGATGTTCTGGACCGTCTCCTTGCCGAGGTAGTGGTCGATCCGGAAGATCGAGTCCGCCGGGAACGCCGACCGCAGCGCGTCGTTGAGCGAGCGCGCTGACGCGAGGTCGTGCCCGAAGGGCTTCTCGATCACGACGCGGCGCCAGCGGTCGGGCTGGTCGGCCGTGTCGTCGACGAGGCCGGAGGCCTTGAGCTGCTCCGCGACGATGGGGAAGTCCTTCGGCGGGATCGATAGGTAGTAGGCGTGGTTGCCCATCGTGCCGCGCTCGACGTCCAGGCGCTCGACGGTCTCGCGCAGGCGCCGGAAGGCCTCTTCATCGTGGAATTCCCCAGAGACGAACCGGATGCCCTCGAGCAGCTGCTTCCACGTCTCGTCGCGGAACTCTGTGCGAGCGTTCTGTCGCACCGCGTCATGGACGACCTGGGCGAAGTCCTGATCCTCCCAGTCGCGTCGGGCGAAGCCGACGAGAGCGAACCCGGGAGGAAGGAGACCGCGGTTGGCGAGGTCGTACACCGCGGGCATGAGCTTCTTGCGCGACAGGTCTCCCGTCACGCCGAAGATCACGAGCGCGCTCGGGCCCGCGATGCGGTTGAGCCGGTGGTCCTGGGGATCGCGCAGCGGGTTGCGGCCGCGCGAGATCTCGATCCCCTGGCCCGTCGGGGCATGACTCGATACGGGAGTCTCATCGCTCATCGTCCGGTGACCTGCCCTACTGAGCCGCTTCGAACAGCGACAGCACCTCGACCTGCGGGTCGGTGAGCGTCAGTGTGACGACGGGTCGGCCGTGCTCGGCGAGCACGCTCGCGTCGCCGGCCGCCTGCGCCTCGATGAGCTGACCGAACGTGAACGGACGGTCCGGGATCTCGAGGTCGACGTCCGTGCGCTCGAGGATCTGCAGGAACACGCCGGTCGCCGGACCGCCCTTGTGGTACTGACCCGTCGAGTGCAGGAACCGCGGACCCCAGCCGAACGTCGCCGGGCGGCGCGAATCGGCCGCCACGAGCTCGCGCAGGCCCTGCAGCTGCGGGAGCTGCAGCCGGTTGACGTACGCCTGGATCGAGACATAGCCGTCTTCGGCGAGGCGGGACCATAGCGCGTCGAGGACTCCCGCGACGGTGCCGGATGCGCCGAGCGCCGGGTCGCTCACGCGGACCTCGACGCCCTCCACCGTGAATGCCGGCGGCGTCGGCTCGGGCCGTGCGTCCAGGAGGCCGCGCGCGGCGACCTTCGCCGACTCCACGTCGGGCTGGTCGAACGGGTTGATGCCGAGGATGCGGCCGGCGACCGCCGTCGCGTACTCCCACACCACGAACTGCGCGGCGAGCGAGCCGCTGACGAGCACTTCGCCCTCGTGGCGCTCGAACAGACGGAAGTGCTCCGCGTCGTCGACGAACCGCACGATCTGGAGATCGGCCGGCGGCGTCTCGACCTCGGGGGACACCGGCAGGAGGACCACTGGGAGGATGCCCGTGCCCTGCTTGCCGGTCGACTCCGCGACGAGCTGCTCGATCCAGTCGGGGAGCCCGACGATGTGGGTGCCGTCGGCGACGAGGCCGAGCTTGTCGCGGCGCGGGTTCCCGCCGGCGATCGCCGCGGCGAGCACGAGCGCCGGGTTCTCGGGGCTGTCGATCGCGACCTCGAGGAGCGTGGCATCCGCCTCGGTCAGAAGATCCTCGATGTCGACACCGGCGAGACCCGCCGGGACGAGGCCGAAGGCCGTGAGCGCCGAGTAGCGCCCGCCGACCGCGGGGTCGGCGTTGAACACGCGGTACCCATCGGCGCGGGCCGACTCGTCCAGCGGCGAGCCCGGGTCGGTCACCACGACGATGCGCTCGACGGGGTCGATGCCGAGGTCGCGGAACGCCGCCTCGAAGGCACGCTTCGCCGAGTCGGTCTCGACCGTCGAGCCGGACTTCGACGAAACCACGAGCACGGTCTGCTCGAGACCGCCGCTCTCGGGGTCGCCGTCGATCGCCGCGAGCACCTGACCGGGCGACGTCGAGTCGAGGATCACGAGCGGCACGCCGGCCGTCTGGGCGATGACCTCGGGCGCGAGCGACGATCCGCCCATGCCCGCGAGCACGACACGCGTGACGCCCTTCGCGACGAGCTCGCGTCGCAGGGCCTCGATCTCGGGGACGAGCGGGCGCGAGACGCTGACGGCCTGGACCCACCCGAGGCGCTTCGACGCCTCGTCCTCTGCGTCGGGACCCCAGAGGGTGGAATCGCCGGCGGTGATCCCGGATGCCACGAGGTCGGCCACGAGGCCGGGGAGCGTCTCGTCGACGACCGATTTCACATGGCCGCTGACGTGGATCTCAAAGCTCACTTGATCGCTCCCTTCGAGCGATTGGCGCGCTTGCGCGCGCGGGACGCGTTCCGCGTGCTCATCGAACAGCTCCCTCCGGGGAACGCACGCCCGTGCGTGTGCGCGCGGTCATCGTGCCCCCTGAAGGGCCTCTTCGAGCGCCGTCCGGACCGTGCCCTGGAGCTCGTGCCATGAGGCGATGAACTTGTCGACGCCCTCGTCCTCGAGCACCTGGGTGACGTCGGCGAAATCGACGCCCACCGTCGCGAGGCCGTCGATCACGCCGTGCGCGTCGGCGTAGCTGCCGGTGACGGTGTCGCCGGTGATGTCGGCGTGGTCGAACGTCGCCTCGAGCGTCTTCTCGGGCATCGTGTTGACGGTGCCCGGAGCGACGAGCTCGGTGACGTAGAGGGTGTCGGGCAGCGACGGGTCCTTCACACCGGTCGACGCCCACAGCGGACGCTGAACGTGGGCTCCGGCATCCGTCAGGGCCTTCGCGCGGTCCGTCGCGAACTCGCGCTCGAACAGCTCGTACGCGAGCCGTGCGTTCGCGACGCCCGCACGGGACTTCAGCTCGGCCGCCTCGTCGGTGCCGATCGCCGCGAGGCGCTTGTCGACCTCGGTGTCGACGCGCGACACGAAGAACGAGGCGACCGAGTGGATCTTCGAGATGTCGCGGCCGTTCGCCTTGGCCTGCTCGATGCCCGAGAGGAACGCGTCGATGACCTCGGCGTAGCGGTCGAGGCTGAAGATGAGCGTGACGTTCACCGAGATGCCCTCCGCGAGCACCGCGGTGATCGCGGGCAGACCCGCCCTCGTCGCGGGGATCTTGATGTGGACGTTCGGCCGGTCGACCTCGGTCCACAGCTCCTTCGCCTGCGCGATCGTCGCCTGGGTGTCGTGCGCGAGATCGGGGGAGACCTCGATCGACACGCGGCCGTCGACGCCGTCCGTCGCGTCGTAAGCGGGACGGAGGATGTCTGCCGCGTCGCGTACGTCGGTCGTCGTCAGCGAGAAGATCGCGTCGGCGGCCGTCGCGCCCTCCGCCGCGAGCGCGCGGAGCGGCTCGTCGTAGCCGTGGCCCTGACCGATCGCCGCGGCGAAGATCGTGGGATTCGTGGTCACGCCCGACACGTTGCGGTCGGTGATCAGGCCGGCGAGGTTGCCGGTCTCGATCCGCTGACGCGAGAGGTCGTCCAGCCAGATGCTGACGCCGGCGTCGACCAGCTTCTTCGTGGGGGTGCTCATGCGTTCTCCTCGATGACGACGGCCGCCCCTGCGGTGGCCGCGATGGTCTCTCGGGCCGCCTCGACGACGGCGTCGGCGGTGATGCCGAACTTCTCGAACAGGGTCTTGTAGTCGGCCGACGCGCCGAAGTGCTCGATCGACACGGAGCGGCCGCTGTCGCCGACGATGCCACGCCACGGGAGCGCGATGCCGGCCTCGACGGACACGCGAGCCTTGACCGCCGACGGCAGCACGCTCTCGCGGTACTCCTCGTCCTGCTCGGCGAACCACTCCAGCGACGGGGCGGACACGACACGGGCGTTCACGCCCTCGGCGGCGAGACGCTCGCGCGCCGAGACGGCGAGCTGCACCTCGGAACCGGTCGCGATGATGATCACGTCGGGCGTGCCGTTCGGCGCCTCGGCCAGGACGTACGCGCCCTTCGCGACGCCCGCGGCCGATGCGAGCACATCGCCGGATGCCTCGCCGTCGCCGCGCTCGAACACGGGGATGTTCTGGCGCGTGAGTGCGATGCCGGCGGGGCCGCCGTGGCGACGCAGCAGCTCGAGCCACGCGTACGCGGTCTCGTTCGCGTCGGCGGGGCGGACCAGCGTGAAATTCGGGATCGCGCGCAGCGCGGCCAGCTGCTCGATCGGCTGGTGCGTCGGGCCGTCCTCGCCGAGCGCGATCGAGTCGTGCGTCCACACGAACAGCGACGGGATGCTCATGAGCGCCGCGAGACGGACGGCGGGGCGCATGTAGTCGCTGAAGATGAGGAACGTGCCACCGAACGCGCGTGTCGGGCCGTGCAGCACGATGCCGTTGACGATCGCCCCCATGGCGTGCTCGCGGATGCCGAAGTGGAGGACGCGCCCGTAGGGGTCGCCCGCCCACTCGTGGGTGGACCACTCGGTGGGGATGAAGGACTTCGCGTCCTTGATGGTCGTGAGGTTCGACTCCGCCAGGTCGGCCGAGCCGCCCCACAACTCGGGCAGCTCCGCCGCCAGCGCGTTGATGACCTGACCCGACGCGGCCCGCGTCGACACGTCCTTGCCGGCCTCGAACCGGGGCAGGGCGTCGGCGATGTCCGCCGGGAGCTCACGTGCCTGCAGCCGGTCGAAGAGCGCCTTGCGCTCGGGGTTCGCGGCCGCCCACGCGTCCCACTTCTTCTGCCACGCCTCGTGCTCGGCGGCCGCGCGCTCGGCGAGCGAGCCGCGCGTGTGCTGGAGCACGCCGTCGGGCACGACGAACGTCTGCTCGGGGTCCCACCCGAGGACCTTCTTGGTGGCGGCCAGCTCGTCGGCGCCGAGCGCCGAACCGTGGATCTTGCCGGTGTTCTGCTTGCCGGGAGAGGGCCAGCCGATGATCGTCTTGAGGATGATGAGCGACGGGCGGTCGGTCTCGCCCTTGGCGGCCTCGATCGCGGCGTAGAGCTCGGGCACGTCCTCGACGTACTGGCCGGTGCGCTTCCAGTCCACCGTCTGGACCTGCCAGCCGTACGCCTCGTAGCGCTTGGCGACGTCTTCGGTGAAGGCGACGTTCGTGTCGTCCTCGATCGAGATCTGGTTCGAGTCGTAGATCACGACGAGGTTGCCGAGGCCCTGGTGCCCCGCGAGCGACGACGCCTCGGATGTGACGCCCTCCTGCAGGTCCCCGTCGGACGCGATCACGTAGATGTGGTGGTCGAAGGGGGACTCGCCGGCCGCGGCATCCGGATCGAAGAGTCCGCGCTCGTAGCGAGCGGCGTACGCGAACCCGACCGACGATGCGAGACCCTGGCCGAGGGGCCCGGTCGTGATCTCGACGCCGTCGGTGTGGCCGTACTCGGGGTGGCCCGGCGTGAGCGAGCCCCACGTGCGCAGCGACTCGAGGTCGCCGAGCTCGAGGCCGAACCCGCCGAGGTACAGCTGGACGTACTGAGTGAGCGACGAGTGACCCGCCGACAGGATGAACCGGTCGCGACCGACCCAATGCACGTCGGAGGGGTCATGCCGCATGACGCGCTGATAGAGGAGGTAGGCCGCCGGAGCGAGGCTCATCGCCGTGCCGGGGTGTCCGTTCCCCACCTTCTCCACCGCGTCCGCCGCCAGGACGCGAGCGGTGTCCACCGCGCGCCGATCGATCTCATCCCAACGCAGTTCCGACACCCGGCCGCCTTTCTCGTGGAGTTGCGCCCGTGGAGGCCGTCCCACGGAGCCTTGTCCGGTGTGGAGAAGGGGGAATCGGCGCTGGGCGCGCGTGTGGTCTCAGCATAGCGAAGGGGCATGCCGCTCCGGCCATGGGCCGCGACATGTGAAGAACCGTTTCACCAAGGCCCGCGGTGGGGTCGGCGATGGGCTCGCGCAGGCCGATCCGGATGCCCCGGGCCGCCCGTTCTGTGGGAGCGGGGCAACCGGGTCGCCGCCGCCGGATGCCCTAGACTGGACAACGGTCTGCACACGGGCGATTGCGGGGGCGATGGACATCAAGACGACGGCCGGCGCCGGTGCATCGACCGACTCGGCGCGGCGCCCGCGTCACGGCCTGGGGCGCACCGTCCGGGCATACGTCGCACTCACCAAGCCCCGCGTGCTCGAGCTGCTGCTCGTGACGACCGTCCCGGTGATGATCCTCGCGCAGGGCGGGTTCCCGAACCTGTGGCTTGTCCTCGCGACCGTGATCGGTGGCTCCATGAGCGCCGGGTCCGCGGCCGCGTTCAACATGTACCTCGACCGCGACATCGACGCGCACATGCAGCGCACCGAGAACCGGCCGCTCGTGACGGGCGAGGTCTCTCCGCGCGGGGCGCTCATCTTCGCGTGGGCGCTGGCCGTCGGGTCGACGTTGTGGCTTCTGGCAACGACCAACTGGCTCGCCGCGACGCTTTCGGCCGCCGCGATCTTCTTCTACGTCGTGATCTACACGATGGTCCTCAAGCGCCGCACCGAGCAGAACATCGTGTGGGGCGGGATCGCCGGATGCTTCCCGGTGCTGATCGGATGGACCGCCGTCACCGGATCACTCGCGTGGCCGCCGGTCATCCTCTTCGTGCTCGTCTTCCTGTGGACGCCGCCGCACTACTGGCCGCTGTCGATGAAGTATCGCCACGACTATGAAGAGGCCGACGTGCCGATGCTCGGCGCGACTCGGGACGGATCGCAGGTCGGGCTCCAGGTGATCCTCTACGCGTGGGCGACCGTCGCGTGCTCGCTCCTGCTCATCCCCGTCGCCGGCATGGGGCTCGTGTACTCGGTGTCGGCTGTCGTCTTCGGCGGCTGGTTCATCTACGAGTCGCACCGCCTCTACAACCGCGCCGTGCGGGGTACCGAGCCGCGTCCGATGCGCGTCTTCCACGCCTCGATCTCGTACCTGACGCTGCTGTTCGTCGCGATCGCGGTCGACCCCCTTCTGCCGTTCTGACGCGGAATCGACCACGCGCCGTCGCCGGCGGCGCTCAGCGCGGCGGGCGCATTCCGCCGAGGAACACCCGCGAGATGACGCGGTCGAACACGCGATCGGGCAGCAGCCGTCTCGCGCCCACGGCGAGGCGCGCCTGGGACCCGACGGCGTACCGAGTGCGCGGATGCTTCGCGGCGACGGCGCGTGCGATCGCGTCGGCGACGACCGATGGGGGAGAGGCGCGACCCGGCCGATCCGAGGCCTCGAGGAACGCCGTCGCGCTCTCGACGAGCGGCCGGTACGGTCCCGTGCCCGAGGTCTCGAGGGCCGATGCGCGGGCGATGCCGCCCCACTCGGTCTCGATCGCGCCCGGCTCGATCACGACGACGCGGATGCCGAACGGCGCGACCTCGATCCGCAGGGCGTCGCTGAGTCCCTCCACCGCGAACTTGCTCGCGTGGTACCACGAGCCCAGCGGCGTGGTGATCCTGCCGCCGATCGACGAGATGTTGACGATCGTGCCGGAGCGCCGCTCGCGCATCGACGGGAGCACGAGCTGCGTCAGCCGCGCGAGCGCGAAGAGGTTGACGTCCAACTGCCGGCGCGCCTCGTCGAGCGGAATCTCCTCGAACGCCCCATAGGCGCCGTAACCCGCGTTGTTCACGAGCGCGTCGATGCGGCCCCGCTCGGCGAGGACGCGCTCGACGAACGCCGTCGATGCGGGATCGTCGGTCACGTCGAGCGCGACGACGTTGATTCCGGAGGCCTCGAGCCCCTGCATCCGTTCGATCCGCCGCGCCGCCGCGTACACCGTGAATCCGTCGCGGGCCAGACGCTCGGCCGTGGCGGCGCCGATGCCCGAAGACGCGCCGGTCACGATGGCGACAGGACGCGAGGCGCTCATGCCGCCGATTCTCTCAGTTCGAAGAGGCGGATGCCTCGACCCGGTCGCCCTCGTCGACGCCGGCCACGGGCGCGACCGGGCGCTTGAGGCGCAGCACGACCACCGTCATCGCCGCGGCGGCCAGGGCCGCGAGCACCATGTGGATGCCGACCGCGATCGGCGGAAGGCCTTCGCGCGCCTGGTACACGCCGACGACGATCTGCGCGACCACAACCGCCAGGAGCGCGATCGACCAGCGAAGGGTGGGGAGGCGGAGGACGGCCCCGGCGCCCACGAGCAGCACGAGCAGCCCGCCGAGGACGTAGCCGGGGACCGAGTGCACGTGCGCGAGCACGGATGCGTCGAATCCCGTGCGGATGACGTTCGCGTCGCCCGAGTGCGGGCCGTTCGCGGTCGTCAGCACGCCGAACGCGAGCGTGACGGCGAGGGCGGCGGTCGTCAGGTGCGTGAGGACCGCGAACCACACCGGCACGGCGCGCTCGCGCGGCCCGGGACCGTCGTAGGCGCGCACGAGGTACGCGGCCGTCACCGCGACGAGCACGACCGACGACACGTAGTGGAAGCCGACGATGAACGGGTTGAGGCCCGTCAGCACCGTGATGCCGCCGACGAGGGCCTGCGCCACGACGCCCGCCACCACGATCCACGCGAGCACGACGAGGTCTCTGCGCTCAGAGACGGTGCGCACCGTCACGATCGCCGCGGCGATGACGGCGACGAGCACCACCGACGAGAAGACGACGAACGCGGGCGCGGCGAAGGCGCCGGCGATGACCGCGGCCGCGACACCCGCGACGATTCCCCCCGCCGCGAACCAGATCGTCAGGCGCAGCCCGCGGCGTGAGCGCACGTGCAGGAAGGTCAGGACGAGCACGGCGAGCGCCAGCACGCCGACGACGCCCGTCAGGGTACGATTGCCGAACTCGATGAACCCGTGGATGCCCAGCTCTTCGGTCGGGACGAGCGATTCGGGCGTGCACAGCGGCCACTCCGAGCACCCCAGGCCGGAGCCGGTGAGCCGGACCGCTCCACCCGTGCCGATGATGACGACCTCGGCGACGAACGACAGCCACGCCGCGATCAGCAGCCACCTGCCGGGACGCGTGGGGGAAGACACGGTGCTCCTCCTGGGAGTGGGCTCCGCGTCCGATCCGATCGCGCCGGTGGCGTCGAGCCGGGTCGGAGGGGAACCTGTAGAATCGAGGGGTCGGACGCGGGTGCGCGAGGCGCAACGCATCGATGACAGTCTAGGCGCGAAGGACGGCGCCACTTGAGAGGGCCCACCAGCGGCATCCGCCCGCGGTAACTCCACCGCGGAGACCGGGTGCTGGGGCGGATGACACCGTTGAGGCCCGGAGGAGAGTGTGACGATGTCGGATGTGCTGATCGACCGCCCCGAGCTCGAAGGGCTGGGGGTGTATGAGTTCGGCTGGCACGATGCCGACGCCGCCGGCGCGAGCGCGAGGCGCGGTCTCAACGAAGCCGTCGTGCGCGACATCTCCGCGCTGAAGGCCGAGCCCGAGTGGATGCTGAAGAACCGTCTCAAGGGTCTTCAGCTCTTCGCACGCAAGCCCATGCCGACGTGGGGCGCCGACCTCAGCGAGATCGACTTCGACAACATCAAGTACTTCGTGCGGTCGACAGAGAAGCAGGCCCAGTCGTGGGAGGACCTGCCCGAGGACATCCGCAACACGTATGAGCGTCTCGGCATCCCCGAGGCCGAGCGCCAGCGGCTCGTCGCCGGCGTCGCCGCGCAGTACGAGTCCGAGGTCGTCTACCACCAGATCCGCGAGGACCTCGAGGCGCAGGGCGTCATCTTCCTCGACACCGACACGGCGCTGCGCGAGCACCCCGAGTTCTTCGAGGAGTACTTCGGCACCGTGATCCCGGCGGGCGACAACAAGTTCGCCGCGCTCAACACCGCGGTGTGGTCCGGCGGCTCGTTCGTGTACGTGCCGAAGGGCGTGCATGTCGAGATCCCGCTCCAGGCGTACTTCCGCATCAACACCGAGAACATGGGCCAGTTCGAGCGGACGCTCATCATCGCCGACGAGGGCTCGTACGTGCACTACATCGAGGGCTGCACCGCCCCGATCTACAAGAGCGACTCGCTGCACTCGGCCGTCGTCGAGATCATCGTCAAGAAGAACGCGCGTGTGCGCTACACGACGATCCAGAACTGGTCGAACAACGTCTACAACCTCGTGACGAAGCGCGCCGTCGCCCACGAGGGCGCGACCATGGAGTGGGTCGACGGCAACATCGGCTCGAAGGTCACGATGAAGTACCCGTCGATCTTCCTCATGGGCGAGCACGCGAAGGGCGAGACGCTCTCGGTCGCCTTCGCGGGTCCCGGCCAGCACCAGGACGCCGGCGCCAAGATGATCCACATGGCGCCGTACACGCAGTCGTCGATCGTCTCGAAGTCGATCGCGCGCGGCGGCGGTCGCGCCGGCTACCGCGGCGAGGTCCGCGTCGACGCGAACGCCCACCACTCGGCGAACACCGTCCGCTGCGACGCGCTGCTCGTCGACACGATCTCCCGCTCCGACACGTACCCCGCGATCGACATCCGGGTCGACGACGTTCAGCTCGGCCACGAGGCGACCGTCTCGAAGGTCAGCGAGGAGCAGCTGTTCTATCTGATGAGTCGCGGCATGCCGGAGGACGAGGCGATGGCGATGATCGTGCGCGGCTTCATCGAGCCCATCGCACGTGAGCTGCCGATGGAGTACGCGCTCGAACTCAACAAGCTCATCGAGATGGGCATGGAAGGATCCGTCGGCTAGTGAGCTCCGTGACTTCGGCCCCGACCGTCCCCGGCGCGAAGGGCCACTCCGATGGCGCGGGCGCATTCGTTCCCGTGCAGACCCGTTCCGAGCGGTTCCGGTCGTACGACCCCGCCGCATTCGAGAAGCCGACCGGCCGCGAGGTCAACTGGAAGCACACTCCGGTCGACCGGCTCGCGCGCCTCTTCGTCGACGAGGCAGGCGACGAGGGCGCTGTGGCGATCTCGGTCTCCGGGCCCCTCGCGGCCGCCGGACTCCAAGCCGGAGCCGCGCCGCGCGGCGAGGTCTTCACCCCCGAGGACCTTCCTGCCGCGGTCGCGTGGTCGCGCTCGGCCGAGGCCCTGTACCTGTCGATCCCGGCGGATGCCGAGCTCGACGAGCCCGTCGTCGTCGAGGCCGTCGGCGCCGCCACCGCCCTGCTCGCCCACGCGCACATCGTGATCGAGGCGGGCGTCAACAGCCGCGGCACCGTCGTGCTCCGCCACGTGGGCAGCGCCCAGTTCGCGCAGAACGTCGAGATCATCGTCCGCGACGGCGCCCACCTCGAGGTCATCACGGTCCAGCAGTGGGACGACGACGCCGCCCACGCCGCATCGCACCAGGCCCGCGTGTCGCGCGATGCGACGCTCCGCCACATCGTGGTGAGCTTCGGGGGAGCGATCGTGCGCGTGAACCCGAACGTCGAGCTGGCGGGCACGGGCTCGCGGGCGGAGCTCTACGGCCTCAGCTACTCCGACTCGGGGCAGCACCTCGAGAGCCAGGTATACCTCTTCCACAAGGGCGCCGAGACGACCGGCGACGTGCTCTACAAGGGAGCGCTGCAGGGCGAGGGGGCGCGCAGCGTGTGGGTCGGCGACGTGCTGATCGGCCCCGACGCCGTGGGCACCGACTCGTACGAGGCGAACCGCAACCTCGTGCTCACCGACGGCGCCCGCGCCGAGTCCACCCCGAACCTCGAGATCGAGACGGGCGACATCCGCGGCGCCGGCCACGCGTCGGCGACCGGCCGCTTCGACGACGAGCAGCTCTTCTACCTGCAGGCGCGGGGCATCCCCGAAGACGAGGCACGACGCATGGTCGTCCTCGGGTTCCTCTCCGAGATCGTCCAGAAGGTGGGCGTGCCCGAGCTCGAGCAGGAGCTGCTCGCCGCGATCGAGACCGAGCTCGCGCTGGAGGTCGCGCGGTGACGGCGCAGCGCATCTGCTCGCTCGGCGAGCTCGTGCAGGACGAAGCGCGTCGCTTCGAGGTCGACGGGGTCGCGATGGCGGTCGTGCTCGACTCGAACGGCGAGGTCCATGCGATCGGCGACACCTGCACGCACGGCGACATCTCGCTGTCGGAGGGCTTCGTCGACGGCGACACGGTGGAGTGCTGGGCGCACGGCTCGGCGTTCTCGCTGCGCACCGGCAAGCCCCTCAACCTCCCGGCCTACGAGCCCGTCCCGGTGTTCCAGGTCACGATCGACGGCGACGACGTGCTCGTCGACCCGGCCGTCAAGCTCGCACTGAACTGAAGAAGGTATCGAACGAATGTCTGTCCTCGAGATCCGCGACCTGCATGTGACGGTCGAGACGGATGCCGGCATCACCCCCATCCTCAACGGCGTGACGCTCACCATCCGCACCGGCGAGACCCACGCCATCATGGGCCCGAACGGTTCGGGCAAGTCCACGCTCGCGTACACGATCGCGGGTCACCCCAAGTACAACGTGACGAGCGGCTCGATCACGCTCGACGGCGAGGACGTCCTCGCGATGTCGGTCGACGAACGCGCCCGCGCCGGGCTCTTCCTCGCGATGCAATACCCGGTCGAGATCCCGGGCGTCACGGTCACGAACTTCCTGCGCACCGCGAAGACCGCGATCGACGGCGAGGCGCCCTCGATCCGCACGTGGACGAAGGACGTCAAGTCGGCCATGAAGAACCTGCGCATGGACTCGAAGTTCGCGCAGCGCAACGTCAACGAGGGCTTCTCGGGCGGTGAGAAGAAGCGCCACGAGATCCTCCAGCTCGAGCTTCTGAAGCCGCAGATCGCCGTGCTCGACGAGACCGACTCGGGCCTCGACGTCGACGCGCTCAAGGTCGTGTCCGAGGGAGTGAACCGCGCGAAGGCCGAGTCGAACCTCGGCGTGCTGCTGATCACGCACTACACGCGCATCCTCCGCTACATCCACCCGGACTACGTCCACGTCATGGTGGGCGGACGGATCGTCGAGGAAGGTGGCCCCGAGCTCGCCGACCGCCTCGAGGACGAGGGCTACGACCGCTACCTGCCCGAGGGCGAGGAGGAGCCCGCCGACGCCCCCGTGGTCAGCGAAGCGTAGGATCACGGATATGACCGCGACGCTCAGCCCGGAGAAGTACGACGAGGTCACCGAGGCCCTCAAGGACGTCATGGACCCCGAACTGGGGATCAACGTCGTCGACCTCGGACTCGTGTACGACCTGGCTTGGGACGACGAGAACGACGCGCTGGTCATCCACATGACGCTGACCTCCGCCGGATGCCCCCTGACCGACGTGCTCGAGGAGCAGACCGCGCAGGCTCTCGATGAGGTCGTCGAGCGGTTCCGCATCAACTGGGTGTGGATGCCGCCGTGGGGCCCGGAGCGCATCACCGACGACGGCCGCGACATGATGCGGGCGCTCGGCTTCGCGATCTGACGCGGCTTCCGCAGACCGGTGTCGCCCGGTGACGGGGCGGACGGGGCATCCGTCTGCCCTCGATAGGCTCGAGGAGTGAGCGTGACCCCCTTGCAGGCCCTTCCGATCGACCAGCTCCGCGAACGCTCGAGCACCAAGTGGCGCACCTACGGGCCGGACGTGATCCCCATGTTCGTCGCCGAGACCGACTTCCCGCTCGCGCCCGCGATCACCCAGCGACTCGCGCGGGCGGTCGCCTTGGGCGACACCGGCTATACCCCGCCCGACCCCGGCATCCGCGACGCCTTCGCGACCTTCGCGCGCCGTCGCTTCGGCTGGGCCGTCGACCCGGCCCGCGTGCGGTCGACCGTCGACGTCATGATGGGGGTCGTCGAGATCCTGCGCCGGGTCACGAAGCCGGGCGATCGCGTCATCGTCACGCCGCCGGTGTACCCGCCCTTCTACGACTGCGTGCCCGAGGCCGATGCGGTCGTCGAGCGCGTGCCGCTGCGCGACACGGGCGACCGGTGGGAGCTCGACCTCGCGGGCATCGAAGCCGCCCTCGCGGACGGTGCGCGCGCCGTGCTGCTGTGCAACCCGCACAACCCGACCGGCACGGCGCACAGCCGCGAGAGCCTCGCCGAGCTGGCGCACATCGCCGCGGCTCATGACGCGGTCGTCGTGAGCGACGAGATCCACGCCCCGCTCACGCACAGGGATGCGACGTTCACGCCGTTCCTGGCGGCGTCCGACGAGGCCGCCCAGGTGGGCTACGCCGTGACGAGCGCGAGCAAGGCGTACAACCTCGCCGGCCTCAAGTGCGCGCTCATGATCACGGCATCGGAGGAGACCACGCGGGTCGTGCGCGACATGCCGGCCGAGGTCGAGTGGCGCACAGGCCTCTTCGGTGCGCTCGCCGGTGTGGCGGCGTTCTCGCAGGAAAGCGACGCGTGGCTCGACGCCGAGCTCGCGGCGCTGGACGCCAACCGCCGGCTGCTCGCCGACCTGCTCGCCGAGCACGTTCCTGGTGCGCGCTTCCGCATCCCCGACGCGGGATTCCTCGCTTGGGTCGATCTGTCCGCGCTCGGATGGGGCGACAATCCCGCGACGAAGATCCTGCGTGAGGCGAAAGTCGCCCTCCACTTCGGACCGCACTTCGGCGACGAGGGCAAGGGGCACGTGCGCGTCAACTTCGGGTGCGACCCCGACCTTCTGCGAGAGGCCGTCGCGCGGATCGGCGCGCTGGCCGCATCGTGACCTCTCCGACGCCCGCGTCGCCGCCCAGCGTGGCCGGGATCTGGAGCCCGCAGTTCGTGTGGGTGACGGTGGGCGCGGTCGCGATGATCTTCCTCGCGGCGATGCAGTCCCTCGCCGTGACGACGGTGATGCCCGTCGTGAGCGCCGACCTCGACGGTGCCGCGCTGTACGCGATCGCGTTCTCGGGCACGCTCGCCACGGGTGTCATCGGGATGGTCGCGGTCGGTGCCTGGAGCGACCGGTCCGGGCCGGTGTGGCCGCTCACGGCATCCGTCATCCTCTTCGTCGGCGGCCTCATCGTCGCGGGGCTCGCGCCGACCATGGAGGTGCTCGTCGTCGGGCGGCTCATCCAGGGCCTCGGAACGGGCGGCCAGACCGTCGCCCTCTATGTCGTCGTCGCGCGCGTGTACCCGCCCGCGATCCACGGCCGGGTGTTCGCGGCGTTCTCCGCCGCGTGGGTCGTGCCCTCGCTCATCGGCCCGTTCCTCGCGGGAGCGGTCACCGAGTACATCCACTGGCGGTGGGTCTTCCTCGGGGTGGCAGCGCTCACGGTGCTCGCGTACATCATGGTCGCGACGCGACTGTGGGGAACTGCGCTCGACACGGAGCATCCGTCGACCGCCCGGATCGGCCCGCGGCTCGCATGCGCCGTCGCCGTCGCGATCGGCGCGCTGGCGCTCAGTCTCGCCGGCGAGCTCGGGCCGTTCGCCGTGCCGACGGTCGTGGCATCCGTGCTCGTCATCGGGTTCGCGGTGCGACCGCTGCTACCGCGCCGCACGCTCACCGCCGCACGCGGCCTGCCGAGCGTCGTGCTCATGCGCGGTCTCATCGCGGGGGCGCTCTTCGGTGCCGAGGTCTACATCCCGTACCTGCTCATCGACGAGTACGACTTCTCGCCGACGTGGGCCGGTCTCGGTCTCACCGCGGCGGCCCTCACGTGGGCGGCGGCCGCCGACGTCCAGGGCCGGTTCGGCGACCGCATCGGCAACACGCGCATCACGATCTTCGGCGTTGCCCAGCTCGCGCTGGCGACCGCGATCGCGGCGCTGTCCGCGACGCTGCACCTGCATCCCGTGTTCGTGGTCGTCGGCTGGGCGTTCGCCGGCTCGGGGATGGGGCTCATGTACCCACGGCTGACGGTGCTCACGCTCGCGTACTCGACACCGCGCGATCAGGGCTTCAACTCGTCGGCGCTGTCGATCTCGGACTCGGTGGGCGCGGCGACGGCGATCGCCGTCATGGGCATCGTCTTCACGACGCTCATCGCGACGGATGCCGCGTTCCCGGCGGTCTTCATCCTCGCCGCGGGACTGGCTCTGCTCGCGCTCGTGCCGGGGCTTCGGCTGGGGCACGCGCACGAAGCTCGCGCGGAGGCGCAGTAGGCCGGGGGCTCAGGCTTCGTCTCGCTTTGCTCGCTCAGCCTTGAGTCGACGCCCTCCAAGGCGCTGCGCGCCGTGATCCGCGTCGACTCAATTCTCGGCCCGGCCGACCCTCCAGTACCCCATGAACGCCACCGCACGGCGATCGACGCCGCGGTCGGTGACGAGGTGCCGGCGGAGGGTCTTGATCGCGCCGGCCTCGCCCGCGAGCCACGCGTAGAGACGTGCGCGCTTGAGCGCCGCGCCGCCCTTCGCCGTGCGGGGCACCTCCCACAGGAGGCCCTCGTCGATGTCGACCTCTTCGACGTCGGCGCCGTGCCCGGGCGGGGTCAGGGCGGTCGCCGCATCCGTCACGGACACCACGAGGTGGCCGTGTCGATGGGTCCCTCCGCGCGCTCCGACACGATACTCGAAGCCCGGATGCCGCGGCAGGTAGCCGGTGTCGCCCTCTTCGGGCACCTCGAGCACGACGACCCCGCGGGCATCGCGCGGAAGCTGCTCGAGGATCGCGGCGATCGCGGGCGCGGCGGTCTCGTCGCCCGCGAGGAGGATGTCGTCGACGTGCGCCGGAGGCACGAAGTCGACGCCGTAGCTGACTCCCGTGTGCGCGGTCGTCGGCGCGAAGATGAGTACTTCGTCGCCGACGCGCGCGCTCGCGATCCACTCCGACGCCGGACCGATGACCTCGTGCGCGACCATGTCGACGTCGACCTCGCTCGCGTGGTTCCGCACGTAGCGCGTCGTGTAGGTGCGGAACGGGGGCCGCAGGTCCTCGGGGAGGGCGCGCCACTGCGTGTACCAGTCCTCGCCCGTCGGCATCGCGTCGATGCCGACCGTCGCGGTGGGGAAGACGATCTTGATGCGCTGGTCGAAGCCCGGATCGCCGTAGTGTGCGAGGTCGTCGCCGCCGAACGTGAACCTCCGGAAGCTCGGCGTCACGTCGGCGACCGCCTTCACGGTGGCGCGGAAGAATCGGTGGGCATCACCCGGGGAGGCCATGCGGTGCTCCTGTCGTGACGGGGGTCGGTGCGTTCGCGGGGCCCGCGATGTGCTCGGCGGTCGCCCGCTCGGCGCCCGAAGTCTCGGCGCTGACGATGTGGTGGCGCCCGCGGGGGAGGACGATCGGCGCACCCGACACGGGATCGGGCACGACGAGTGCGTCGAGCTCGAAGACATCGCGGATGAGCTCGCTCGTGACGACCTCGCTCGGCGCGCCGCTCGCGACGACGCGGCCGTCGCGGAGGGCGTACAGGTGGTCCGCGTAGCGGGCGGCCATGTTTATGTCGTGCAGGACCATGACGATCGTCGTGCCGCGCTCGCGATTGAGGTCGGTGAGCAGATCGAGCACCTCGACCTGGTGGGCGACATCGAGGAACGTCGTCGGCTCGTCGAGGAGGAGGATGTCGGTCTCCTGCGCGAGGGCCATGGCGATCCACACGCGCTGGCGCTGCCCACCGGAGAGCTCGTCGACGGCGCGGTCGGCGAGGTCCGACGTGCCGGTCGCGTCGAGCGATTGCGCCACGACCTCGTAGTCGCGCGCGCTCCAGCGCGCGAGCAGCTTCTGGTGCGGATGCCGGCCGCGGCCGACGAGGTCGGCGACGGCGATCCCCTCCGGCGCGATCGGGCTCTGCGGCAGGAGGCCGAGCATGCGCGCGACCTCCTTCGTGGGCCGGGAGTGGAGGGCCTTGCCGTCGAGGACGACCTGTCCGGAGCGAGCCGGGATGAGCCGCGCGAGCGCGCGCAGGAGCGTGGACTTGCCGCATCCGTTGGCGCCCACAATCGCTGTGATGCGACCCGGCGGGATCTGCAGGTCGAGCCCTTCGATGATGACTCGGTCCCCGTAGCCGAGCGTGAGCGACTCGGCCGAGAGCGAATGCGAGACCGTCATAGCGAGCCTCCGGAGCGGTTCGTCCTGATGAGGAGGTAGATGAGGTAGGGAGCGCCGACGACGCCGGTGATCACGCCGACGGGGTAGCGAGCGTCGAACGCGAACTGGCCGATGAGGTCGGCGACGAGCACGAGCAGCGCGCCGATGAAGCCCGACGGCAGGAGGAGTGCGGAGCCCGAGCCCACGACGCGCGCGGCGATGGGGCCGGCCATGAAGGCGACGAATGCGATGGGGCCGGTCGCCGCCGTCGCGAACGCGAGCAGCGTGACCGCCGCGAGGATCGCGACGACGCGGGACGGAGTGACGCGTACGCCGAGCCCCGCGGCGGAGTCGTCGCCGAGCCGGAGAACGCCGAGGTTGCGACTCTGGCTGAGCAGGGCGGGCACGACCACGATGCACGCGATCGCGAGTGGGAGCACGGTCGGCCAGCTCGCGCCGTTGAGACTTCCCGTGATCCAGCGGAGCGCGGCCTGCAGGTCCCACGCCGCGGCCTTCGACAACAGGTACGTCACAGCGGCGTCGAGCATCGCCGCGACGCCGATGCCGATGAGGATCAGCCGCGTGCCCGCGAAGCCGCCCTTGTTCGACAGCAGGTAGATCGCGAACGCTGAGACGAGCGCGCCGCCGAGCGCGAGCAGCGACACGGCGGTCTCGCCCTGCGACAGGACGACGATGCCGAAGACCGCCGCGGCCGTCGCACCCGACGAGATGCCGATGATGTCGGGGGAGGCGAGCGGGTTGCGCAGCATCGTCTGGAAGGTCACGCCCGCGATGCCGAACGAGAACCCGGCGAGCAGCCCCAGCGCGGCGCGCGGCAGCCTCAGCTCGCCGACGGTGAACGACGCGCCCGGAATCATGTGGCCCGCCAGCACATCGAGCACTTCGAGCGGCGTGTAGAGCGTGCGGCCGATCATGAGCGACAGGGCGAACACGACGACGATCGCAGCGCCCAGCCCCGCGGTGATGAGGGCGCTACGGCGCACCCGACGACGGCGGGACGCCGCGATCGCGGATGCGGCGAATGTCCCGTGGGCGGCAACGGGGGTGTCGAGGCTCGTCGGGGCGGTCACAGCTCGCGCACCTTCTGCCGGCGGACGATCCAGATGAAGAACGGCGCCCCGATGAGCGCCGTGATGACGCCGACCTCGACCTCGTCCGGGCGCGCGATGAGCCGGCCCACGACGTCGGCCGCGACGAGGAGCGCCGCTCCCGAGACCGCGGTGAACGGCAGCAGCCAGCGGTGATCGGTGCCGACGAGCAGACGGCAGATGTGAGGCACGATGAGGCCGACGAACCCGATGGGGCCCGCGATCGCCGTGGCGGCGCCGCACAGGATGACCGCGCCCACGAACGAGATCACGCGCGTGCGGGCGACGTTCTGTCCGAGCCCGGCGGCGAGGTCGTCGCCGAGCGCCAGCGAGTTCATGCCCCGCGCACATGCGAAGCACACGAGCGCGCCCACGACGAGGAACGGCAGTGCGACGCCGATGCGATCCCACGTCGCGCCGCCCACGCCTCCGATCTGCCAGAACCGGAAGCGCTCGACGATGTCGATGCGCGGCAGCAGGATCGCGGTCACGAGCGACAGGAACGCCGCCGAGCTCGCCGCGCCGGCGAGCGCCAACTTGAGGGGGGTCGCGCCGCCGCGGCCGAGCGAGCCGACCGCGTAGACGAACGCCGACGCCCCCGCCGCACCTGCCGTCGCGAGGGCGATGATCGCGTACGGATCCGAGAGGCCGAAGAACGCGATGCCCGCCACGACGACGAGAGCCGCGCCGCCCGAGATGCCGAGGATCGCGGGATCGGCGAGCGGGTTCCGCGTCACCGCCTGCAGCGACGCGCCCGCCAGGGCGAGGGCCGCGCCGACGAGCATCGCGAGCACCGTACGTGGCAGACGCGCCACGACCGCCGCCTCAGCGACCCCGCTCGTGTCGCCGCTGAGCCCGGCGAAGATGTCGTCGATCGACACTTCGCGGACGCCGAAGGCGACGGATGCCACGCACAGCGCCGAGAGGACCACGACCGCCACCGCGAGCCACGCCAGCCGCACCGCTGCCGGGCGCCGCAGGGATGCGGTGTCCGGCAGCGGGGGGCGAGTCTGCGTGACGGTCATGGGCGGCTGGTTGCGAGGATCAGTCCAGCGCGCCGGCGAGGACCGCGAAGTAGTCGTGGATGCCCCAGCCGATCGACAGCGGGGACGGGTTGGCGGATGCCGCGAGAGGCGTCGACTCCTCGAGGATCGCGATGTGACCGGCGGCGATCGCGGGGATCTGCGACAGGAGCGGGTCGGCCTGGAGCTGCTCGATGATGCTGCCGCTCGCGTCGCCATAGGTCACGAAGACGTCGACGTCGCCGAAGCGGTCGGCCTGCTCGGCGCTCACGGTCGTGTAGAACTGGTCGGTTCCGGTCGACTCCTCCTCGACGACGGCGGGGAGCGGGAGGCCGAGGTCGACCAGGAAGCCCGGGCGCGTGTCGAGGCTCGTGTAGAAGCCGATCTGGCTGAAGTCGGACGGGTCGATGTAGGAGAAGAGCACCTTCGACTCGGCGAGCTCGGGGAAGTCGGCGAGCGCCGCGTCGACCTCGGAGTTCAGCTCCTCGATGAGCGCGTCACCCTCATCGGCGAGGCCGAGGGCTGTCGAGTTGAGCCGGATCATGTCTTCGTAGGACGTGCCCCACGGCACCTCGGGGTAGGCGACGACCGGTGCGATCTTCGACAGCGTGTCGTACTCCTCCTGCGTGAGGCCCGAGTACGCGGCGAGGATGACATCGGGTTGCGTGTCGGCGACGGCCTCGAAGTCGATGCCGTCGGTCTCGTCGAACAGCACGGGGGTCTCGGCGCCGATCTCTTCGAGCGCGTCCTCCACCCACGGGAGCACGCCGTCGCCGTCGTCGTCGCCCCACGTGACCTCGGCCATGCCCACCGGCACGACGCCGAGCGCGATCGGCACCTCCTGGTTCGACCACGCCACTGTCGCGACACGCTCGGGCTTGGACTCGATCGTCGTCTCGCCGAAGGCGTGCTCGATCGTGACGGGGAAGGCACCGGCATCCGCCTCGTTCGCTGCGGCGTCACCGCCGTCGGCGGCGCTGGTCGCGCAGCCGGCGAGGGCGAGGACGGTCAAGGCGGAGAGCGCGATCGCGGTGGCGGAGCGGGAAATGGGCACGGACAAACCTCCGGAAGCGAGTAAGGACAGCCTTACTTTACCTACGCGTCCGAGTCGCCGCTAATCGGATTCCCACGAAGAGGGAGCCCCGGCCGACGCCGGGGCTCCCTCTCGAAGCGACGGATGCGCGTGTACTAGCGCTTCGTCGCGTCGGCCTTTCGCACGAGCGCCCACGCGGTCGGGATCAGCAGCGCGGCGATGAGCGCCTTGATGATTCCGCCCACGATGAAGGGGAAGACGCCCGCCTCGAGCACCTGGAGGAAGGTCAGCTGCGCGCCGCCCACGACGTTGAGGATGTAGGCGAGGTAAGGGACGCCGAACAGGAACGGCACCACGCTCGCGACGGCGAAGCCGACGAAGGCGAGCCACGGCTTGCGGTCCCACGCGCGCTCGGCGAACCAGCCCGCGACGAAGGCCGCGAGCACGAAGCCGATGATGTAGCCGAAGCTCGGCTTCGCGAGAGCCGCGATCGTGCCCGTGAAGCCGGCGAACACCGGGAGACCGGCGAGGCCGGCGATCATGTAGGTCATGAGCGCCGCAGCGCCGCGCCATGCGCCCAGGGCGGCGCCGACGACGATGACGCCGAGCGTCTGGCCCGTGATGGGGACGGGCCATAGCGGGATCTCGACCTGCGCGAGCAGGGCGACGACGGCGGCGCCCGCGACCACGAGCGACGCGTCGACGGCGAAGGCGCGGGCGCGGTGGGACGGGCGGGCGATCACATCGGCGAGGACGCGGCGGGGCTGCGACGGGGCGACGGCGACGGTCATGGGGCTCCTCAGTGGACGGGCCGGGTCGGGGGAAGCCCGGCATCGCGACTTATACTAGGGGGCTGGCCATCTCGCGCCGCTTGTATCCCATCCCCAACGAAACGGACGATCGCTGTGCTCGCCGTGCACGACCTCGAGATCCGCGTGGGCGCCCGCGTGCTCATGTCGGACGTGTCGTTCCGCGTATCCGACGGCGACAAGATCGGGCTCGTAGGTCGAAACGGTGCCGGAAAGACGACGCTCACGAAGGTGCTCGCGGGCGATGTGCTGCCCAGTGCCGGCCGCGTCGACCGCTCCGGTGAGATCGGCTACCTGCCCCAGGATCCCCGGTCTGGCGACCCCGAGATGCTCGCGCGCACGCGCATCCTCGACGCGCGCGGGCTCGGCACGATCGCCATCGGCATGCGTGAGGCATCCGAGGCCATGGGATCCGGCGATGCGGATGCCGCGGCCCGCGCAATGCGCAAGTACGCGTCCCTCACCGAGCGCTTCGAGGCACTGGGCGGCTACGCCGCCGAGGCCGAGGCCGCGTCGATCGCCCACAACCTCGCCCTGCCGGACCGCATCCTCGATCAGCCGCTGAAGACCCTCTCGGGCGGGCAGCGACGCCGCATCGAGCTCGCGCGCATCCTGTTCTCGGACGCCGGCACGATGATCCTCGACGAGCCGACGAACCACCTCGACGCCGACAGCGTCGTGTGGCTGCGGGACTTCCTCAAGAGCTACAAGGGCGGGCTCATCGTCATCTCGCACGATGTCGAACTCGTCGGCGAGACCGTGAATCGCGTGTTCTACCTCGACGCGAACCGCCAGGTCATCGACATCTACAACATGACGTGGAAGAACTATCTGCGTCAGCGCGCGGCCGACGAGGAGCGCCGCAAGAAGGAGCGCGCGAACGCCGAGAAGAAGGCGACCGCGCTCCAGCAGCAGGCCGCGAAGTTCGGCGCGAAGGCGACGAAGGCCGCGGCGGCGCACCAGATGATGGCGCGCGCCGAGAAGCTGCTCGCGGGACTCGAGGAGGTCCGGCAGGAGGACCGGGTCGCGAAGCTGCGGTTCCCGAAGCCGGCGGCGTGCGGGCGCACGCCGCTCACGGCATCCGGTCTCTCGAAGTCGTACGGATCGCTCGAGATCTTCACCGACGTCGACCTCGCGATCGACCGCGGCTCGAAGGTCGTCGTGCTGGGCCTCAACGGTGCCGGCAAGACGACGCTGCTGCGCATCCTCGCCGGGGTGGACGCCGCCGACACGGGTGTGGTCGAAGCCGGGCACGGCCTGAAGATCGGGTACTACGCGCAGGAGCACGAGAACCTCGACGTCTCGCGTTCGGTGCTCGACAACATGATGTCGGCCGCGCCCGACATCTCGGCGACCGAGGCGCGCAAGGTGCTCGGTTCGTTCCTGTTCACGGGCGACGACGTGCTCAAGCCCGCGGGCGTTCTGTCGGGCGGCGAGAAGACGCGGCTGTCGCTCGCGACGCTCGTCGTGTCCAGCGCCAACGTCCTGCTGCTCGACGAGCCGACGAACAACCTCGACCCCGCGTCGCGTGAAGAGATCCTCGGCGCCCTCGCGCACTACGAAGGAGCAGTCGTGCTCGTCTCGCACGACGAAGGCGCCGTGGAGGCCCTCAACCCCGAACGGGTGCTGATCCTGCCGGACGGCGTCGAGGACCTGTGGGGCCGCGACTACGCCGATCTCGTCGCGCTGGCCTGACGGCCCGCGTCAGCGCCGCGCCGCGTCGAGGATCGCGTCCTCGTCCTCCGCGTCGCGGTCGCGCCTGCGCTGTCGTCGCCCCTCCGAGGGCGAAGCTGATGCCGCCTCCGGCTCGACCGCGGAACCGCCCGCGTGTCCGGCGGTGGGCGATGCCGCATCCGTCGCGATCCCTTCGCTCGCGCCGGCGTCCTCGCGGCGCCGTGTGCGCTCGGTGTGGATGACGTACCCGATGAAGACGAACCCCATGATCGCGAACAGGATCCACTGGATCGCGTACGACAGGTGCGGTCCCGGGTCCTCGGAGGGCGCCTCGACGGACTGGGGGCGCAGCGTCGGTGAGGGGGTCTCCGTCGCCATGAGGCCGTATGCCGACTGCTCGACATCGCCCGAGATCGCCGGGTCGACGAGTTCCGCGATGAGCGGGAGATGGATGGTCGGGACCTGGCCCTCGTCGGCCGAGCGGCCCGACGCGGGCAGGGGCTCACTGGCGCGAAGGCGCGCGACGACGGTGACCTCGCCCCCGGGCGGCTCCGGGACTTCGTCCGGCAGACGCTGCTCGCTGCCCGGCGGGACCCATCCGCGGTTGATCACGAGCACGCGTCCGGACTCGGTGAGCAACGGCACGAGTACCTCGAACGCGGCGGTTCCGCCGTGCGCGCGATTGCGCACGAGCAGCTGCTCATCGGGGAGGTACTCGCCGACCACCTCGACCGGAAGCCACTCATCGCCGGCGTCGAGCTCACCGCCGGAGGGGATCGCCGCGTCGAGCGGCACGGGCTCGGCGTCGTAGTTCCGCTCGACGAGGGCCAGCTGCCCGGCGCGCTCGGCGTTCCGGCTGAACTGCCAGTTCGACAGGAACGCGCACGTGACGGCGAACACGACCGCGACGAGCACGTAGACGGTCCACCGCACCGCGGGGCGCGCGGTCTTCAGGCTCATCGCGCCGCCTCCGAAGACGCGAGGCGCGACACCTCGACGGGGAAGCTGCGCGCGGCCAGGAAGTCCCGCAGGTGATCGCGGTGCTCGTCGCACGCCACCCACGTCTTGCGGCGATCCTCGGAGTGGATGCGCGGGTTGCGCCAGTCGATGCGCCACACGGCGGTGGCGCGGCATCCGGCTCTCGAGCACTCGGCGGCAGTCTCGATCACGCGGCGCCGTCCTCTCGACGGTCATCGGGCGTCTCGGGAGCTGCGGATGCCGGAGTCTCGGGATGTTCGGGCGGCACCGCGTCGGCGGCCCTGCGCACGGGCGCCTGGAGCGTCTCCTCGATGCGGATCACGTGTGCCGAGGAGCTGTCGGCCGTGGGAGGAGCCGGCGGCGGTGCCGCGGTGAGCGTGAGCTCGGGGTTCTCGGCCGAAGCCACCGGCGGTCGGCTGCTGACGTTCGCGATCACGACGGCGATGTAGGGGAGGATCACAGCCCCCGCGCCGAACACCCACGTGTACCACCCGTACGGCGTGACGACGACCATCAGGATGAAGCACACCACGCGGATGCTCATCATGATGATGTACTTCATCGAGCGCGCCCCGGCATCGTCACGAGGTGCACGCGGCAGCGACGTGGCCGATGGGGCCCTGCTCGAGTTCTTCACGATCCTTCCAGCCTACGCCGGGTGCGGACCCGCGGATCCGCAGCAGGATCGCCGCTCAGGTGTTCGTGGGAAGGTTCGAGATCACCGCGAACAGCGCCGGGAGGAACGCCAGGGCGACCAGGAGCCCCAGCACCGCGAGCCCGATTCCGACGTACCCTGTGATGAGGCCGCCGAGCGCGATGCCGCGACCCTCCTCACCAGACGTCTTGAGCTGCGACAGCGACATGTGGCCCGTGATGACGCCGACGATCGACCCGATGAACGGGACGAGCGTGAGTCCTGCGATTCCCGCGATGAGGGACACGATCGCGAGTGAGTTCGTGCGGCGCTGCGGATACCCGCCGCCGTAGGCGGGCGCGGCCGGATACCCCGCCTGCGAGTATGCCGGGGGTGCGCCGTAGCCGGGCTGCTGTCCATAGGTGGACGCCGCGGGGTACTGCTGCTGAGCGGGCGGGGAGATCCCCGCGGGCGGGTAGTCGGCGGGGGAGCCCGCCGGAGGAGCGGGAGGCGGTTCGTACGCGGGCGGCGGAGCGGGCTGCTGCGACTGCGGCGCGTCGCCGGACGGGGTGTTGTCGCTCATCGATCGGCCTTTCTCGGGGTCGCTTCCAGCGTCCCAGCGGCCACCCGGCGTGTCAACGACGCACCGCTAGGCTGGTGCGGGTCCAGCCCGCGCACCACCCCCACGGGAGCACACATGCCCATTGATCGCGTCGTCCTCGTCACCGGCGGTAACCGCGGCATCGGCCGCGCGATCGCCGAGCGCTTCGTCGCCGAAGGCTACAAGGTGGCCGTGACCGCACGTTCCGGCGAGGGTCCTGAGGGAACGCTCACGGTGCGAGCGGACGTGACGGATGCCGCGGCCGTCGACGCCGCCTTCGGCGAGGTCGAGGCGGCTCTCGGCCCGGTCGAGGTCGTCGTCGCGAACGCCGGCATCACGAAGGACACGCTGCTGCTGCGCATGACCGAGGACGACTTCGACAGCGTCGTCGCGACGAACCTCGGGGGCGCGTTCCGCGTCGTCAAGCGCGCATCGAAGGGCATGCTCCGCGCGAAGTGGGGTCGCGTGATCCTCATCTCCTCGGTCGTCGGCCTCTTCGGCTCGGCCGGCCAGATCAACTACGCGTCGTCGAAGGCTGGTCTCGTCGGCTTCGCGCGCTCGCTCACGCGCGAGCTCGGTGCACGCGGCATCACCGCGAACGTCGTCGCGCCCGGCTTCATCGAGACCGACATGACCGCGTCGCTCCCGGAAGACACGCAGGCCGAGTACAAGCGCAGCATCCCCGCGGGACGCTTCGCGACGCCCGATGAGGTCGCCGGAGTCGTCGCGTGGCTCGCGTCGGACGACGCCGCCTATATCTCGGGCGCCGTGATCCCGGTCGACGGCGGGCTCGGCATGGGGCACTGAGCGCGCGGCTCAGCGAACCGCCGCGACGAGCGCCGTCGCAAGCGCATCCGGCTGGGAGAACTGCGGCCAGTGCCCGCTGCCCAGCTTGACGACCTCGGCATCGCGGATGGCCGAGAACTCCTCGCCGAACCGGCCCCATTGTGACACCGCGGCCCGGAAGGCCTCTTCGTCGAAGCCGCCCGACAAGATCGTCACGGGGACCCCGGCCGCCTATCATCGCGCAGCTCGATCGGATCGGTGGGAATGCGCGCAGGCACGGATCGGGCACGGCCCGCCCACGTCGCCCGCACCTCGTCGTTCAGATCGAAGACGTCTTCATCGTCGAACGAGTCCCACCCGGGGAAGGGCACGACGCCGTCGACGAGGTCGAACTGGGAGATGATCCCGCCGGGCGGGGGCGCGATCGAGTCGACGAAGACGACACGGGCGATGCGGTCGGGCCGGGCATCCGCCGCGCCCCACACGACGTTGCCGCCGCCGCTGTGCCCGACGAGCACGACCGGCCCGTCTGTCGTGTCGATCTCGCGCACCACCGCCGCGACCCAGTCGGCCATGCCGATCGAGCTCGACTCGGGTGCGGGAGCGCCGACGCCGGGCATCGTCAGAGCGCGTGGACGATGGCCCGCTTCTTCGAGCGCGGGGACGATGTCGTCCCAAGACGACGCGTCGAGCCAGAGACCGGGAACGAGGATGACATCCATGCAGCGACGCTATCGCCGACCTCCGACATCCAGGAGGGTCACGGAAGGAGTGGGATGACTTCGCTCAGATCGACCCGTCCGACCACGATGTCGGCCTGAGCGCGCACCGTGGGCTTGGCGTTGAACGCGATCCCGAGCCCCGCCCGCTCCATCATGCGCAGGTCGTTCGCGCCGTCGCCGATCGCGATCGTGCGGCGCAGCGGCACCCCGGCCAGCTCCGCCCACTCGACGAGCGCGGCGGCCTTTCCCTCCGCGTCGACGATGTCGCCGTCGACGACGCCTGAGAGCACCTGGGCGCCGTCGCCCGCCCCCTCGACGGCGAGGCGGTTCGCGCGCCACACATCGACGCCGAGCGACGCAGCGACCGTGTCGAGGATCTCGTGGAACCCGCCGGATACGACGCCCACCTGGCCGCCCCGCGCGTGCACGGCGTCGATGAGCTCTCGCACGCCCGGCGTCGGCTCGATGCGCGACAGCACGCGCGCGAACGAGGCGACGGGAACCCCGGCCAGCTCGCGCACGCGCGACCGCAGCGACGTCGCGAAGTCCACTTCGCCGCGCATCGCCGCCTCTGTCGCGGCCGCGACCTCGGGTCCGCGTCCCGCCTCGTCGGCGATCAGCTCGATGACCTCGTTGCGGATGAGCGTGGAATCGGCGTCGAGCACGACGAGGAGGCGCGCGGGAGCATCGGGCATGCCCTCAACGGTAATGCCGAGGCATCCGCGTCGCGGACACGCCCGTCACCTGTCGATCCGCACGCCCTTGCCGACGACCGTGATGCCGGAATCGGTGACCGTGAAACCGCGCTCGAGGTCGCGCTCCCGGTCGACGCCGACCGTCGCGCCCGGCGCGAGCGTCACATTCTTGTCGAGGATCGCGCGGTGCACCCGCGCGCCCTGACCGACCTGCACGCGGTCGAACAGCACCGAGTCAGTGATCGTCGAGCCGCCGCCGGCGAGCGTCCAGGGGCCGACGACGCTGCGCTCGAGGTGCGTGCCCGACAGCACCGAGCCGAGCGACACGATCGAGTCGATCGCGTTGCCGATTCGACCCACCGAATCGCGCACGAACTTCGCCGGTGGCGAGTTGACCAGCTGCGAGTGGATCGGCCAGTCGGTGTTGTACAGGTTGAAGATCGGCAGCGTCGAGATGAGGTCCTGGTGGGCGTCGAAGAACGAGTCGATCGTCCCGACATCCCGCCAGTAGTACCGGTCGCGATCGGTCGAGCCGGGCACGTCGTTGTGCGTCATGTCGTAGACCCCGGCCTCGGCGCGCTCGACGAAGTACGGCACGATGTCGCCGCCCATGTCGTGGTTCGACGTCGGCACCTCGCCGTCCGCTTCGACCGCCTCGATGAGCGCGTCCGCGTCGAAGATGTAGTTGCCCATCGACGCGAGCACGTCGGCGGGCGAGTCGGGCAGGCCGACGGGGTTCTGCGGCTTCTCGAGGAACTCGCGGATGCGGTCGGTGTGCTGGGGGTCGACGTCGATCACGCCGAACTGGTGGGCGAGGCCGATGGGCTGGCGGATGCCGGCCACCGTCGCCCGGGCGCCGGACTCGATGTGCGAGTCGAGCATCTGCCGGAAGTCCATGCGGTAGACGTGGTCCGCTCCTACCACCACGACGATGTCGGGCTGCTCGTCGTTGATGAGGTTGAGGCTCTGCAGGATCGCGTCGGCGGAACCGGAGAACCACCGCTTGCCGAGGCGCTGCTGGGCCGGGACGGATGCCACGTACGAGTCCAGCAGCGGAGACATCCTCCACGTCTGCGAGATGTGCCGGTCGAGGCTGTGGGACTTGTACTGGGTCAGCACGACGAGCTGCCGCAGGCCCGAGTTGATGAGGTTCGAGATCGCGAAGTCGATCAGCCGGTACTGACCTCCGAACGGCACGGCGGGCTTGGCCCGGTCGGCTGTCAGAGGCATGAGACGCTTGCCCTCGCCTCCGGCGAGGATGATTCCGAAGACCTTTGGCGAAGCCGGCATGCGTCCACCCTAGGACGGGTGTGGCCCGTGTACTAGCGTTCGAAACATGCGCGTCGACCTCATGACGAAGGAGTACCCGCCCGAGATCTACGGGGGTGCCGGAGTGCACGCCGCCGAGCTCGTGAAGGCCCTGCGGGCGCTCGGCGGACTCGACGTGCGGGTGCGTGCTTTCGGCGCGCCGCGCGACGAAGAGGGCACCACCGCGTACGGCGTGCCGGTCGAGCTTCAGAGCGCGAACGCTGCGATCCAGACGCTCGGCACGGACCTCGAGATCGCGACGGATGCCGCCGGAGCCGACGTCGTCCACAGCCACACGTGGTACGCGAACTTCGCCGGACACCTGTCGTCGCTCCTGCACGGCGTGCCCCACATCGTGACGGCGCACAGCCTCGAGCCGCTGCGCCCGTGGAAGGCCGAGCAGCTCGGCGGCGGCTACGCGGTGTCGAGCTGGATCGAGAGGACCGCCTACGAAGGGTCGGCCGCGGTCGTCGCGGTGAGCGACGGCATGCGCGACGACATCCTGCGGTGCTACCCGGAGCTCGACCCGGCGAAGGTGCGGGTCATCTACAACGGAATCGACGTCGGGTCGTGGCATCCGGTTCACGATCCCGAGCTGCTCGCGAAGCTGGGGGTCGACGCGGACAAGCCGTCGGTCGTGTTCGTGGGACGCATCACGCGGCAGAAGGGTCTTCCGTACTTCCTCCGGGCTGCGGAGCGCCTGCCCGCCGACGTGCAGGTCGTCCTGTGCGCAGGCGCGCCCGACACGCCGCAGATCATGGCGGAGGTCGAGGATCTCGTACGCGGCCTCCAGCAGACGCGCGAGGGTGTCGTGTGGATCGACCGGATGCTGTCGCGCCACGAGCTCTGCACGATCCTCGGCGCCGCCACGACGTTCGTGTGCCCCTCGGTGTACGAGCCACTCGGCATCGTGAACCTCGAGGCGATGGCATGCGGCGCGGCCGTCGTCGGCACGGCGACGGGTGGGATCCCCGAGGTCGTCGTCGACGGCGTGACGGGCAGGCTCGTGCCCATCGAGCAGGTGCAGGACGGCACGGGAACGCCGCTCGATCCCGAGCGGTTCGTCGCCGACCTCGCGGCCGTGCTCACCGAGGTCGTGAGCGATCCGGCCCGGGCATCCGAGTACGGCCGAGCCGGCCGCGAGCGTGCCGCGAACGAGTTCAGCTGGACGCGCATCGCCGAGCAGACGGCGGCGCTGTACGCGGAGGTCACCACGGGCGGCCGATAGGCTGGAGGCATGGCTCAGGTCCTCCAGTTCTCCGACGTCGTCGTCCGCCGAAACGCCCGCGACATCGTCGATCACGTGGACTGGCAGGTGACCGATGACCAACGGTGGGTCATCCTCGGGCCGAACGGCGCGGGCAAGACGACGCTCCTCAAACTGGCCGCGACGCTCGAGCATCCGACGTCCGGCACGGTGTCTCTGCTCGACGAGCAGCTCGGCCGCACCGACGTCTTCGAGCTGCGCCCCCGCATCGGCTTCGCGTCGACGGCGATGGCTCGTCGGGTCCCGCCGGAGGAGACGGTCCTCAACGTCGTGCTGACCGCCGCGTACGCGGTGCTGGGCCGTTGGCACGAAGCCTACGAAGACATCGACGAGCGGCGCGCGCTGCGCGTCCTCGCGGAGTGGAAGCTCGACGACCTCGCCGACCGCACGTTCGGGACGCTGTCCGACGGCGAGCAGAAGCGCGTGCAGATCGCTCGGGCAGTCATGACCGACCCCGAGCTTCTGCTGCTCGACGAGCCGACCGCGAGCCTCGACCTGGGCGCCCGCGAAGAACTGCTGTCGCTGCTCGGCGGGTACGCGCAGGCGCCCACGACGCCGGCGATGATCATGGTCACCCACCACGTGGAGGAGATCCCCGTCGGGTTCACGCACGTGCTTCTGCTGCGTGAGGGCCGTGTCGTTGCGGCCGGACCCATCCGCGAGACCCTCACGGCCGAGTCGCTCACCGAAACGTTCGGCGTCCCGGTGACGCTGAGCGAGGGGGGCGGCCGCTACGCGGCCCGCGCCGTGAGCGACGCCTGAGGCCGCGCGTTCCGCGATCGCGCTCCCGGGCTGATAGAATCGCTCTTTGGTGCGCTCGCACCCAAGACTTTGACCGTCCTGGCAAAATCCAGGGCACCATCCTCAAAGGACTCCAATGAAGACTGACATCCATCCCGATTACCACGCGGTCGTGTTCCGCGACCTCGGCTCGGGCGAGACCTTCCTCACCCGCTCGACGGTGACCAGCGACAAGACGATCGAGCTCGACGGCGTCGAGTACCCGGTCATCGACGTCGAGATCTCGTCGGCGTCGCACCCGTTCTACACGGGCAAGCAGCGCATCCTCGACTCGGCCGGTCGCGTCGAGAAGTTCAACCAGCGCTTCAAGAATTTTGGCGGCGGCGGCTCGAAGTAAGGTACGCTCCGTCGTGAAGGCCCCGCTTCGGCGGGGCCTTCGCCATTCCGGCGGCTCTCGCCGCGGCGGTCACCGCACCGGCCAACGGCCGTCGACACGGTCGTCGGGATCGAGCCGGCCGATCTGCACGAAGTAGTCGGTGAGGCTCTCGGCCTGCGCCCGCGCCCACGCGATCTGGCGCGTGTGGAGCTCCTGCGCGGTGGGGGGCATGCGTGTCGCGAAGCGACCCGCGAGCGCCTGCGCGACGCGGCCCGCGGCGACCGCGTCGGCCGACGCGTCGTGCGCCCCGTCCAGCCGCACGGCATAGTGCGCCGCGACCTGCTCGAGTGTGCGCTTTCCGCGGCGCCAGCGGTCGTACGCCTTGTCGACGACGAGCGGGTCGATCACGGGGCGCGGGTTCTCGATGGGCCGGATGCCATGACGCAGCGCCTCGTGCTTGAGCAGCGAGAAGTCGTACGCCGCGTTGTAGGCGACGACGGGGATGCCGGCGTCGAGCAGTGCCCGCAACACGTCGACGACCTCCATCACGACCTCGTCCGCGCAGCGGCCGTCCGCGCGCGCCCGCTCGGTCGCGATGCCGTGCACGGCGGTTGCCGCCTCGGGGATCTCGACCTCGGGATCGGCGAGCCAATCGCGCGCGAGGATGGCGGTGCCCGCGCCGTCGAGGAGCCCGATGTGGGCGGTGACGATCCGGTCGGCGGTCACATCGACGCCCGTCGTCTCGAGGTCGAAGACGCCCACGACCCGCGTCCATTCGGGCGCACCCTCGCGCGAGCGCGACGGAGGCGGTGCGTCGAGGGGGCGGGGCGAGGCGTCCATGCGCCTCACGGTATGCGCGCCATCCGACATCGGCCGTCGAGCGTTCGCTCGGGCGTGCTCTCCTAGACTCGTGGGGTGACCGTGGCCAACCCGTACGCCGCGCTTCTCGACGCGGTGCCCGTCGAGCGGCGCGAGGTCGACGTGCTCGGCGGCCGCTCGGCGTACTGGGTGTATGGCCCCGCCGACGCGTCGACGACGATCGTCGCCGTACACGGCTTCCGCGGCGAGCACCATGGGCTCGAGCCCGTCGTCGCGCACCTGTCCGACTACCGGATCGTCTCCCCGGATCTCCCGGGCTTCGGCGAGACCCCGCCGGTGCCGCGGCGCCGTCACGACCTCGCCCTCTACGCCGACTGGCTCACCGGGTTCGTGGCGGAAGTCGCTCCAGGCGCCGTCATCCTGGGCCACTCGTTCGGTTCGATCGTCGTATCGGCGGCGGTGGCCGGCGGCCTGCCGACGCCCCGCGTCGTGCTCGTCAACCCGATCGGCGCCCCCGCCCTCCAGGGTCCGCGGGGCGTCCTCACCCGGCTCGCGGTGTTCTACTACTGGGCGGGCGCACGCCTCCCACGCAGATTCGGCGAGGCGCTGCTGCGCAACCGCGCGATCGTGCGGGCGATGAGCGTCTCGATGGCGAAGACGCGGAGCCGGGGCATCCGTCGATTCATCCACGACCAGCACGACACGTACTTCTCGCGCTTCGCCGACCGGGACGTGCTGCGCGACGCGTTCGTCGCGTCTGTGTCGCACGACGTGCGCGAGTTCGCCCCGCGCATCGCGCAGCCGACGCTCCTGGTCGCGGCGCAGCGCGACGACATCACGCCGATCGAGGCCGAGAGGCGTCTCGCGACGCTCTTCCCGCAGGCGGAGCTCGTCGAGATCCCGGATGTCGGGCACCTCATCCACTACGAGACGCCCGCCGAGGCCGCCGACGCGATCAGGCGGTTTCTCTCGCCTTCCTGAGCCGGTAGGCGTTCACGTTCATGCGGTTGCCGCAATTGCCGGTGTCGCAGTACCGCTTCGACCCGTTGCGCGAGTAGTCGATGTAGACGCAGTCGCAGTCGTCGGCGGAGCACACGCGGACGCGGTCGTACTCGTCGGCGCGGATGACGTCGACGAACGCCATCGCCGCCTCGACGAGGATGCGTGTCGCGAGGGGCGCGTCGTCGGAGGTCGCGTGGATGTGCCAGTCGTACCCGTCGTGGATCACGAGCTGGGGGAGCGCCTTGCCGTCGCGCAGCATCTCGTTCACGAGCGGCACGGCTCCGACAGGGCCCACGTTCCACAGTTCGCGGAGGCGGGGACGGATGCGGCGGACCGCCTCCAGCTCGGTTTCGTCGCGGCGGATCGTGCCCGTGTACGGATTGGCGCGCAGGAAGGCGTGGAAGTCCTCGAGGCTCGTCAGCGTGTCGGGATCGTCGTGCCCGGGGAGGGTGTTGACGAGGTCCACGACGGCCATGAGCGACCGCTTCGTGTCATGAATGAAGACCACATTGACTCCTGACACCGACGACCATTACTGTCATCAGTGTAATCATGTTTCACTCCTGACAGTCTGGCACGCATGACCGCCTCCACCGCGCCCCTTCCCATCGTGCTTCCGGCGCGGAGCCGCGACGGCCGGACGTCCGGGCTCATCATGGCCGTGGCATCCGCCCTCGCGTTCTCCTCGAGCGGCCCGTTCGTGAAGCCGCTCCTGGAAGCGGGATGGTCACTGGGGGCTGCGCTGGTGATCCGCATGGGTGTGTCGGGACTCATCCTCGCGCCGGCGCTCGTCATGGCGATCCGCCGCGAACGCGGCTTCCTGCGCCGTCACGGGCTGCTGATCCTCGGGTTCGGTCTCACGGCCGTCGCGGGCTGCCAGCTGTTCTTCTTCTCTGCGATGCAGCGGATGCCGGTGGCCGTCGCCCTCCTCATCCAGTACCTCGCCCCCGTGCTGCTCGTGATCCTCGCGTGGATCCGCACCCGCAGGGCGCCGTCGCTGCGCGTGATCCTCGGCTCGATCATCGCGATAACCGGTCTCGTGCTCGTCGTCGACATCTCGGGGGCGGCGTTCGACCTGCTCGGCACGCTCCTCGCCCTCGCGGCTGCCGTGTGCGTGGGCGCGTACTTCCTCATCTCGGAGCGCGCGGGCGACCGCCTGCCGCCGCTCGCGCTCGCATCGGGCGGACTGCTCACGGGAGCCGTGCTCATCGGCCTGCTGTGCGCGATCGGCGTCCTGCCGTTCGCGGCGCCCTCGGTCACCGTCGTGCTCGCGGGGCTCGAGGTGCCGGGGTGGATGCCCATCGTGTGGGTGAGCGCAGTCGCGACGACGCTCGGCTACGCGCTCGGCGTCATGGCGGTCCCGCGCATCGGATCGCGCGTCGCGTCGTTCGTCGGGCTCTCCGAGGTGCTGTTCGCACTCGGATTCGCGTGGCTCCTGCTCGGCGAGACGCCCGTGCCGATCCAGTTCGCGGGTGGAGCGCTGATCCTCGTCGGAGTCGTGCTCGTGCGGCTCGACGACGGTGCGATGCGGACGACGACCGCCGTTGCGCAGGTCGGGTTCACGAGCGAGCCTGGCGAGGCTCGCGCCGTGCGAGCTCCATGAGCGGCTTCACCCGGTAGCCGATCACCTCGCCCATCGCGAGCGACGTCTCGGTGCGCTCGACGCCGTCGATCGCGAGGATCCGCGCGTCGGTGTCGAAGAGGTGCTGGGTGTCGCGGCAGGCGACGCGCACGAGCAGGTCGACGGGGCCGCTGAGCCCGTGCACCTGCACGACCTCGGGGATGAGCTCGAGCGCGCCCGTGATGCGCGGCAGCTCGGCCTGACGGACCATCACGTGGATGAACGCCTCGATCGGGAAGCCGAGCGCGGTCGACGAGATCGCGCGCTCGAACGACAGGAACACGCCCGAGCGCTCGAGACGCGCCATGCGCGCCTGGACGGTGTTGCGGGAGAGGCCGAGCTTGTCGGCGAGGGCGACGACGGTCGCGCGGGGGTCGTCGGAGAGCGCCGCCAGCAGTTCGAGATCGACGTGGTCCAGAGCGCTCATAGTGTGAACATTATCACGGCGCACACCCTCGGAGTTTGGCAACATGCTCAAGCGCGCGAGTGATGCTTGAGCGAGGTGCAAGAGCGACGTAATGTCGGCCTTGTCGGCGACGAGGCCGGCGACGACGTGACGAGCGCCTCACGAGGGCGTCTCGCACCGAGGAGGTATGACGATGGCGCACACCCTGACCACACCCGACCTGGCTGTCGGCGTCGACGACGTCGCACGGCTGCTGACCCCCGACGGCGAACGCATCGCCGACCCCGATCTCGGCCGCTGGGTGGCCGATGTCGACCACGAGCTGCTGCGCGGCCTGTACCGCGACATGGTGCTGGTCCGCCGGATCGACACCGAGGGCATCGCCCTGCAGCGCCAGGGCCAGGTGGGCCTGTGGGCCCCGTGCCAGGGCCAGGAGGCCGTCCAGGTTGGAACCGCCCGCGCGCTGCGCGCGGATGACTTCGCCTTCCCGAGCTACCGCGAGATCGGCGTGAACTTCGTGCGGGGCGCCAAGCCCGCCGACTTCGTCATCGCGTGGCGCGGCGAGGAGCACTCGACCTTCAACCCCTACGACATCAACACCGCGACGCCGCAGATCATCATCGGCGCGCAGACCCTCCACGCGGTGGGCTACGCGATGGGCATCCAGCGCGACGGCGCCGACCAGGTCGCCGCGACCTACTTCGGCGACGGGGCCACGAGCCAGGGAGACGTCAACGAGGCGATGATCTTCGCGTCGTCGTTCCGCGCTCCCGTCGTCTTCGTGTGCTCGAACAACCAGTATGCGATCTCCGAGCCTGTGACCGTGCAGGCGAAGTACCCGATCGCCGGTCGCGCCCCCGGCTTCGGCATCCCGAGCGTCCGCATCGACGGCAACGACGTGCTGGCGAGCCTCGCTGCGATGCGCTGGGCGATCGACCACGCCCGCTCGGGCAAGGGTCCCGCCTACATCGAGGCGGTCACGTACCGGATCGGTCCCCACACGACCTCCGACGACCCTACGCGCTACCGGTCGAAGGACGAGGTCGAGCGCTGGAAGCAGCGCGACCCGATCGCGCGGGTCGAGGCGCTGCTGCGCGCCGAGGGCGCGTTCGACGACGAGTTCGCGGCGTCCGTCGCATCCGATGCCGACGAGCTCGGCGCGAAGGTCCGCGAGGCGACTCTCACGGCGACCTCGCGCGAGCCGATCGGCGTGCTCGACCACGTCTACGAGGAGCCGCACACCGGGCTCCAGGAGCAGCGCCGCGAGTTCGGCGCCTACCTCGCCGGCTTCGAGGCGTCCGAGGAGGCCTCGCGATGACCGAGATGACGATGGTGAAGGCCATCAACGCGGGCTTGCGCCGCGCGATGGCCGACGACCCCAAGGTGGTCGTTATGGGCGAGGACGTCGGCCGCCTCGGCGGGGTCTTCCGCATCACCGACGGACTGCTCGACGAGTTCGGCGCCGCCCGGGTGATCGACACGCCGCTGGCCGAGTCCGGCATCATGGGCACTGCCGTCGGCCTGGCGTTGCGCGGCTACCGTCCGGTCGTCGAGATCCAGTTCGACGGGTTCGTCTACCCGGCGTTCGACCAGATCGTGTGCCAGGTCGCGAAGCTGCACTACCGCACGCGCGGCAACGTCAAGATGCCGATCACGATCCGCATCCCCTGGGCCGGGGGAGTGGGCGCCGCCGAGCACCACTCCGAGTCGCCCGAGGCGTACTTCGTGCACACGTCGGGCCTGCGCGTGATCGCGGTGTCGAACCCGCAGGACGCGTACGTCATGCTGCGGCAGGCGATCGCATCGGACGACCCGGTCGTCTACTTCGAGCCGAAGCGGCTGTACCACCAGAAGGGCGAGGTCGACCTCGACGTCGATCTGGCGGATGCCCCGCCCATGGGCCTCGCGCGCGTCGCGCGAGAGGGCAGCGACGTCACTCTCCTCACCTACGGCTCGCAGGTCACGACCGCGCTCGACGCGGCGATCGCAGCCGAGGACGAGGGGGTCTCGATCGAGGTCATCGACCTGCGGTCGCTGTCTCCCGTCGACTACCGCACGGTGACGGCGTCGGTGCGCAAGACCGGCCGCGTCGTCGTGACCCACGAGGCAGCGAAGGAGGCCGGCGTCGGAGCCGAGCTCGTCGCGAGCGTCACCGAGAGGTGCTTCCACTACCTCGAGGCTCCGCCGCAGCGCGTGACGGGCCACGACATCCCGTATCCGCCGGCGAAGCTCGAGAAGTACCACATCCCCGATCTCGACCGCATCCTCGACGCGGTCGATCGGGTGCTCGACAAGCCGAACAGCCTGACCGGGCTCGAGGAATGGCGCACCGCCGAGACGGGCCGCGCCGGCGTGGGCGGTGGTGTGCTGTGATCCAGGAGTTCCTGCTCCCCGATCTCGGCGAGGGCCTCCCCGAGGCCGAGCTCGTCCAGTGGACGGTCGCGGAGGGCGACGAGGTCGCCCTCAACCAGACGATCGCCGAGGTCGAGACGGCGAAAGCCGTCGTCGAGCTGCCGTCCCCGTTCGCCGGCACCGTGCGCACGCTGCACGCGCAGGCGGGCGACGTCGTGCAGGTCGGCTCGCCGCTCATCACGTTCGACGTGGCGGGGGCCGAGGCATCCGCCACGTCGCCCGAATCCGCAGCGGCCTCATCTGCGACGGCTGCCGATAAGACGGATGCCGCGCCCGAGGCCGCCGAAGAGAAGGCACAGCCGAACCTCGTCGGGTACGGCGCCGCCCCGCGCGGCAACGCGCGCCCGCAGCGCCGGGCGCGCTCGGTCGCCTCGCACGCCCCGGCGGGCAACGGCACCGACACGGCGGTGCTCGAGGCCGCTCCGCACGACGCGATCCGCATCGCCGAGCCCGAGCGCCCCGTCGAGCGGCCGCGGTCGACGCCTCCGGTGCGACGCTTCGCGAAGGACCTCGGCATCGATCTCGCGCTGGTCGAGGCATCCGGTGCGTCGGGAATCATCACGCGCGCCGATGTCGAGGCGTACGCGGCGCGCATCGGCACGATGCCGGGAGCCGAGCCCGTGTCGGCGGATGCCGCGCCCGCACCGCGCTCCGCTGCGTCGACCGGCGAGCGCACGACGCGCACCCCGATCCGGGGCGTGCGCAAGCATACGGCCGAGGCGATGGTGCGCAGCGCCTTCACGGCGCCGCACGTGACGACGTTCCTCACGGTCGACGTCACGGCGACGACGGAGCTCATCGAGTCGCTCAAGGCCGACCGCTCGCTGCAGGGCCACAAGATCGGCGTGCTCGCCGTCGCCGCGAAGGCCGTGTGCCTCGCGCTGCGCAAGCATCCGGAGCTCAACTCGAAGTGGGACGAGGCCGCCGGCGAGATCGTCGAGCACCACTACGTCAACCTCGGGATCGCAGCCGCGACCGGCCGGGGCCTCGTGGTGCCGAACATCAGGGACGCGCAAGACCTCACGCTCGTCGAGCTCGCCGACGCGATCCGCGACCTCGCCGAGACGGCCCGCGCCGGCAAGACGACGCCGGCCGACATGATGGGCGGCACGTTCTCGATCACGAACGTCGGCGTCTTCGGCGTGGACGCGGGCACCCCGATCCTCAACCCGGGGGAGGCCGGCATCCTCGCGGTCGGAGCGGTCCGCCGCCAGCCGTGGGAGCACCGCGGCGAGATCGCGCTGCGCGACGTCATGACGCTCGCCCTGTCGTTCGACCACCGCCTGGTCGACGGCGAGCAGGGGTCGAAGTTCCTCGTGGACGTCGGCGACGTGCTCCGCGAGCCCGGGCGCGCGATGCTGCTCGGCTGAGTCTCGGGGGGGCGGCGGCGCGGATCGAGGGGTCCCGCCGCCGCCTTCCGCGTTGCGGCCGTGCGGTTACGCGGTCAGCGCCGCGAAGGCCATCGACTCGAGGATCTGCGAGACGTCCTCGTCGGCGGGCGCGTCGCGCAGCGCGCGCACGCTGTGCGGGGTCGAGTTGATGAGGCCGAAGCACGCGTGTGCCCGCACGCGAAGGTCGTTGACCGGGCGATCCGGATGCACCGCCGCCAGCACCTCGATCCACAGCTCGACGTACTCGCGCTGCAGCCGCCGCACGGCGTGGCGGTCCTCGTCGGCGAGGCTCGCGAGGTCGCGATCCTGCACCCGGATGACGTCGGCGTCGGAGAGCGCGAATGCGACGTGGAACTCGATGAGGGCGCGGAGCTGCTCGAGCGGCGTCGAAGCCGACTCGACGACCGCGCGGCCGCCCGAAAGCAGGCGCTCGCTCACGCTCACGAGGATCGCGCCGAGCAGGGCCTGCTTGTTCGCGAAGTGGCGGTACACCGCCGGGCCGCTCACTCCGACGGCGGCGCCGAGCTCTTCGAGGCTCACACCGCTGAAGCCGCGCGCCGCGAACAGCCGGGCCGCCTCCTTGAGAAGCGCGGTCTGGCGGTCGGCCTTGGCGCGACCACGCTCAGTGAGACCCCTTGCCATTTCAGTTAATCCTCGCTAACCTGATTGCTCAGTTAGTGAACACTAACCAGTCCCATCGCGCGGCGACAACCTGTGTGACGGAATCGTGACGTCGACGGAGATGACATGAGCGCCCTGACGACCTTGGTCGCCCACGACGCGACTTTCGCGCGAACGCACGAGGCGCAGAGCGCGCTGGCCGAAGAGCTGCACGAGCGGCTCGCGAAGGCCGCGCGGGGCGGCCCCGAGGCGTCCCGCGAGCGTCACGTCGCCCGCGGCAAGCTTCTGCCGCGCGACCGAGTGAACAGGCTCCTCGACGAAGGCAGCCCGTTCCTCGAGATCGCGCCGCTCGCCGCCGAGGGCCTCTACGGAGGAGACGCTCCCGCCGCCGGCGTGATCGCCGGGATCGGCCTCGTGCACGGCCGGCACGTCATGGTCGTGTGCAACGACGCGACGGTGAAGGGCGGCACGTACTACCCGCTCACGGTCAAGAAGCACCTCCGCGCTCAGGAGATCGCGCTCGAGAACCGGCTCCCGTGCATCTACCTCGTCGACTCGGGCGGCGCGTTCCTGCCGAAGCAGGACGAGGTCTTCCCCGACCGCGACCACTTCGGCCGCATCTTCTTCAACCAGGCGCGCCTCTCGGCGGAGGGCATCCCGCAGATCGCCGCCGTGCTCGGATCCTGCACGGCAGGTGGCGCGTATGTGCCGGCGATGAGCGACGAGACGGTCATCGTGCGCAACCAGGGCACGATCTTCCTCGGCGGCCCGCCGCTGGTGAAGGCGGCCATCGGCGAGGTCGTGACGGCCGAGGAGCTCGGCGGGGGAGAGCTGCACGCCCGCCGCTCGGGCGTCGTCGACCACCTCGCGGAGAACGACGAGCACGCGCTCGAGATCGTGCGCGACATCGTCGCGACGCTCCCGCCGTCCGACGAGCCCGCGTGGGACGTCCTCGACACCGTCGCCCCCGCCGTCGATCCCTCCGACCTCTACGGCGTCGTCCCCGTCGACGTGAACCAGCCGTACGACGTGCGCGAGGTCATCGCGCGCCTCGTCGACGCGAGCGAGCTCCACGAGTTCAAGCGCGAGTACGGCGACACGCTCGTCACCGGGTTCGCCCGCATCCACGGGCATCCGGTCGGCATCGTCGCGAACAACGGCGTGCTCTTCAGCGAGTCGGCGCTCAAGGGCGCCCACTTCATCGAGCTGTGCGACCAGCGCGGCATACCGCTCCTGTTCCTCCAGAACATTTCCGGCTTCATGGTCGGGCGGGACGCGGAGGCGGGCGGCATCGCGAAGGATGGCGCCAAGATGGTCACCGCCGTCGCGACGACGCGAGTCCCCAAGCTCACGGTCGTCATCGGCGGATCCTTCGGCGCGGGCAACTACGCCATGTGCGGCCGCGCGTACTCGCCGCGTTTCCTGTGGACCTGGCCCGCGAGCCGCATCTCGGTCATGGGCGGGACGCAGGCGGCATCCGTCCTGTCGACCGTCAAGGCAGACCAGCTGGCCGCACGCGGCGAGGACTGGGGCGACGACGACCGGGCCGCCTTCGAGGCGCCCATCCGCGCGCAGTACGAGGAGCAGGGCAACCCCTACTACGCGACCGCGCGCCTGTGGGACGACGGCGTGATCGATCCGCTCGACACGCGCGACACGCTCGGGCTCGCCCTCGACGTCGTCTCGCGCACGCCCCTTCCCGAGCCGAAGTTCGGCGTCTTCCGGATGTGAGCCCCATGACCACGAACCCGATCACCGACGCCGGCTTCGCCACCGTCCTCGTCGCGAATCGCGGCGAGATCGCGCGCCGCGTCCTGCGCACGCTGAGCGAGCTCGGCATCCGCTCGGTCGCCGTCTACAGCGACGCCGACGCGAACGCGCCGCACGTCCGCGAGGCCGACACCGCCGTGCGGATCGGGCCGGCCGCGGCATTTGAGTCGTACTTGAACATCGATGCCGTGATCGCGGCCGCGCGCGAGACCGGAGCCCAGGCGATCCACCCCGGCTACGGGTTCCTCGCTGAGAACGCCGCGTTCGCACGCGCGTGCGCCGACGCCGGCATCGTCTTCATCGGGCCGGGCGAGCGCGCGCTCGAGGTCATGGGCGACAAGATCCGCGCGAAGCAGCACGTCTCCGAGTACGGCGTGCCGATCGTGCCCGGCTTCTCGGCGGTCGGCATGTCGGATGCCGCGATCGCCGACGCCGCGCGCGAGATCGGCTTCCCGCTGCTCGTCAAGCCGTCGGCGGGCGGCGGAGGCAAGGGCATGCAGGTCGTGCGGTCCGAGAGCGAGCTGCCCGAGGCGCTCGCCACAGCCCGCCGCGTCGCGACGGCAGCGTTCGGCGACGACGCGCTCCTTCTCGAGCGACTCATCGAGCGTCCGCGGCACATCGAGGTGCAGGTGCTCGCCGACTCGCACGGCGCGGTCGTCCACCTCGGCGAACGCGAGTGCACACTCCAGCGCCGGCACCAGAAGGTCGTCGAAGAGGCCCCGTCGCCCGTGATCGACGCTGCCACGCGGGGGCGCATCGGCGCGGCGGCGTGCGCGGCCGCGGCATCCGTCGACTATCGCGGCGCGGGGACGGTCGAGTTCCTCGTCGCGGCGGACCGCCCCGACGAGTTCTTCTTCATCGAGATGAACACGCGGCTGCAGGTCGAGCACCCCGTCACCGAGCTCGTGACCCGTGTCGACCTCGTCGAGCTGCAGGTCCGCATCGCCGCGGGTGAGCCGATCCCGTTCGCGCAGGACGACGTGCGACTGGAGGGTCACGCGATCGAGGCGCGTGTGTACGCGGAGAGCCCCGAGCGCGGCTTCCTGCCATCGACGGGCGACGTGCTGGTGTGGCGGGCCGCAGAAGGCGTGAGAACGGATGCCGCGATCGAGAGCGGCTCCGCCGTGACGAGCGACTACGACCCGATGATCGCGAAGGTCATCGCGTCCGGCGCCGATCGCGCGGCCGCGCTCGACGCGCTCGATTCCGCGCTCGCCGACACGGTTGTGCTCGGCGTCGAGACGAACATCGCGTTCCTGCGCGAGCTCATCGCCCAGCCCGCCGTGCGCGACGGCGATCTCGACACGGGGCTCATCGACCGGATGCCGCCGTTCGAGGTGCCCGTGCCGTCCGAAGAGGCACTCGCGGCGGCTGCCGCCTTCCTGCGCGAGCGCACGACTTCGCGTCGAGCGCACGATGAAGCGACGTCGGCACGTCGTGCGCTCGACGCGGGCCCGTCCGCTCGCGGGCGCGCGGGCGGTGCGTGGCGCGCCCTCCCCGGGTGGCGTGTCTCCGGGCAGCCGGTGCTCCCCGTGCAGAGGTTCCAGCTCGAAGGGGGAGAGGTCGTCGAGGTCGCCGATCACGCCGGGGCGCGCGGGAACGACACAGCGGATGCCGCCTCCGCCCGCGACGGCAGCGTGTGGGTGCACGCCGACGGCGCCACCCACCGGGTTCGCCCCCTCACGCGCCGCGAGGCGATGGAGGTGCGGCTCGCACGTCTCGGGTATGAAGCCGGGGCGTCTGACCCCGAGCTGCGCGCGCCCATGCCGGGCGCCGTCGTCGCGATCCACGCCGCCGACGGCGAGGAGGTCGTCGCGGGTGCCCGCGTCGTCACGATCGAGGCGATGAAGATGGAGCACCCGGTCATCGCGGGTCACGGCGGCGTCGTGCGGCTGCGCACCGCCGTCGGCGAGCAGGTCTCGCGCGACCAAGTGCTCGCCACCGTCGTCGCCCACGCGGCCGAGACGCCGGCCCACGAGGCATCCGTCACACCGACCGAGACCGCGGTCGGCTGAACGTCCATCCCACGAGGAGGAGCCATGGACCACCACAATCTCACCGAGGACGAGCGCGAGCTCGCCGCGATGGTGCGCGAGTTCGCCGAAGAGGTCGTCGCGCCCCGCTCGTACGAGGCCGATCGCACGAAGACGCTGCCGCTCGACGTCGTCAAGCAGATGGGCGACCTGGGCCTGTTCGGCCTGCCGTTCCCGGAGGAGTACGGCGGGCAGGGCGGCGACTACTTCGCGCTGTGCCTCGCGATCGAGGCCCTCGGACGCGTCGACCAGTCGATCGCCATCACCCTCGAGGCCGGCGTGAGCCTCGGCGCGATGCCGATCTTCCGCTTCGGCACCGAGGAGCAGAAGCAGGAGCACCTGCCCGACCTCACCGCGGCCCGGGCCCTCGCCGGGTTCGGGCTCACCGAGCCGGAGGCCGGTTCCGACGCCGGCGCGACGCGCACGACCGCACGGTTCGAGAGCGGCGAGTGGGTCATCGACGGCTCGAAGCAGTTCATCACCAACTCGGGCACCGACATCACGCGCTTCGTGACGGTCACGGCCGTCACGGGCCAGCAGGACGGTCGCAAGGAGATCTCGACGATCATCGTGCCCAACGGCACTCCCGGCTTCACCGTCGAGCCCGCGTACGACAAGGTCGGCTGGCACGCGTCCGACACCCACCCGCTCACGTTCCAGGGGGCACGCGTGCCCGAGGAGAATCTGCTGGGCGAGCGCGGCCGCGGCTTCGCGAACTTCCTGCACATCCTCGACGAGGGACGGATCGCGATCGCCGCGCTGGCGACCGGGGCAGCGGAGGGATGCCTCGACGCAGCCGTCGACTACGCGAAGAAGCGCGTCGTGTTCGGCGAGACGCTGTCGCGGCGCCAGGGCATCCAGTTCACCATCGCCCGCATGCAGGCCCGGGTGCACACGGCGCGGCTGGCGTGGCATCACGCCGCGCGCCTGCGCGACGCGGGCAAGCCGTTCAAGACGGAAGCCGCCGTCGCGAAGATCACCGCGAGCGACGCCGCGATGGACAACGCGCGCGACGCGACCCAGATCTTCGGCGGGAACGGGTTCATGAACGAGTTCCCGGTCGCCCGCCACTACCGCGACTCGAAGATCCTCGAGATCGGCGAGGGCACGAACGAGGTGCAGCTGCTCGTGATCTCTCGCGCGCTGGGGCTCGAGTGAGCGACCCGTCGAACTCGGCACGCCCGGACGGTAGCGTGACGAGGGTGACCGGCGAGCCGATCGTGCAACGCGGGCTCTACTACGACGAGCTCGAAGTCGGTGCGCGCTACGCGCACCGACCGGGGCGCACGGCGACCGAGGCCGACAACGTCCTGTTCTCGACTCTCACGATGAACACGCAGGCGCTCCACCTCGACGCCGCGTACTCCGAGTCGCGGCCGTTTGGGCAGCGGCTCATGAATTCGATGTGGACGCTGTCGACGATGGTCGGGGCATCCGTCTCGCAGCTCACCCAGGGCACCCTCGTCGCCCAGTTGGGCATGACGGACATCTCGTTCCCGGCACCGCTGTTCCACGGCGACACGCTGTACACCGAGACGGAGGTCGTCGAGAAGCGCCTGTCGAGGTCACGGCCAGGACAGGGCATCGTGACGCTGCGCCACACGGGCCGCAACCAGCAGGGCGAGGTCGTCGGCGTCGCCACGCGGATCGCGCTCATGTGGTGCGTGCCGCAGACGGAGGAGAGCGCGGGAGGGAAGGCGTGAACGGCACGACGTTCGACCTGGGTCCAGCGCTCCTCTTCTGCCCCGCGGATCGCCCGGAGCGCTTCGAGAAGGCGCTGGAGCGCTCGGACGGCGTGATCCTCGACCTCGAGGACGCGGTGAGCCCGGATGCCAAGGCGGCGGCCCGCGGCGCGGTGATCGAGTCCGAGCTCGACCCCTCGCGCGTGATCGTGCGGGTGAATCCACTCGACAGCGACGCGATCGTCGCCGACCTCTCTACCCTGTCGCAGACGGACTACCGCACCATCATGGTCGCGAAGGCGGAGTCTCCCAAGCGGATCGGCCGTCTCGACCCGCGCTTCCGTGTGATCGCGCTGTGCGAGACCGCACGCGGTGTGCAGGCGGCCGAGCGCATCGCGGCCCTCGACAACGTCGTCGGGCTCATGTGGGGCGCCGAAGACCTCGTCGCCTCGCTCGGCGGCACCGCGAGCCGCAACGACCGAGGGAGGTACCGCGATGTCGCGCGCTACGCGCGCAGCCGCGTCCTCATCGCCGCAGGAGCGCGGCGCAAGGCCGCGATCGACGCCGTGCACCTCGACATCGCCGACCTCAAGGGCCTGCGCCGCGAGTCGCGCGACGCCGCCGCCAGCGGCTTCGCCGCGACCGCGTGCATCCATCCGAGCCACGTCCCCGTGATCCGCGAGGCGTACCGCCCCGACGAGGGGGTGCTCGAGTGGGCGCGCGGCGTCCTTGCGGCGGCCGAGGGGCAGCGGGGCGTCTTCCAGCACGAGGGGCGCATGGTCGACGAGCCCGTCCTCCGGCACGCGCGCGGGATCGTACGGCGCGCGGAGTCCTGAGCCGGGCACCTGGCACGCGGCGAACGCGAGCGTAGGCGATGGTGCGGGCGTAGGACGGGCGCCGACGCATCCGTCCTACCGTCGTCCCATCTCCTACGCTCGCCTCGGCGCACGGATGCTCGGGTCAGGCCTCGAGCGCGTCGGCGAGAGCCGTGAGCACCTCGCTCGTGCCGGCTTCAATCTTGACCGTGGCGCGCGAGTCGCCGCGCGTCTCGCCGCGGTTGACGATGACGACCGGCATCCGTCTCCGCCGCGCCCGCTCGAGCAACCGGATGCCGGAGTTCACGACGAGCGACGAGCCGGCGATCACGAGCGCCTCGCTGGCGTGCACGAGCTGCTCGGCCTCGCGGAACTTCTCGGCCGGGATGAACTCGCCGAAGAACACGACGTCGGGCTTGAGCACGCCTCCGCACACGGTGCACGACGGCACGCGGAAGCCCTCCCAGCTCTCGGGGAGAACGTCGCCGTCGGGTCCGAGCTTCACGTTCTCGGGCACCACGATCCACGGGTTGTCGGCCTCGACGCGGACGGCGAGGTCGCGGCGGTCGAACACCTGCCCGCAGTGCGTACAGAAGACGCGGCGCATCGTGCCGTGCAGCTCGACGACGCGCCGGCTTCCCGCGCGCACGTGGAGCCCGTCGACGTTCTGAGTGATGACGCCCGACACGATGCCGCGCTGCTCGAGGGTCGTGATCGTGCGGTGGCCGGCGTTCGGCTCCGCGGTCGCGAACGCGCGCCAGCCGAGGTGGCTTCCCACCCAGTACCGCCGCCGCGCGGCGTCGCTCGAGAGATACTGCTCGACGGTCATGGGCGTGCGCCGGGGCGCGCCCTCGCCGCGGTAGTCGGGGATGCCGGAATCCGTCGACACGCCGGCGCCCGTGAGCACGGCGATCCGGCGCCCGGACAGCGCGGCGATCGCCGCGTCGAGCTGCTGCGCGGGAAGCGCGGCCAGATCGGTTGCGATGCTCACGGATCACCCCCTCCGCGTGCGAGTCTAGGTCCCGTCGTTTTCGGGCATGTTACGCCGACCCGCGCCCACCCGCGCCGACCAGTTCCCACAGCGCGACCGCCGAGGCCGCCGCGACGTTGAGCGAGTCGACGCCGCCGCGCATCGGGATCGTCACGATGACATCCGCCGCATCGAGCGCCGCACGGCTGAGGCCGTCGCCTTCGGCGCCCAGCATGAGCGCGACCTTGGGCGGGGCATCCGCGGCGAACCTGTCGAGCGGCACGGCGTCATCCGCCAAGGCGAGCGCCGCGAGCCGGAACCCCGCCTCGTGCAGCAGCTCGCGCGCGACGGGCCACTCGGGCATGCGCGTCCACGGGACCTGGAAGACCGTGCCCATGCTCACGCGCACGCTGCGCCGGTACAGCGGATCCGCGCAGCGGGGGCTCACGAGCACCGCGTCCGCGCCGAGCCCGGCCGCCCCGCGGAAGATCGCGCCCACGTTCGTGTGGTCAACGATGTCGTCGAGCACGACGACGATGCGCGCGCCCTTCACGATCTCGCCGACCGACGCGAGCGGCGGCCGGTGCATCGCCGCCAGGGCGCCGCGGTGCACGACGTAGCCCGTCAGGTGCTCGGCGACCTCGGACGGCACGACGAAGATCGGGGCATCCGGATGCGGCGCCGCCAGACGCTCGATGTCGGGCAGCCACTTGTCCTGCACCAGGAACGATCGTGGCGTGTGGCCCGCCTCGAGAGCTCGCGAGATGACCTTCGACGACTCCGCGATGTAGAGCCCGCCCTCGGGCTCGAGCGCGCGGCGCAGCGCGATATCCGTCAGATCGCGGTAGTCGGCGAGCCGCCCATCGGCGGGGTCGTCGACGCGCACGACGGGCATGTCGCCCTACGCCCGGTCGTCGCGCGCGGGGGCCGTGTCGTCCGCGGCTGCGGTGGGCAGAGGCGCGTCGTCGTTCCTGCCCGGGGCGAGCGTCATCGGCAGCGGGGACGGGCGCTTCGCCGTGATGTTGTCGCCCGACGACTGGTGGCGCAGGCGCCGCAGCACCCACGGCACGAGGTGCTCGCGCGCCCACACGAGGTCGTGCGCGCGCGCCGCGCGCCACGTGCGGCGCGGCAGCGGATCGGGCTGCATCGGCTGGAGGTCGTTCGGCACGTTGAGCGCGCGCAGCACCATGCGGGCGACCTCGTGGTGGCCGAGCGAGTTCAGGTGGAGGCGGTCGTCGTCGAAGAACCGCGGATCCTGGATCTCCTTCAGCGCCCACTGGTCGGCGACGATGCAGTCGTAACGGTCGGCGATCGCACGGAGGTTCTCGTTGTAGATCGCGATCTTGCCGCGGAACGGCCGGAACACCGGCGTGAAGTTCGTGTCGATCCCCGTGAACGCGACGATGGTCGCACCCGAGCTGCCGAGCCGGATGACCGCATCCTCGAACTGGCGTGCGATCTCGTCGGGGTCCGTGCCGGGGCGGATCACGTCGTTGCCACCCGCGCAGAACGTGATGAGGTCGGGCTTCAGCTCGAGCGCCTGCTCGAGCTGGTCGGCGACGATCTGCGCGATGAGCTTGCCGCGCACCGCGAGGTTCGCGTACGCGAAGTCGTCGACCTGCTGCGACAGCACCTCGGCGACTCGGTCCGCCCATCCCCGGTGGCCGCCCGGGCTGTCGGGCTCGGGGTCGCCGATTCCCTCGGTGAACGAGTCGCCGAGGGCCACGTAGCGGCGCCAGGGGTGCGGCTGCGCGTTCGCGACGTACGGAGTGCGCGGATCGTCTTCGGTCGTCATTCGTCTTCCTCGCTTGTGGCCGGTTACGAGGTTAGCCCGCGCGGCGGACGTCGGCGCCGAGGCGTCGCCGGGCTCGTCTATCGTGGTGACTCGTTGTGCCGAGACGAGGGGAGGGCGTCGATGGACGACGAGGCGCTGGTCGCCGAGCGCGCGACCGACACCGAGTCGCCTGATCTCGGACATGCGGATGGCGCCGACCGCGGCATCCGTCACATCGGATCCTTCGCCGCCGAGCACCTCTCGCCGTCGTTCCCGCAGCGCGCCCCTTGGGGCACCGCGCAGCGCCTCCGCAGGTGGCAGGCCGAGGCACTGGACCTGTACTTCGGCCTCGACGGTCCGGACGGTCCCGGTGCGGGCCCCCGAGACTTCCTCGCCGCGGCGACCCCGGGCGCCGGCAAGACGACCTTCGCGCTCCGCCTCGCGAGTGAGCTGCTGCGCCGGCGCGTGGTCGATCGGATCGTCGTGGTGGCGCCGACCGAGCACTTGAAGACCCAGTGGGCGGATGCCGCGGCCCGCGTCTCGATCCGGCTCGATCCCGCGTTCAGCAACCGCCACGTCGCGCCCGCGCGGCACTTCCATGGCGTCGCCGTGACGTACGCGCAGGTCGCGGTCAAGGCATCCGTCCATCAGCGACTCACGCTCGACGCGCGCACGCTCGTGATCCTCGACGAGGTGCACCACGGCGGCGACGCGCTGAGCTGGGGCGATGCCCTTCGCGAGGCCTACGCGCGAGCCACCCGGCGCCTGCTGCTGTCGGGCACGCCGTTCCGCAGCGACACCGCGCCGATCCCGTTCGTCGAGTACCACCCCGACGACAAGGGCATCCGCGTCTCGCGCACCGACTACAGCTACGGCTACGCGAGGGCGCTCGAGGACGGCGTCGTGCGGCCCGTGATCTTCCTCGTCTACGCCGGCTCGATGCGCTGGCGCACGAAGACCGGTGACGAGATGGAGGCGCAGCTCGGGCAGGACAACACGAAGGACGTCACCGCCCAGGCGTGGCGCACGGCGCTCGATCCTGCGGGGGAGTGGATCCCTGCCGTGCTCCGGTCGGCGGATCGCCGCCTCAGCGAGGTGCGCGAGCAGGTGCCGGATGCCGGCGGCCTCGTCATCGCGACGGACCAGACCGCCGCACGGGCGTACGCCGAGGTCCTGCGGGGCATCACGGGCGAGGCACCCACGGTCGTGCTCTCCGACGAGGCGGAGGCGTCGTCGCGCATCGAGGAGTTCTCGCAGGGGACGTCGCGCTGGATGGTCGCGGTGCGCATGGTGTCGGAGGGCGTCGACGTGCCGCGTCTGTGCGTCGGCGTCTACGCCACGAGCGCCTCGACGCCGCTCTTCTTCGCGCAGGCGATCGGCCGCTTCGTGCGGGCGCGCCGGCGCGGCGAGACCGCGAGCGTGTTCCTGCCGAATGTGCCGCAACTGCTCGCCCTTGCGAACGAGCTCGAGCGCCAGCGCGATCACGCGCTCGACCGCGACACGGACGGCGACGATGATTGGAACGCCGAGGAGGACCTGCTCGCGGCGGCGGCGCGCGAGGACAACGCATCCGACGCCCTCACCGAGGAGTTCGCGTTCCAGGCGCTCGAATCCGCCGCGCACTTCGACCGCGTGCTCTACGACGGCCGCGAATTCGGCCAGCTCGCCGTGCCCGGCACGCCCGAAGAGGAGGAGTTCCTCGGACTGCCCGGGCTCCTCGAGCCCGAGCACGTGCACGAGCTCCTCATGCAGCGACAAGTACGGCAAGGGAGGCACCGCAAGGCGCGCGAGGCCCGCCAGTCCGCTCCGGGCGTCCCTGCGGAGCCCGTGCCGCCTCAGGCGCTCCACCGCACGCTCAAGGAGCAGCGGCAGCTCCTCAACAGCCTCGTCGGCCTGTACGCCCGTCAGTCGGGCGAGCCGCACGGCGCCGTGCACGCCGAGCTGCGCCGGATCTGCGGCGGGCCGCCCGTGGCGCAGGCGACCGTCGCGCAGCTGCAGGCGCGCATCGACGTGCTTCGGAAGCGCGTGCACTCCTGAGCCACCCCCGCGATCCCGAGGGCCCGTTCGGAGGCCCGAAATGCTGTCAATCCGCGAGATTCCGGGAGTCCGAGCCGTGCCCGGGACTAGCGTGGACGCAACCCCGGACACAGAATCCTCATAGGAGGACCACTTGAGCGCGCCCGCCGCACAGACTCCCGCGCCGACGCCCGCGCCGAGCGCCCGCGACCGCAGGCGGTGGGCGCGGTTTCTCGTCGACGAGCGTGCCGAGGCGCGCCTGTACCGCCAGCTCGCGAGCCGGCGCACGGGGGAGGAGCGCGCGATCCTCGAGTCCCTCGCCGACGCCGAGGGACGCCATGAGGCGCACTGGCTCGCACTCCTCGGCGGCGAGCCCAAGCGCCTCCCTCGGCGAAGCCTCGACACGGTCGTCCTCGGCTGGATGGCGCGACGCTTCGGGTGGATCTTCGTCCTCGCCCTCGCGCAGAACGCCGAGCGGCGGTCGCCCTATGACGACGAGCCGTTCGCGACGGCGGCGATGGCGGCGGACGAGAAGATCCACAGCGAGGTGATCCGCACCCTCGCCGCTCGCGGACGCCGCCGCCTGTCCGGAACCTTCCGCGCGGCGGTGTTCGGCGCGAACGACGGTCTCGTCTCGAACCTCGCGCTCGTGATGGGCATCGGCGCGACCGGCGTCGCGTCTCAGTTCGTGCTCTTCAGCGGCATCGCGGGCCTGCTGGCCGGCGCCCTGTCGATGGCGGCGGGCGAGTTCGTGTCGGTGCGGTCGCAGCGCGAGCTGCTGTCGGCGACCGAGCCGAACGACGACGCCCACCACGCGCTCAGCGACCTCGACCTCGACGCGAACGAACTGGCTCTCGTCTATCGGGCGAGGGGGATGAGCGAAGCGGATGCCACAGCCCGCGCCCGCCGCGTGATCCGTGTCGCCCAGGGCATCGAGACCGCCCCGGCGATCACCAGCCCCGTCGGCGTTCCCGACGACCACGAGGTGGTCGGGCGAGCGTGGGGAGCGGCGATCTCGAGCTTTCTCTTCTTCGCCTCCGGCGCGATCATCCCCGTGCTGCCGTGGATGGTCGGTCTGAGCGGTCTCGCGGCGGTGATCACCGCCCTCGTGCTCGTGGGGACCGCCCTCATGCTGACGGGCGCGACGGTCGGACTCCTCTCCGGAGGGCCGCCCCTGCGGCGCGCCCTGCGCCAGCTCGGGATCGGCTTCGGCGCCGCAGCCGTCACCTACGCGCTCGGTCTGCTGTTCGGCGTCACACTGGGCTGACCGGGACGGGCCGCTCGATTCGTTCCGAGCCGCCGAACGTGATATCGTCGATCCTCGGTTGCGAAACCGAAAACCACCTCGCGCGGGTGGCGGAATAGGTAGACGCGCTAGCTTGAGGTGCTAGTGCCCGTATAGGGCGTGGGGGTTCAAGTCCCCCCTCGCGCACAGTGAGATCTGGGCCCCTTTCGAGGGGCCCAGATCTCGTTTCAATGCTCGTTCCCGACAGTGAAGGCCCCCACGACTTCGGGGGCCTTCGCCGTCGAGAGGATAGGTTGGAGCGCATGCCCGAAGCCCCCCTTCCCGAGGTCGTCGAGGTCGCGCGAGACCTCATCCGCTTCGACACCACGAACTACGGCGGAGGCCGCTCGAAGGGCGAGCGCGAGGCGGCTGAGTACGTCGGCGCCTACCTCGAGTCGATCGGGCTGACGCCCGAGCTCTACGAGCCGATCCCACGCCGCACCAACGTCATGGCGCGCGTTCCGGGACGCGACCGTTCGAAGCCGGCGCTCGTGCTGCACGGCCACCTCGACGTCGTCCCGGCGATCGCCGAGGACTGGAGCGTCGACCCGTTCGCAGGCGAGATCAGGGACGGCATGCTGTGGGGCCGCGGCGCCGTCGACATGAAGGACATGGACGCCATGATCCTCACGTCGGTCGCCGACATCCTTCGCGCGGGCGCGCAGCCCGAGCGCGACCTGATCCTCACGTTCTTCGCCGATGAGGAGAACGGGGGAGTCGAGGGCTCCGCTCTCGTCGTGCGCGACCGCCCCGAGTGGTTCGCGGGCGCGACCGAGGCGATCAGCGAGGTCGGCGGCTACTCCATCACCGCAGGAGGTCGGCGCGCCTACCTCCTGCAGACGGGCGAGAAGGCCCTCATCTGGCTCCGCCTCGTCGCTCGGGGCGTCGCCGCCCACGGCAGCCGCTACCACCCCGAGAACGCGATCACGCGGCTCTCCGAGGCCGTCACGGCACTCGGCCGCACCGAGTGGCCCGTGCGGCTGACCGACACGACCCGCGAGCTCCTCGACGGGCTCGCGGCACTCACCGGGGCATCCGCCGACGATCCCGACGCCCTCGCCGACGCGACGGGCGCGGCATCCGGCTTCATCCGCTCCACCCTGCGCACGACGACCAACCCGACCGGGCTCACCGCCGGCTACAAGCACAACGTGATCCCCGACCGCGCCGAGGCCCTCATCGACGTGCGCGTGCTCCCGGGCACCGAGGATGCGGCGCTCGCCGACATCCGGCGCGTCGTCGGCGACGACATCGAGGTCGAGGTCGTCGTGCAGGACGTCGGCCTCGAGGTGCCGTTCGAGGGCCCGCTCGTCGACGCGATGGTCGCGACCCTCGGCCGGCACGACCCCGGCACGCCCGTCATCCCTTACCTCATGGGCGGCGGCACCGACAACAAGGCGCTCTCGCGCCTGGGCATCGCGGGCTTCGGCTTCGCACCCCTGCGGCTGCCCGCCGACCTCGACTTCACCGGCATGTTCCACGGCGTCGACGAGCGCGTGCCCATCGACGCCCTCGTGTTCGGCAAGACTGTCCTCACCGACCTCCTCCGCACCTACTGACTCACGTCGCCCCGAGCGACCAGACACGACGGATGCCCCGCCCGCGGCATCCCGCACCGAAAGGCGTGCATGCAGCATCTGTTCGAGGCGATCATCCTGGGATTGGTCCAGGGCCTGACCGAATTCCTCCCCGTGTCGTCGAGCGCGCACCTGCGCATCGTGGGCGAGTTCCTGCCGAGCGCCGAGGACCCGGGCGCGGCGTTCACCGCGATCACGCAGATCGGCACGGAGGCGGCCGTCGTCGTGTTCTTCTGGCGTGACATCGTGCGCATCATCGGCGCGTGGTTCAAGGCGCTGTTCGGACGCATCCCGCCCAGCGATCCCGACGCGCGCCTCGGGTGGCTGATCATCATCGGCAGCATCCCGATCGTCGTGCTCGGGCTGCTGTTCCAGGACCAGATCGAGACCGTCTTCCGGTCACTGTGGCTCGTCGCCGGCATGCTCATCCTCTTCGGCGTGCTGCTCGGCATCGCCGACCACATCGGCGCGAAGCGGCGCAGACTGCACGACATCACCGTTCCGCACGGCATCGTCTACGGGTTCGCGCAGGCGCTCGCCCTCATCCCCGGCGTGTCACGCTCGGGCGGCACGATCACGGCCGGCCTGCTCATGGGCTACGAGCGGGCCGCGGCCGCGCGGTACGCGTTCCTGCTCGCGATCCCGGCCGTGTTCGGCAGCGGCTTCTATCAGCTCTTCAAGAGCTGGGACGAGCCGGGCGTCTTCACGCTCGGAGAGACCGCCGTCGCAACGGCCGTCGCCTTCCTCGTGGCGCTCGGGGTGATCGCGTTCTTCATGAGCTGGATCTCGAAGCACAGCTTCCTGCCGTTCGTCGTGTACCGCGTCGCGCTCGGCTCGACGATCCTCGTGCTGCTGAGCGTGGGGGTGCTCCAGCCGCTGTGAGCCGGTCGCGCGGTGCGGGACGTCAGCGTCGCGGCGGGTCGTCGCGGCCGGGCTTGGAGGGCCCGTCGCCGCGTCGGCGCAGGTAGCGCTCGAACTCCTGGGCGATGGCATCGCCGGATGCCTCGGGCGAGTCCCACGTGTCACGCGTGCGCTCGAGCTGGCGGATGTACTCCGTCATCTCCTCGTCGTCGGCGGCCGCGGCGTCGATCGACGCCTCCCACGCGGCGGCATCGGTCGCGAGCGTGCCGCGATCGACGGGCGCCCCGGTGAGGTCTTCGAGGCGGTCCAGCAGCGCGAGCGTCGCCTTGGGGGAGGGCGTGTGGCCCGCGACGTAGTGCGGGACGCTGGCCCACAGGCTCGCCGAGGGGATGCCCGCGGCATCCGCGGCGTGTGAGAGGACGCTCAGGATGCCGACCGGTCCTTCGTACGTGCTGCGCTCGAGATCCAGCGACTGGCGGACCTTCTCGCTGTCGCTGCCCGCGAACACGGAGATGGGGCGGGTGTGCGGCACGTCGGACATCATCGAGCCGAGGCTCACGAACCCCGTGACGTCCTCGCGCAGCGCGACGTCGATGAGCTCGCCCGCGAACGCCTGCCACGCACGCGCGGGCTCGACTCCCGTGAGCAGCCACAGCTGGGTGCCGCGCGTCGCATGCACCGGGCGATGGATCGTGGCCTCGGGCCACTTCAGCCGGCGCCGTCCCTCGCCGTCGATCTCGACGTGCGGGCGCGTGTACTGGTAGTCGAAGTACAGCTCGGGGTCGACGGAGAAAACGGGTTCGTACGATCCGCTCGTCTTCAGCTGCGCGATGGCGGACGAAGCGGCCTCACCGGCGTCGTTCCATCCGTCGAACGCGGCGACGAGCACTCGGCGTCCCAGTCCGTCCACACGACCCCCTCCGACCGCGGCACCCGCCGTCGGTCAGTTCCAGGATAGGCGTCGAGGCCGAGGACGGGGCCGCTGCCGTGCGGCCGGTCGGCCCCGAGCGGCCCTCGTTAGGATTGAGCGGTGAATCCCCGCCTTCCCGCCGCCGTCCTGTGGGACATGGACGGCACCCTCGTCGACACCGAGCCGTACTGGATCGCCGCCGAGACGCCGCTCGTCGAGAGCTTCGGCGGGTCGTGGTCGCACGAGGAGTCGCTCCGACTGGTGGGGCTGGGCCTCGACGACGCGGCGCGCATCTTCCAGGACGCGGGTGTGCGGATGCCGGTCGACGACATCGTCAACCGCCTCACCGACGACGTCCTCGCGCAGCTCACGACGAGGGGCGTGCCGTTCCGTCCCGGCGCGCGCGAGCTGCTCGCGAGCCTGCGCGACGCGGGAGTGCCGACGGCGCTCGTGACGATGTCGCTGCGCCGCATGGCGCAGTCGGTCGTCGACCTCATCGACTTCGAGGCGTTCGACATCATCGTCGCGGGCGACGAGGTGGCCCGCCCGAAGCCGTTCCCCGACCCGTACCTTCGTGCGAGCGAGCTGCTGGGCGTCGACCCCGCCGACACGATCGCGATCGAGGACTCGCCCAACGGACTGCGCTCGGCGGTGGCCGCAGGCGCGGTCGCGATCGGCGTCCCGAACATCATCGGCCTCGAGGGCGCGGGCGCCCACGCGCTGTGGCCCACGCTCTCGGGCCGTACCGCCGACGACATCGCCGCGCTGCACGGCGCTCACTTCAGAGGAGTCCGCCGATGACCGACGAACCGCTGACCGAGAACCGGATGCCCCACCCCGCATCCCGCCCGAGCGGCCCGTTCCGCGTGGGCGACCGCGTGCAGCTCACCGGTCCGAAGGGCCGACTGCACACCATCACGCTCCGCCCCGGCGGCGAGCTGCACACCCACCACGGCGTGCTGCGGCACGAGCAGCTCATCGGCGTGCCCGACGGCTCGGTCGTCGAAGGCAGCGGCGGGCACGAGTACCTCGCCCTGCGGCCCCTCCTGCGCGACTTCGTCATGTCGATGCCGCGCGGCGCCGCGATCGTGTACCCGAAGGACGCGGCGCAGATCCTCGCCGAGGCGGATGTCTTCCCCGGCGCGACGGTCGTCGAGGCCGGCGTCGGCTCGGGTGCCCTGTCGCTGTGGCTGCTGCGGGCGGTCGGCGCATCCGGACGCCTCGTCTCGTTCGAGCGGCGTGCCGACTTCGCCGACGTGGCGAAGGCCAACGTCGAGACCTTCTTCGGCGAGATGCCCGCCAACTGGGACGTCGTCGTCGGCGACCTCGTGGAGGCGCTCCCGGAGACGGTGGGCGCGGCATCCGTCGATCGTGTCGTCCTCGACATGCTCGCACCGTGGGAGTGCATCGACGCCGTCGCCGACGCGCTCACGCCGGGCGGGGTCGTGGTCTGCTACGTCGCGACGGCGACGCAGCTCAGCCGCGTAGCCGAGTACATCCGCACAACCGGCCTGTTCACCGAGCCCGACGCGAGCGAGACGATGGTGCGCGGATGGCACGTCGAGGGCCTCGCGGTGCGCCCCGACCACCGGATGGTGGCCCACACCGGGTTCCTGCTGTGGGCGCGCCGCCTCGCTCCGGGTGCGATCCCGCCCGAGCGCAAGCGCCGTGCGTCGAAGTCCAGCTACAGCGACGAGGACGTCGAGCTGTGGACGCCCGGTGCCGTCGGAGACCGCGAGATCACCGACAAGAACCTTCGCAAGCGCGTGCGCGAGGCGCGGCGCGCCGCGGAGGGTGCTCGGCAGGCGGCCGCGGCCGATGAGGATGGCCGGGCCGAGTAGGGCGTGAGGGGCGGCGCGCGATGCCGCCTAGACTGTTCCGGTGCGCAAGATCCCCGTTGCCCTCACGGTCGTCGCCCTCGCCGCCGTCGGCTTGACCGGCTGCTCCCAGTCCGCCGCCGACGCGTGCCCACGCCCGTCCGCCGATCCCGAGGTGGCGAACCTGGTCACGGTGACTGGCGACCAGGAGGACGTGCCACGCGTCAAGGTCTACACGCCGCTCCACACCGACGAGCTCGTCGTGGGCGACGTCGTGCGTGGTGAGGGCGCCCCGATCACGACGGTCGACCAGGTCGCCGTGGTCGATGTGTCGGTCATCAGCGCCGAGACCGGCGAGGAGATCGTCTCGACGCCGTACGACGGCGATCTGTCGCGGGCGTTCGCGCTCTCGCGGTGGGAGCAGACGTTCCCGACGTTCGACCGCATCGTCGAGTGCGCGACCGAGGGCTCGCGCATCGTCGCCGCGCTCCCGCCGGGTGACGTCGCGCCCGAGGCTGCGGAGAGCTTCGGCATGTCCGAAGAGGATTCGGCCGTGCTCGTGGTTGACGTGCGCAAGGTGTTCCTGCCTCGCGCAGACGGCGCCAACCAGTTCAACGCCGATCGGGGCGTCCCCTCCGTCGTCCGCGCGCCGAACGGCCGCCCGGGCATCATCGTCCCCGACGGAGCACCGCCCTCGGACCTCGTCGTCCAGACGATCAAGAAGGGCGACGGCGAGGCCGTGTCGTCGGATGCGCCGTTCCGCGCCCACTACACGGGCCTCACGTGGGCCGACCGCGAGGTGTTCCAGACCACGTGGGACGGCGAGCCGGCATCGCTCACGCTCGACTCGCTCGTGCCCGGCGTCGCCGAGGCGCTCGAGGGCGCGACGGTGGGCTCGCAGGTGCTCGTCGTGGTGCCACCCGACCTCGGTTACGGCGAAGAGGAGCGGTCCGGGATCCCCGCCGATTCGACCCTCGTGTTCGTGTTCGACATCCTCGGGATCGACGCGGCTCCGGCCGAGTAGAACGCGCTCCGCGAAACCCCGGAAGGGCGCCGCACCGGCGCCTAAGATGAGGGAGTGCCTGCCAAAGTCGCCGTGAAGAGCCCGCCCGATGAGCGGCTCGTGAACCTTGTCGTCGCCCTCATGGCGACCGACGTGGGGCTCACGAAGGACACGATCCTCACGTCGGTGGCCGGCTACCGCGAGCAGTACGAGTCGGGCGCGTCCAAGGACGCCCTCGAGAAGATGTTCGAGCGCGACAAGGAGAGCCTGCGCGCGCTCGGCGTGCCGATCGAGACGATCGGCGATTGGGCAGATCCCGACGATCTCCGCGAAGCGCGCTACCGCGTTCCCACGACCGAGTACGAGCTCCCCGAAGACATCACGTTCACACCCGCCGAGGTCGCGCTGCTGAACCTCGCGGGCACCGTGTGGGGCGAGAGCTCGATGTCCGCCGACGCCCGCACGGGGCTCCGCAAGATCCGGGCGCTCGGGATCGACGTCGACGAGCCGATCATCGGCTACACGCCGCGGATCAGCGTGCGCGAGCCGTCGTTCGGTCCGCTGCAGCAGGCGATCGAGCACTGCCGCGTCGTGACCTTCCCCTATCTCAAGCCAGGCGAGGCGGAACCGCGGATGCGCCATGTGCAGCCGCTCGCCCTCGTCGAGTTCGAGGGCCGGTGGCACCTGTTCTCGAACGACCTCGACATGGACGCCGACCGCACGTTCCTGCTGGCGCGCGTCGTGGGCGACGTCACGATCACGCGGCAGCGCTTCGCGCGCGAGCTGCGCGAGGGAGCCGGCGACCGTGCCCTCGCCGGCCTCGACGCGGTCGCCGCGCGCAACAGGGCCCTGCTCGAGGTGAACCCCGGCTCCGAGGCCGCGCTGCGGCTCAGCCGCCGTGCGGAGCCCGCCGAGCAGGGCATCCACGTGCACTACGTCGACATCAACATCTTCGCCGACGAGCTGGCGTCGTACGGTCCCGAGGTGCGCGTCGTCGAGCCCGAAGACCTCCGCGACCACGTGATCCGGCGCCTGCACGCGACGGCCGAGGTGCACGGAGCGTTCGAAGGAGATCCGCAGTGACCGCCCGCCGCCAGCCGCTCGTCGCGACCGACCGCGCCGCCCTCATGCTGCAGCTCGTGCCGTACCTCATCTCCAAGGGCGAGGTGTCGATCGCCGAGGCCGCCGACGAGTTCGAGGTCACGCCGCAGCAGATGCGCTCGATGGTCGAGAAGCTGCCGATGATCGGCCTGCCGGGCGATAGCGGGTACTGGCAGATGCCGAACGACCTCTTCGACATCGACTGGGACCTCCTCGACGAGCAGGACGTCATCGTCATCACGAACGCGGTCGGCCTCGAGCGCGCACCGCGGCTGACGGCGCGCGAGGCGGCCGCTCTGCTCACGGGCCTCCAGCTCGCGCGCTCGATCCCGGGCGTGGGCGACACCGACCTGTTCACCGGACTCCTGCGCAAGCTCTCCCGCGGAGCGTCGAGCGCGCCCGCGGAGGTCATCGTCGCCTCCGCCCCGGTCGACGCCGTCCGCGACGCGGTCGCGCGCGCGGTCCGGCAGGGCGTGGCGGTCTCGTTCACCTACAAGGCGCCGGATGCCCCGCCCACGACGCGCACGGTCGACCCCGTCAAGGTGCACATCGCCGATGGCCAGTGGTACCTGCAGGGCTGGTGCCACCTGCGCGAGGCGATGCGCACCTTCCACCTCGACCGCGTGAGCGACATCGAGCTCACCGATATCGCGATCGAGCACGGGCACGACCCGGTGCCCGACTGGTTCCAGGAGGGCAAGGGCGACATCGTCGCGCGCGTGCGGTTCCCCGCATCCGTCGCCCCGCTTCTCGGGGACTATCTCGACCGCGCGCGCGTCGAGACGGACGGCGAGTGGTCGGTCGCCACGATGCGCATCGCCGACGAGCAGAGCCTCAAACGGCTCGCGGCCCGTCGCGGAGGCGCCGTCGAGGTGCTCGAGCCCGCGGGCGCGCGCGCCGCTGCGCGGTCGTGGGCCGAAGCCGGCCTCGCGCAGTACAACTGAACACCCGGCGAGTCGACCAGGCCTCTCGGCCGCCGATACGGGCGGAGGGTTACACTGTCAGCGGACCCGCCGAAAGGAATCGACAATGCTGCAAGGCCTCACAGGGTGGCACTTCCTGATCATCCTCGCCGTGATCCTGCTGCTGTTCGGCGCGGCCAAGCTCCCCGCGCTGGCGAAGAGCATGGGTCAGTCCGCCCGCGTGTTCAAGGGCGAGATGAAGGCGATGAAGGACGACGACGCGGCGCCCGCCGCCACGAACGCGAGCGGTTCGGCCGCCTCGACCGAGGCTCCGGCAGCCGACGTGCGCACCGACGCGGGCGGAACCTCCGACTCCAAGTCCTGACGGCCGTGGCGACGGCAGGACCGCCGCGCGTGGGAGAGTCCGGCGTCCCACGGCGCGACAAGCGCATGTCGCTCGGCCAGCACCTGGTCGAGCTCCGCAAGCGCATCATGATCGCGGCGATCGGCGTCGTCGCGGGAATGGTCGTCGCGTTCTTCATCACGGACCCGGTCATCTGGCTCATCACCGAGCCCATCCGCGCGATCGCCGAGACGTCCGACGAGCGCAGCAAGGTCGAGCTCATGTTCACGACCGTGACGTCGGCCTTCGACCTGCGGCTGCGCATGTCGTTCGCGATCGGCCTGCTCCTGTCGGCTCCGATCTGGATGTGGCAGATCTGGGCGTTCATCATGCCCGGCCTGACCCGGAAGGAGATCCGCTACACGGTCGGGTTCCTCGCCGCGGCGATCCCGCTCTTCTTCGCCGGATGCTACGTGGGCCTCGTGGTCATGCCGCACATCGTCGAGCTCATGGCATCGTTCGTGCCCGAGGGCGCCGCGTCGTTCTTCGACGCCGCCTACTACTACGACTTCGTCTTCAAGCTCCTCATCGTGGTGGGCGTCTCGTTCGTGCTGCCCGTCTTCCTCGTCGCGCTGAACTTCGCGGGCATCATCTCGGGCAAGGCGATTCTCAAGGGCTGGCGGGTCGCAGTGCTGGTCGCGTGCATCTTCGCGGCCCTCGCGACCCCGGCGGCAGACGTCGTGAGCATGCTCCTGCTGGCCGGGATCCTCGTGGTGCTGTTCTTCGCCGCGGCATCCGTCTCGCTCATCTTCGACCGCCGACGTGCCAAGCGCGACGCGGCACTCCTGCCCGGCGACGGGGCGCCGTGACCGACCCAGGTCCTGCCGAGCGCTACGCGCGGGCGCGCGAATCCGCGGAGGGCGACCGGCACCACCCGATCGCGGCCGCGTTCGCCGCGTCGCAGCCGTTCGAGCTGGACCCTTTCCAGCTCGAGGCGTGCCGTGCGCTCGAGGAGGGGCGCGGGGTGCTCGTCGCCGCTCCCACAGGCGCCGGCAAGACGATCGTGGGCGAGTTCGCCGTGCACCTCGCGATGCGCGAGCCCGAAACGAAGGCGTTCTACACGACGCCGATCAAGGCCCTGTCGAATCAGAAGTTCCGCGAGCTGCAGGACGTGTACGGTGCCGACGAGGTCGGTCTGCTCACGGGCGACACGAACATCAACGGCAGCGCGCGCGTGGTCGTCATGACGACCGAGGTGCTGCGGAACATGCTGTACGCCGATTCGCCGGCGCTGCGGGGTCTGCGCTACGTCGTGATGGACGAGGTGCACTACCTCGCCGACCGGTTCCGCGGCGCGGTGTGGGAGGAGATCATCATCCACCTGCCGCGCAGCGTGCGGCTCGTGTCTCTGTCAGCGACGGTCTCCAACGCCGAGGAGTTCGGCGACTGGCTCGACACCGTGCGCGGCGACACCGAGGTGATCGTGTCCGAGACGCGGCCGGTGCCTCTCGAGCAGCACGTGCTCGTGCGCGGCGACCTGCTCCCGCTCTTCGACGACCGCGCGGGCGTCGCGACGGCACAGGTGAACCAGGAGCTCATGCGCATCCGCTCCTTCAAGGGGCCCCTGTACGAGAACAACCGCCGCGCCCAGTCGCTCTCCAGCGCGCGCCACGCGGGCTACGACGCGGCGCGACGTCGCCCGCAACGGGGCGGCAAGCGACCCGTCCGATCCGCGAACGTGCGGCGGGTCGAGCGGCTCGACCGTCCGGACGTCGTCGAGCTGCTGCGCCGCTCGAACCTGCTTCCCGCGATCTTCTTCATCTTCAGCCGAGCCGGATGCGACGGGGCGGTGCAGCAAGCGCGGAGAGCCGGCCTGCGACTGACCACTCCCGACGAGCGGCGCGAGATCCGCAGGACGGTCGAGGAGCGCACGCGGACTCTCCTGGACGAGGACCTCGCCGTGCTCGGGTACTACGAGTGGCTCGACAACCTCGAACGCGGTGTCGCGTCGCACCACGCGGGGCTCCTTCCCGCGTTCAAGGAGGTCGTCGAGGAGCTGTTCCAGCGCAAGTTGGTCAAGGCCGTGTTCGCGACGGAGACGCTCGCGCTCGGCATCAACATGCCCGCGCGCACGGTGGTGCTCGAGAAGCTCGAGAAGTTCAACGGCGAGGCGCGCGTCGCGATCACGTCGGGGGAGTACACGCAGCTCACCGGCCGAGCGGGTCGGCGGGGCATCGACGTCGAGGGCCACGCCGTCATCCAGTGGACCGAGGGACTCGATCCGCAGGCCGTCGCCGCCCTCGCCTCCCGCCGCACGTACCCCCTGAACTCCAGCTTCCGGCCGACCTACAACATGGCGGTCAACCTCATCGACCAGTTCGGCCGCGCACGGGCGCGCGAGATCCTCGAGTCCTCCTTCGCGCAGTTCCAAGCCGACCGGGCGGTGGTCGGACTCGCGCGTCAAGTGCGTGAGCAGGAGGAATCGCTCGCGGGCTACGAGAAGGCGATGACGTGCGACCGCGGCGACTTCACCGAGTACTCCGGCATCCGGCGCGAGCTCAGCGACCTCGAGAAGCTCAACCGCAAGGACGCGAACGCGAACCGCGCGACACGCGACAAGCGTCAGCGCGAGATCGCCGCGTTGCGGAAGCGGATGCAGCGGCACCCGTGCCACGTATGCCCCGACCGTGAGAACCACGCGCGCTGGGCGGAGCGGTACTGGAAGCTGAAGCGCCAGATCGACCGCCTGCGGCAGCAGATCGACACGCGCACCGGCACGGTCGCGCGGATCTTCGACCGCGTCGTCGAGGTGCTGGAGGTGCTCGACTACGTCCGCGTCGCGGACGACGCGACGACGACGCTCACGCCGGCGGGCCGCACGATGCGGCGCATCTACGGAGAGCGCGACCTGCTCGTCGCCGAGTCGCTGCGGCTCGGCACGTGGTCCGACCTCGACGTCGCATCGCTCGCGGCGCTGGCGTGCTGCATCGTGTACGAGCCGCGCCGCGACGAGGCGGGTCCGGGTGAGCACGGGCTCCCGCGCGGACCCTTCCGGCGCGCGCTCGCCGACACGCAGACGCTGTGGCAGCAGCTCGACGACCTGGAGCGCGATCACCGCCTGCCGGGATCCGAGCCGCTCGGCACGGGCCTCGCGCTCGCGATGCACTCGTGGGCGCGCGGCATGCCGCTCGACCGAGTCCTGACCGAGGCCGACCTCGCGGCGGGCGACTTCGTGCGGTGGGCGAAGCAGACCATCGACCTGCTCGACCAGCTCTCGCTCGTCGCCGAGCAGCCCGTCGCCACGAAGGCGCGCCAGGCGCTCGAGGCGGTGCGCCGAGGCATCGTCGCGTACACGACCGTCTGACCGCGCCCGTAGGGTTGATCCGTGCCCCTCTCCGCGCCCGAGCGACCGGTCCTGCCGCTGTGGGCCGCCGTCGTCGCGTCGGCGGCCGGCGGGCTGCTGCTCGACGTCGCCTTCCCGTCGGTCGGGTGGTGGCCGATGGCGTTCCCGGCGGTCGCGCTCGCCCTCGTGAGCCTCATCGGACGCACGGCAGGCGGCGCGCTGCTCGTGGGCGTGGTGTTCGGAGTCGCGTTCTACCTCATGAACGTCGACTTCACGGCGCGATGGGTGGGGCCGCTTCCGTGGGTCGCGCTCTCGGTGTTCGAGTCCCTGTTCGTCGCCGTCGGGGCACTGCTGATCACCCTCGCGTATCGCTGGATTCCGCGTGTGCTGCCGACGCGGTGGGCGCGCCTGACCGTGCTCCCAGCCATCGTGGCGGGGCTGTGGACGGCCCGTGAGGAGGTCACGGGCGGCTTCCCCTACGGCGGGTTCCCGTGGGGGAGGGTCGGCACGAGCCAGGTGGGCGGGCCGCTCATCGAGGTGGTCTCGTGGATCGGCACGGCGGGGCTCTCGTTCCTCGTCGTGGGCCTGACGGCCGTCGTGATCGAGGTCGTGCGCATGACGACGTGGCGGTCGCGGGCGATCATCGTCCGCGCGGGAGTGATCCCGATCGGCGCGGTCGTCGTGATGCTCGTCGGACTCGCGGTCATCCCCGCATGGCAGACGACGCCGGAGGGCGACATCCGCGTGGTGAGCGTCCAGGGCAACGGACCGGCCGGGTACTTCGACGTTCGGCAGCGGGGCGACGTCCTCGCGTCGCAGTTCGACGCGACCGAGCCCCTGTTCGGCGAGGAGGGCGTCGACGCCGTCGTGTGGCCCGAGGGCTCGGTCGACCTCGATCCGCGAGACTCGGCAGTCGCGGCATCCGCGTTGAATCGCGTCTCGCGCTCGTTCGACGCGCCGCTCGTCGCGAACATGGTGCGCCTCGAGGGCGAGGAGTTCTTCAACACGTCCTTCGTGTGGGTCGCCGGCGAGGGCATGACCCAGAGGTACGACAAGCGCAACCCGGTGCCGTTCGGCGAGTACGTGCCCGACCGCGCGTTCTACCGGGGGATCGCTCCCGACCTCATCGACATGATCGGTCGCGACTACACGCCCGGAGTCAACCCACCCGTGTTCGAGCTCGACGGGTTCCGCGCGGGCCTCGCGATCTGCTTCGACGTCATCTACGACGCGCTCGTGTGGGAAGGCGCGGCCGACGGCGCGGACGTGTACTTCTTCCAGACGAACAACGCCGACTTCCGCGGCACCGACGAGAACCTGCAGCAGCTCGCCGTCGCGCGACTGCGAGCGATCGAGACCGGCCGCTCGGTCGTGAACATCTCGACGGTGGGGACGAGCCAGGTGATCGCCCCGGACGGCACGACGATCGACTCGCTGCCGGCTGACGAGCCGGGGGCGATGCTCACCGACGTCGAGCTGCGGACAGGGCTCACTCCCGCCGTCGTCGCCGGCCCGTGGATCAAGGCGGTGCTCGAGTGGGGGAGCGTCGCGGCCCTCGCCGTCGTCGCGGGCGTCATCGCAGCGGGCCAGCGCGCGAACGCGAAAACGCCGGCCCCCGAAGGGACCGGCGTCTCAGAGCCGATGTGACCGCGTCACGCGGTCATGCGGTCGGCTGACTCCTTGGTGACGTCTTCGCCGGCACCGCGACGCGCGCGGATGTAGGCGAGACGCTCCTCGAGGAGCTCCTCGAGCTCCGGGATGGTGCGACGCTCCAGCAGCATGTCCCAGTGGGTGCGCGGAGCCTTGTCGTCGCTGTGGTCGACCGACGCCGTCTTGTCGCCGATGCGCAGAAGCGCCTCGGCGCCACACGTCCGGCACTCCCATGTCTGGGGCACCTCGGCCTCGGCTGCGAAAGTCAAAGTCGTGTCACGTCCACACGACGTGCACGAGTAGATGTGCTGTGCGCGCTCGTGGAAGACGACGCCCTCTTCGCTCTGTAAGCTCTGGGCGCCGATCCGGATGCCGCGCAGGCTGCGGTCTGCCATTGTGTGGTCCTCTCGTCGCTATAGAGGTATAACGAAGCGACCTGTGCGGATACTCCAAACGGGGGCCTCGGCGGGGGCTTTCACAGCCCGCGACCGGGCCTTTCACAGTGGACGTACAGCCGGACGAGCGGCCCTCTCACGACAGCGTGTCAAGCGCGATGTCGGCGCGGTCCGTGACGATTCCGTCGACGCCCATCGCGACGAGGCGCCGCATGTCGGCGGGGTCGTTCACTGTCCACACGTGGACCTCGATTCCGTGCCGGTGAGCGGCCTCAACGAGGCGCGGCGTCACGACCCGCAGAGCGCCCCGGCGCTCCGGAATCTGCAGTGCGTCGACGCCGGTGAGCGTGCGGCGAACGAGCCGCTCCGAGCGCACGGCGAGGGCGGAGAGGACGCGTGCGACGGTCTCGGTGCCGGGGGAAGTCGCGGGACGGATGCCGCCACCCGCCTCCGCCGTGCGCAGCGCCTCACGCCGTCGGGCGTCCGAGAAGCTCGTCACGAGCACGCGATCGCCGTGCTTCGCGACGATGCGGCCGACGGCGGTCGCGGCATCCGCTGCCTTGACGTCGAGGTTGAACCGCAGGCTCGGGAACGCGTCGAGCGCCTGCTCGAGCGTGATGAGGCCGCCGCGCGACTCCATGAGGCTCTCGAGCTCGCGCGTCGTCACCTCCGCGACGGCGCGGGGGTCGCCCGTGACACGTACGAGGCTCTCGTCGTGGAAGAGCACCACTGTTCCGTCGGCGGTGAGATGGCAGTCCGACTCGACGTAGGTCACCCCGGCCGCGTGCGCAGCAGCGACCGCCGCGAAGGAGTTCTCGACGACGCCGTCGCGCGCGTCGGAGGGCACGACGAGACCTCGGTGGGCGAGCACACGCGGCGCGTCGGTGGCGGTGAACCACGGATGCCGCGCCCCTGGGTCCGGGCGCTCAGGCCCCGGCATCCGCCTGTCGGTTCGTGTCGTTCGGGCCGTCCGTGTCGTCGCCTGTGGCGGGGGCAGGCGGCACGGGCGGGACCGGCGGAAGGGGCGGAAGGGGCGGGACCGGGGGAGCGGCCGGTGCGTCCGACTGCGCCTCGGGCAGCCTGCCGCTCACGTCGGCGCGTGCCTCGCTCGCGATCTCGTCCGCGGCATGCGCCGCCGCGTGCGCCGCCGCCAGGGCCTCGTCGGCCGTCGAGTCCGATGCGCCGATCCGCGAGCGTCGGGGTGCGCGCGCGTCGGATACCCCGCCGTCGCTGCCGGTCGCTCGTCCGGCGAAGGCCTGCCCGATGCCGTTGAGGGCCTCGGTGAACTCGCTCGGGATGATCCACAGCTTGCTGGACGGGCTCTCGGCGATCTTCGGCAGCGTCTGGAGGTACTGGTACGCGAGGAGCTTGTCGTCGGGGTCGCCGACGTGGATCGCGTTGAAGACCGTCTCGATCGCCTCGGCCTCACCCTGGGCGCGCAGGACCGCCGCCTGCTTGTCGCCCTCGGCGCGCAGGATCTCGGCCTGCCGCTGACCCTCGGCCTGGAGGATCGCCGACTGCTTGGTGCCCTCGGCGGTCAGGATCGCGGCGCGGCGGTCGCGCTCGGCGCGCATCTGCTTCTCCATCGAGTCCTGGATCGACAGCGGCGGATCGATCGCCTTGAGCTCGACGCGGGAGACGCGAAGCCCCCACTTGCCGGTCGCCTCGTCGAGCACGACGCGCAGCTGGCCGTTGATCTCGTCGCGGCTCGTGAGCGCCTCTTCGAGGTTCAGGCCGCCGACGACGTTCCGGAGCGTCGTCGTGGTGAGCTGCTCGACGGCGCTCAGGTAGTTCGCGATCTCGTACGTCGCCGCGCGCGCGTCGGTGACCTGGAAGTACACGACCGTGTCGATCGACACCACGAGGTTGTCCTCGGTGATCACAGGCTGCGGCGGGAACGACACGACCTGCTCGCGCATGTCGACGAGCGGACGAAGCCGGTCGATGAACGGCACGAGGAGGTTCAGGCCCGGCTGCAGCGTGCGCTGGTAGCGGCCGAGTCGCTCGACGATGCCCGCGTACGCCTGGGGGATGATCCGGATCGACCGGAAGATCACGACGATCACGAAGATCGCCAGGACGATCAGCAGGACGACGATGAAGATCTGGCCGATGAAGGCGCCGGGATCGACGGTGTTCATGTGGGGAGCCCTTCGTCGGGTGCGGGGGGAGCAGGCGAAGAGGAAGACGGAGCAGGTGCGGGCTCGACCTCGACGATCGCGCCCTTGACGGCGGCGACGACGACGCGATCGCCGACGTCGAGCGAAGCCGATTCGTGACCGGGGGCGATCTGCGCCGTCCACGTCTCGCCGTTGTCGAGGCGCACGGAGCCGTTCCCGTCGACGAAGCGCGCGGTCACACGTGCCCCGAGGCCCGGCAGCGCGTCGACGTTCGTCTTGACGAGCGCGGAGCTGCGGCGCAGGGTGCGCAGCAGGAGCGGCCGGATCGTGAAGAGCAGGAGGACCGAGAGCGTCGCGGCGACCGCGATCTGGAGCCACCACGGGCCGCCGAGCAGCCACACGCCGAGGCCGCCGATGAGCGCGCCGGCCGCGAGCATGAGGAACGTGAACTCGAGCGTGAGCAGCTCGACGATGATGAACAGCAGCGCCAGGACGAGCCATGCGATCCACGTGTATTGCGTGAGATCCGGCAGCATCGCCCCTCCCGTCCGGTCGGCTTGCTTGAACACTAACACCGGCGGTGAGCCGAACGCCGCTTGATAGGGTCGAGACCGCCCGGCGCGGTGTGCCGCGGCATCCGATTCCCCAGGAGTGCCCCATGTCACAGCCTCTGGCCCCCGACTCGCTGCGCGGCAAGACCGCCCTCGTCACCGGGTCGTCGCGCGGCATCGGCGCCGACACCGCGCGCTATCTCGCGCAGGCCGGCGCGGACGTCATCATCAACTACCGCAACAAGGCGCCGCGCGCCGAGAAGCTCGCGAACGAGCTGCGCGAACTGGGGGTGCGGGTGCTCGTCGTCGGCGCCGACCTCACCGACAAGGACTCGGTCGGCGCGATGTTCGCGGAGGTCGAGCGCGCGTTCGGAGGCCTCGACGTCCTCGTGCTCAACGCCTCGGGCGGCATGGAGTCCGGCATGGGCGAGGACTACGCGCTGCGGCTGAACCGCGACGCGCAGCTCGGCGTGCTCGATGCGGCCCTGCCGCTGCTGCACGACGGCTCGCGCGTCGTGTTCGTCACGAGCCACCAGGCGCACTTCATCCGGACGACGCCGACGATGCCCGAGTACGAGCCCGTGGCGCTCTCCAAGCGCGCGGGCGAGGACGCCCTGCGCGAGCGCATCCCCGAGCTCGCCGAGCGCGGCATCGGACTGGTCGTGGTCTCAGGCGACATGATCGAGGGCACGATCACCGCGACGCTCCTCGAGCGCGCGAATCCCGGTGCGATCGCGTCGCGCCGCGAGTCGGCCGGACGCCTCTACAACGTGTCGGAGTTCGCGGCCGAGGTCGCGCAGGCCGCGATCGACCCGATCCCCGACGACAACACCCGCCTCGTGGGCGACGTCAGCTCGTTCACGGGGGAGTGAGATGCGCGCCGAAGACATCGAAGCCCTCATCTCGGTCGGCCGGCCCGCCATCGCCCCCGACGGCTCGTACGCGGCCTTCGCGACGTCGCGCCCCGACCTCACGGCCAACAGCAACGTCGGTCAGCTCTGGCGCGTCGAGCTTCCGGACGGCACGCCCCGCCGCCTGACGCGCGGCAAGGCCGACGCCGCGCCCCGTCTGTCTCCCGACGGCGCGCGCATCGCGTTCACACGCGGCGACGCCAAGGGCAAGCCGCAGCTGTTCGTCGTGGACGCGACGGGCGGCGAGCCCGTGCCGGTGACGGATGCCCCGCTGGGTGTCGGCGACTTCGACTGGTCTCCCGACGGGAGTCTGCTCGGCTTCACGGCCCGTGTGCCCGAGAAGGGCCGCTACGGCACCGTCGAGGGACTCGAGGCCAACGCCGAGGCGCCGCGCCGCATCACGGGCGTCCGCTGGCACGCCAACGGTCTCGGCTACCTCGCCGACCGCCCCGCTCACGTCTTCGTCGTGGCAGCGCCGCAGACCGACTCCGAGCCGTTCTACGAACCGGCGCCCGCGGTCGTCCCCGACGGCGAAGAGGCCCCGAAGAACCAGATCGTCGCCGCCGAGGCGACACAGCTCACGCACGGCGACCGATCCCACTCGGGTATCGCGTTCGCGGGCGACGAATCCTCACGACCGTCGACGAGATCGAGCGCGCGCGCCGCGACCTGCGCACGCCGCTCCTGGCCGTCCGCACCGACGGCTCGGGCGAGCGCGAACTGATCGGTCGCGACGCGAACCTCGGCATCGGCGGCGTCGTCGTCGCCGACGACGGCACGATCGCGTTCCTCGGCGACGACGTCGGTCCCGCAGGCGTCGACTTCGTCGCGCCGATCACGTCGCTGTGGGTGCTCGAGACCGACGGTCCGCGGCGCGTGACGGATGCCGAGACCATCGACCTCGGGGAGGTCGGAAGCCACATCACCCCGCTCGGCGACGACTTCCTCGTGCAGGACCGCACGCGCGGGCGCGTGCGGTTGCTGCGCGTCACCCGCTCGGGTGCGGTGACGGAGGTGCTCGGTGGAGACGTCGAGGTGGGCGGCCATGACGCTGCGGGCGACCGGATCGTCGCCGCCGCCGCGACTCCCGAGTCGTACGGAGAGCTCTTCCTCGTCGACGGCGGCGCCGCCCCGCGCGTGCTGACGGCGTTCGGCGCCCGCGCCGCTGCGGCCGGGATGGTCGCTCCCGCCGAGACCACGGTCGACGCGCGAGACGGCTACCCCGTCCACGGGTGGATCGCCAAGCCCGAGGGCGAGGGGCCGTTCCCCGTCATCCTTCAGATCCACGGCGGCCCGTACGCCTCGTACGGCGTGCACCTCTTCGACGAGACGCAGGTGCTCGTGAACGCCGGGTACGCGGTCGTATACTGCAACCCACGCGGCTCAGCCGGCTACGGGCGCGAGCACGGGCGGAGCATCCGTCAGGCCATGGGCACCGTGGACTTCACCGACGTCCTCGACTTCCTCGACGGCGCCGTCGCATCCGACGCGGCGCTCGACGGCGGCCGCGTCGGCGTGATGGGCGGCTCGTACGGCGGCTATCTCACGGCCTGGGTGATCGGGCACGACCACCGCTTCGCCGGCGCGATCGTCGAGCGCGGGTTCCTCGACCCGACGTCGTTCCAGGGAACGAGCGACATCGGCTCGTTCTTCGGAGACGAGTACGTCGGGGTCGCCTCCGACGCGATCGCCCGCCAGAGCCCGATGGCGGTCGTCGACCAGGTGCGCACGCCCACGCTCGTCCTGCACTCCGAGCTCGACTTCCGGTGCCCGCTCGAGCAGGCGACCCGGTACTACAGCGCACTCGTGCGCAACGGCGTCGACGCGGAGCTGCTCATCTTCCCCGGTGAGAACCACGAGCTCTCGCGGTCTGGCCAGCCCCGCCACCGCGTCGAGCGGTTCGCGGCGATCATCGACTGGTGGGAGCGCAAGCTGCCGGTGAACACCGGATCCTGACGACCCATGCGATGGGCCCCCGGAACGCTCGGTTCCGGGGGCCCATCGCCGTTCGGGGTCAGGCGGCCTTGCCGAAGCGGAACGCGCGGACGATGTTCAGGATGCCGAGCACGATCAGCGCGATGCCGAGGAGCCACCACAGCACTGCGACGCCCCACACCGGCGAGAAGAGCAGGATGATGCCCGCGATGATGCTGAGGATCGCGAAGAAGATCGTCCAGCCCTTCGAGGCGGCGTCGCCGAGCGTCGACAGCGAGACGATGCCCTCGACGATCCACATGATTCCGACGAGGATCCCGAGGAACACCGCCAGCCACGCCGTCGTCGCACCGAGGTTGAACAGCGCCACGATGCCCGCGATGATGAACAGCACTCCGAGCAGGATGTGCCCGATGCGCGCCCAGCCGCCCTTCTGCTTCGAGAAGATGCCGAGGCCCGCGTACACGAGCCCCGCGGCGATCGCGTAGATCGCGATGATCGCGGTGACGACCATCGCCGTCTTCGCCGGCCAAGCGAGGATGAGGATGCCGACGATGACGGCCAGCACGCCGCCGACGCCGAGGGCGGTGCGGATGCCGTTGACTGCCGTTCTGTCGGCTGCGGATGCGGTGGACATTCACGACCTCTTTTCTGGGAATTCCCTGAGAAGGTTTGTGGGTTCAGACTAGACCCGCCGCCGGGAGAGCAGGCAAGGGTCAGCGCGTGTGTCGTGCCATCCGCCTCGTCTCAACGTGCCCTCGCGCATCGGTCCGCCGGAGCAGTAGCGTGTGCCTGCAGGCACTCGAGCACGGAGGTGCGCATGGCGGTGTTCTCGAGGGGGTTCGGCGCGCGACGTCGTGAGAGCGATGAGCGGCTTCCTCCCGGACAATATCTGACCGAGGACTTCCCGGTGCTGTCGGCGGGTCCGACTCCGCGGGTGGAGCTCGACGAGTGGCGGTTCGCGATCCGCAACGAGAACGGCGCCACGAAGGCGTGGACGTGGGACGAGCTCATGGCCCTCCCGATCGAGGAGGTCACGACCGACATCCACTGCGTCACGCGCTGGTCGAAGCTCGGCACGCACTGGCGGGGCGTCTCGATCGACACCCTGTTCGAAGGCATCGAGACGGACGCCGGGTACGCGATGGCGCACTCGTACGGCGGCTACACGACGAACGTCCCGATGGAGGACCTCCTCGAAGGCAAGTCCTGGGTCGTGTTCGAGTTCGAAGGCGAGCCGCTCGATCCCGAGCACGGCGGACCCGCTCGGCTCATCGTGCCGCACCTGTACTTCTGGAAGAGCGCCAAGTGGGTGCGCGGCCTCACCCTCATGGAGCACGACGCGCCGGGGTTCTGGGAGCAGAACGGCTACAACATGCACGGCGATCCGTGGACGGAGGAGCGGTACTGGTGATCGTCGGCGATTGGCGTCCGGCCACGATCTCGGAGGTCGCCGACGTCACCCCGACGGCGCGCGTGCTGCGGGTCACCGTGCCCGATTGGCCGGGCAGCGAACCGGGGCAGCACGTCGATGTGCGCCTCACGGCCGAGGACGGATACCAGGCCGTCCGCTCGTACTCGCTCGGGTCGTACGGCGACGGCGACGCGATCGAGCTCGCGGTCGACGAGGTGCCCGAAGGCGAGGTCTCGCCCTACCTCGTGCGGGACGTGCAGCCGGGCGACATGCTCGAGGTCAAGGGGCCGCTGGGCGGATACTTCGTGTGGCGGCCCGGGGGAGCGAACCCCGTGCAGCTCATCGCCGGCGGGTCGGGCATCGTCCCTCTGGCCGCGATGGCGAAGGCGAGGGCGGATGCCGGCACCGGCGTCCCGTTCCGGCTGCTGTACTCGGTGCGACGACCCGAAACCGCGATATATCGCGATGAGCTGGAACGCCTGGCGGGCGACGGGGGACTGGACCTCACGTGGGTCTACACCCGCGGCGGACCGCCGGGATGGGCCGGCCGCGTCGGTCGCGTCGACGACGAGGTGATCACGTCGGCGGTGTGGCCGGTCGACCGGATGCCGGACGTGTTCGTGTGCGGGCCGACGTCGTTCGTCGAGCACGTCGCCGACGCGCTCGTGAGGCTCGGGCATCCGGCGGCGAAGATCCGGACCGAGCGCTTCGGAGGTGCATGATGCGGGCCGAGAACGCGAGTTCGGTCGTCGACGGCAACGCGATCGCGGGGCTGCTCGCCGAGCTCTTCGCGCAGGACATGACGATGATGACGGGGACGTGCGGCGGATGCGGCGCCGCCGAGCCGCTCGCACAGAGCGTCGTCGAACTCGACGAGATCGCCGCGATCGTGCGGTGCCGCTCGTGCACGCACACGCTGTTCACCGTGCTCCGCGACGGCGAGAGGCTGCGACTGCGGATCGGCTCGCTCGTGACGCTCGAGGGGCCGTGAGAGGCGCATCCGCTGGACTCTGTCGGCGGTTCGTGACAGCATCGCCACCGTGACGAGCGACCCCGAGGCACTCCGGCGACTGCATGAGATCGCACTCCTGCGGCGCGTGCGCGACCGCATCGATCGCGAGTTCGCCCAGCCGCTCGACGTCGAGGCGCTCGCGCGCGGCGTGAACATGTCTGCCGGTCACCTCAGCCGCCGGTTCCGCGCGACGTATGGGGAGTCGCCCTACTCGTACCTCATGACGCGTCGCATCGAGCGCGCGATGGCGCTGCTGCGTCGCGGAGACCTCAGCGTGACCGAGGTGTGCTTCACGGTCGGCTGCTCCTCCCTCGGCACCTTCAGCACGCGCTTCACCGAGCTCGTCGGCATGTCGCCCAGCGCGTACCGGCGTTGGGCCGCCGAGTCCATCGACGGCGAGCTGCCCTCGTGCCATGCGAAGCAGGTCGTCAGGCCGATCAGGAATCGAGAAGCACGCGAGGTGCCCGCCGGTTAGCGTGGCGGCATGGACATCAAGATTCAGTACGCGTTCCTGCCGCACACCGACGCCGACGCCGCCCTCGCCTTCTACCGCGACGCGCTCGGGTTCGAGGTGCGCAAGGACGTCGGCTACGAGGGCATGCGCTGGATCACGGTCGGACCCCTCGGGCAGCCTGAGACGTCGATCGTGCTGCATCCGCCGGCCGTCGACCCGGGCATCACGGATGCCGAGCGCCAGACGATCCTCGAGCTCATCGCCAAGGGGAGCTACGCGTCGGTGACACTCTCCACCGACGACCTCGACGGCCTGTTCGAGAAGCTTCAGGCGTTCGGCGCCGACGTGCTGCAGGAGCCCACCGATCAGCCGTACGGAGTGCGGGACTGCGCGTTCCGCGACCCGGCCGGCAACATCCTCCGCATCGACCAGCGCGCCTGACCGCGCCAGCCCACCGTGTCGGCCGGGGTCGATAGGCTCGACCCCGCGCCGACGAGCTCAATGGATGGAGACCGATGACCAGCGCCCCCGCGTCCGCAGCATCCGCCGCGCCCCTCGCCGACAGCCACGAGCTGATCCGCGTGCGCGGCGCCCGTGAGAACAACCTCAAGAACGTCGACGTCGACCTGCCGAAGAGGCGCCTGACCGCCTTCACGGGCGTGTCGGGCTCGGGCAAGAGCTCGCTCGTGTTCGACACGATCGCCGCCGAGTCGCGCCGGCTCATCGACGAGACCTACAGCGCGTTCGTGCAGGGCTTCATGCCGTCGGTGCCGCGTCCCGACGTCGATGTGCTCGAGGGGCTCACGACGGCGATCATCGTCGACCAGGAGCGGCTGGGCGCCAATCCGCGGTCGACGGTCGGCACCGTGACCGATGCGAACGCGATGCTGCGCATCCTGTTCAGCAAGCTGGGGGAGCCCTACATCGGCGGCCCGACGGCGTTCTCGTTCAACATCCCGACGCAGAAGGCCAGCGGCGTGATGGTCGGGCCGAACGGCGAGAAGAAGATCGTGAAAGAGGCGATCTACCTCGGCGGCATGTGCCCGCGCTGCGAGGGGCGCGGAGCGGTGTCCGACATCGACCTCTCGCAGGTGATCGACGAGACGAAGTCGCTCGACGAGGGCGCCATCATGGTGCCCGGCTACACCGCGGACGGCTGGATGGTGAAGGGCTTCTCCGCGTCGGGGTTCTACCCGGCCGACAAGCCGATCAAAGACTTCACCGAGAAGCAGCGCCACCTCTTCCTCTACGGCGAGGTCACGAAGGTCAAGATCCAGGGGATCAACATGACCTACGAGGGCCTCATCCCGAAGATCACGAAGTCGATGCTGTCGAAGGACCTCGACGCGCTGCAGCCGCACATCCGCGCCTTCGTCGAGCGTGTGGCGACGTTCACCACCTGTCCCGAGTGCGACGGGACGCGCCTCACCGAGGGTGCACGATCGTCGAAGATCGACGGGGTCAGCATCGCCGACGCATGCCGGATGCAGGTAACCGACCTCGCAGAATGGGTGAAGAGCCTCGATCGCCCGGGGGCGGGCCCGCTCCTCGACGCGCTTCGCGCGAACCTCGAGGCCTTCGTCACCCTCGGACTCGGGTATCTCAGCCTGGAGCGTCCTTCAGGGACCCTTTCCGGGGGAGAGGCGCAGCGCATCAAGATGCTGCGGCACCTGGGATCGTCGCTCACCGATGTCACGTACGTCTTCGACGAGCCGACGATCGGCCTGCACCCGCACGACATCCAGCGCATGAACGAGCTTCTGATCCGTTTGCGAGACAAGGGCAACACGGTGCTCGTGGTCGAGCACAAGCCCGAGATGATCGCCATCGCCGACCATGTCGTCGACCTCGGCCCGGGTGCGGGCGCGAGCGGGGGAGAGATCTGCTTCGAGGGAACCGTCGAAGGGCTCCGCGCGAGTGGCACGCTGACGGGCCGGCACCTCGACGACCGCGCATCGCTGAAGCCGTCGGTGCGCCGGGCGAGCGGCGTCATCGAGATCCGCAGGGCTGACGCCAACAACCTGCAGAACGTCGACGTCGACATCCCGCTCGGCGTGCTGACGGTCGTCACCGGCGTCGCCGGCTCGGGCAAGAGCTCGCTCATCCACGGGTCCGTGTCGAAACGCGAAGGCGTCGTCGCGATCGACCAGGGTGCGATCCGGGGGTCGCGTCGCAGCAACCCGGCTACGTACACGGGAATGCTCGAGCCGATCCGGAAGGCGTTCGCGAAGGCGAACGGCGTCAAGCCGGCCCTGTTCAGCGCCAACTCCGAAGGCGCGTGCCCGACGTGCAAGGGCGCCGGCGTGATCGTGACCGAGCTGGGCTTCATGGACACGGTCGAGACGCCGTGCGAGGACTGCGGCGGCAAGCGGTTCCAGGCGGCTGTGCTCGACTACAAGCTCGGCGGCAAGGACATCACCGAGGTGCTCGATCTGCCCGTCAGCGAGGCACGGCAATTCTTCGCGGAGGGCGAGGCGAAGATTCCGGCCGCCGTGGCGATCCTCAGTCGCCTCGAAGACGCCGGGCTGGGTTATCTGACGCTCGGGCAGCCGCTGTCGACGCTGTCGGGTGGTGAGCGTCAGCGCATCAAGCTCGCGATCCAGATGGGCGAGCCGGGCGACGTGTACGTGCTCGATGAGCCGACGACAGGTCTCCACCTGGCCGACGTCGAGAACATGCTGGCGCTGCTGGACCGCCTGGTCGACTCCGGCAAGTCCGTCATCGTGATCGAGCACCACCAGGCCGTGATGGCCCACGCGGACTGGATCATCGACCTCGGCCCGGGCGCGGGGCACGACGGCGGGCGGATCGTGTTCGAGGGAACCCCGGCCGACCTCGTAGAGGCGAAGTCGACTCTGACAGGCGAGCATCTGGCGGAGTATGTCGGAGCGTGAGCGAGAAGTCGTAGGTACAATAGGTACATTCGATCGACCAGGCCGAGGGAGGGGGAGCGATGACCACAACGATCTCGAGCCGCGAGTTCAACCGCGATGTCAGCGCCGCGAAGCGCGCCGCAGAGGACGGCCCGGTTGTGATCACGGATCACGGGCGCCGGTCGCACGTGCTGCTCACCGCCGAGGAATTCGATCGACTCACGGGCGGCACGGAGTTCGTCGGCGACCGATTGCGGATGCCGCGCGGCGAAGCCATCGATCTCGAACTGCCTGACCGCACGACGGCCGAGCTCAGAGTCCCTGAGCTGTGAGGTACCTGCTCGATACGAACGTGATCAGCGACGCGCGCGTCGGGCGGTCGCCTCAGGTGGCCGACTGGATCGCGCGTCAGCGAATCGCGGACCTCGCGATCAGCTCCATCACAGTGCTCGAACTCGAACTCGGTGTGCGACGCAAGGAGCGTCAGGACGAGCGGAGCGGACGTGCGCTGCGTGAATGGCTGGACGAAGCGGTGCTTCCGCTGTTCGACGGTCGGGTGCTTGCCGTGGACGAGAGAGTCGCACGAGCCGCCGGGGGTCTTCACGTGCCGGATCCGATGCCGGCGATGGACGCCATCATCGCTGCGACGGCGATCGTCCACGGCCTCATCCTCGTCACTCGCAATCGCAATCGCAAAGACATGGAGCGCACGGGCGTCGCGATGCTCGATCCGTGGGTCGATGCCTGATCATCCCAGAATGACCTCGCGCCGATAATGCACATTATGTCAACTCGACCAGGCATTATTGCACTAGATGAAATCGGGGCTACTCCCCTCGCCGCGCCGCTTGAGGATCGGCCGTCGCCGCTCGGTTCAACCCTCTGACCTGGGGTTTGTCGAATGTGGGTGCGCGGCTCGACAAGACACGGTCAGTTCTCTCGACCCGGTCGGTCACGCGAGACAGCATCGCGGCACGACTGGGAGGACACCGCAATGACCAGCGATGAGACACGGCACCAACCGACCCCATTCGCGCAGTCGATCCCGGTGTCGGCGACGGTTGAGAACCAGGCCAAAACGACGGGCGAAAACTAGGCCACCGATTCGTCGTTTCGTCAGTCTGCCGGATCTTGCGTCTTGATGCTGGGGAGGCTGTCGATGCCTCGTCCGCGGAGCCGGTAACTGGCGCCCTTCAGCGTGAGCACGTCGGCGTGGTGGACGATCCGGTCGATCATCGCGGCGGCGACGGCTTGGTCTCCGAAGACGCCGCCCCAGCCAGAGAACGGCAGGTTGCTGGTGAGGATCAATGAGGCGTGTTCGTAGCGGGATGAGACGAGCTGGAAGAAGAGGTTTGCGGCGTCTTGCTCGAACGGGAGGTAGCCGACTTCGTCGACGATGATCAGCCCGTAGCGTCGTAGCCGGGCGAGTTCCTGCGGGAGCCGGCCCTGCCGGTGAGCGTCGGTGAGACGGGTGACCCAGTCCGTCGCGGTCGCGAACAACACCCGGTGCCCGTGCCTCGCGGCAACGATCCCGAGAGCGGTCGCGAGATGAGTCTTGCCGGTTCCGGGCGGGCCGAGCAGGACGACGTTCTGCGCCTCGAGGAGGAACCCTCCGGAGGCGAGTCCGGCGATCTGCTGACGGGCTGCCGGCTGAGCGTCCCAGTCGAAGTCCTCGAGAGTCTTCCGGGCGGGGAACCCGGCGGCTTTGATCCGCAGCTCCGCGCCAGACGCGTTCCGCGCTGAGACTTCGCGTTCGAGGACGGCGGCGAGGTAGTCCTCGAACGACCAGCCCGCGTCCCGTGCTTGGGTGGCCATCCGGCCGGCCGCTTCAGTGATCCTCGGTGCTTTCAGCGCTCCGGCGAGATAGGTGATCTGCTTGACGGCGTCGGTCTGCTTGGCGGCCATCAGGCGACTCCCTCGATCCCGAAGGCGCGGTCGTAGTCAGCGAGATCCCTGGTGAGGTCGTCTCCGACGACGGCAGGGCGGGGCTGCTGGAACTGCTGCCGCAACCGTCGCGCCGTCTCGACATGAGCCGGGTCCGTGACGATGCTTCCGCGCGCCCAGACCCGGGCGTGGTCGGCGACGACGCGCCCATCCATCCTGACTCGGACGCGGTCCAGGTCTGCGGTCACGTCAACGATGCGGCCGATCGCTTGCGGGTCGACGGAGTAGTCGGACGCATCGAGGCGGACGTAATAGTCCCGGCCGAGCCTGACCCGTTCCCGCCAGCCCAGCTGCAACGGGATCGGCGGCAACGGCAGCATCCTCGAGCGGTCGTGCTCGATCAGATCGACCGGACGTGCCTTGATGGTCCGCACGACCCTGCCGTTCGCGTTCTCCAGCCAGTCGGCGAGCTGGGCGTTGAAGTCCGCCGGTGAGGCGAAGGCCCGGCCGGGCATGAACGAGGTCTCGAACCAGCCGTTGCGCCGCTCGACGATCCCCTTCGACTCCGGGTCGAAGGGGCGCAGCTGCACGACCTTCGCCGCGAGGGTCCCCGCGAATGCGGCGACGCCTTGCGCGAGCCGCCCCTTCTGACCGATGCCGGGCTCGTTGTCCCAGATCAGCCGTCGCGGCACCGCCCCTAGTTGCTGGATCAGCTCCCACGACCCGAGCAGCAGATCCTCCGTCTTGCGCGTCGGGATCATCCTCGCGGTCACGAACCTCGAATGCGCCGCGACGATCACCAACACCGGCAGCAGCACCGCCGTGCCGTCCTCGAGCGGGATCTTCCGGGGCGGGAACCACAGGTCGCACTGCGCCGCATCACCCGCTGCCCAACTGAGCCGATCAGCGGGATCGACCGGGCGGTGCTCCGGCCGCAGCCGACGCACGTTCTCCCGGAACCAGGTGATCGACCCCGACCACTCAAGCCGCTCCGCGATCACCGTCGCCGGCATCGACGGATGCTCCGCCAGCAACGCTCTGACTCTCGCCTCGAACGGCGAGAACGACGTCGGCTGCAGCGGCCGCTGATACCTCGGCGGCCGGTCAGACCGCACCGCCGCCGCGACCGTGTCCCGCGCGATACCGAGATCTCGAGCAACCTGACGCTGCGGAACACCGTCCGCGACAAGCCGCCTGATCAACGCCCAATCTTCCAAGGAGATCACCCACCCAATCTGGTCCGGGTGGCCTAGTTTTCAAGCGTCGTTTTGGCCGGGTTCTGGAGCGTCGTCGACACCCGGCCATTCCCGCTCACCATTGAGCGGCCACTCCTTCGGGATCGCGACGTCGACAATACTCAAAGTGATATTGCTCGTCACCAGTAGTGCATGAATGAGCCCCGCTTCCGGTCGCAGCCGCCCTCCTCTGCGGAAGAGGGGCCGGTGTGAAGAGGGGTGCACGCACTGCCCCGATAATGTGGCATCCGTGCCGGCATCCGATTATGTCCGCGAGCTCCGCGCTCGAATAGGAACCGATTATGTCCTACTCCCGGGCGTGACCGCCGTGGTTCAGGTTGACGACCGTTTCCTGGTCGCGCGACAGCGCGACTCTGGGCTGTGGAGCCTGGTCGGCGGGAGCATCGAGCCCGGCGAGGAGCCCGAAGCCGCTCTCCTCCGCGAAGTGCGCGAGGAACTGGGCGTGCCGGTTGCGGTCCGCGGAATCGTGGGCGCCTACGGCGGAGCCGCCCTCGAGACGAGCTATCCGAACGGCGATCGCGTCGGCTACGTCACGATCGCCTACCGCTGCGAGCCGGCCTCGACCGACTTCGCGCTCGAGCCGTCCGAGCTCATCGAGACGCGCTGGGTCACACAGGCCGACATCGCCGGGCTCGACCGCCACCGATGGATCGACGACGTTCTCGAGGACGCCGTCCGCACCGCGCCATAGGATTGCCGCATGAGCGATGACGTTCGGAACATCGACGACGCCTTGTCCCGCATCACCGCCTACTGGCAGCCCCACCGCCTCACCAGCATCAATGACTACGACGTGAAGGTCGTCAAGATCCACGGGGAGTTCGTGTGGCACGACCACCCCGACACCGACGAGCTCTTCATGGTCCTGAACGGCGAACTGATCATTCAGCTCCGCGATCGCGATGTCGTCCTCGGCCCGAACGACGTGTTCGTCGTCCCCCGCGGCGTCGAACACCGCCCGAAGGCGGATGAGGAGGTCCACGCGCTCCTGTTCGAACCCAAGGGCACCGTGAACACAGGCTCAGCGGGCGGGGAGATGACCTCTCCCCTGCGGGAGCTGCCGTGAGCAGTCCCGTGCAGCAGAGCGCTCACACGCGTGACGACCGCAACGTCCCCAGCGATCTCTGGACGGCCCGAGACGCCGAGGCATACGACTCGCCCGACGACCCCATGTTCTCGCCGGAGTTGCTCGAGCGCACGACGCTGTTCCTCGCGGAGCTCGCACAGGGCGGCCGAGCACTCGAGTTCGCGATCGGGACGGGTCGTGTGGCCGTTCCCCTGCAGTCCCGCGGGGTCGAAGTGTCGGGCATCGAGTACTCACCCGCGATGGTCGAGCAGCTGATGAAGAAGACGAAGACCATCCCGACCGCGATCGGCGATATGGCGACCACTCGCGTGGACGGAGAGTTCTCGCTCGTCTACCTCGTCTACAACACGATCGGAAACCTCTATACCCAGGACGCCCAGGTGGAGTGCTTCCGCAACGCCGCCCGGCATCTCCGGCCCGGCGGTCGATTCGTCGTCGAGGTCCTCGTGCCGCAACTTCGACGCCTGCCCCCAGGACAGAATGCGGTCCCCTTCGATGTTTCAGAGCAGCACCTCGGCTTCGATACGTACGATCTCGTGTCGCAGCGCGCCATCTCGCACCACTACCGGAGACAATCCGACGGCAGCTACCGGTACAGCCCGCACAACTACCGATACGTCTGGCCGTCGGAACTCGACCTCATGGCCCGGATCGCGGGCTTCGAGTTGGAGGGCCGATTCGGGGATTGGGACAGGACGCCGTTCTCCAGCGAGAGCGACTCGCACATCTCCGTCTGGCGTCTTCCCGAGAGCTGACTCGGCGAAGCCAGAACCGACCCCGCACGGAAACAACGGAAACAGCAGAGGCCCGGGCGGCGGGTCATGCCCAGGCCCGGGCCTCTGTGACGACTCAGACGTACGGGTCGTCGTCGGTCGTCGCCGTGCTCTGGCGCGTGACCCGCTCGCCCGCGGCGGGGTCCACAGCGGTGCGCGTGACCGTGTCGGATCGCCGGCGGCGCATGAGGAGCACCAGCCCCACGATGAAGACGACGACTCCGGCGCCCATCAGGATGTATCCGATCAGGTCGAGGTTCACCCACTCGGTCTCGACGTTGACGGCGAACGTCAGGATGGCGCCGATGGCGAACAGCGCGATTCCGGCTCCGATGCTCATGCGAGCTCCTTTCCGGGGTCCGGGGGTCACCCCTCCCCTGCTGCGGGCTGTTTTGGCCCGCAATCCACGATTCCGGGTCGCCTCGATCGGACCCAAGGGGTTGACAAATCGCGGATGCTCCGGTTCCGGCTGCCTCCTCGGGTGTGCAGAACTCCACGGATGTGCGCTCGTCACCGGTATCCGAACAGACCCGCCACCCGGGACCGCCGCTGATCCCTGAAGTTCTGCACGTGAGGCTTCGTTGCTCGCGAATAGGGTGTGAGAAGACCCCGGAAGGAGCCGCTGTGCCACCCACTCCCCTCGCCATCTCGGAGGAGGTGCGCGACGCGATCGAGCGCGGCGCGCCCGTGCTCGCGCTCGAATCGACGATCTTCACGCACGGGCTCCCGCGTCCGCGCAACATCGCGGTCGCGCGCGAGGCCGAGGACCTCGTGCGCTCGCTCAGGGTCGTGCCCGCCACGATCGGTGTCGTCGACGGGCGCCCGACCGTGGGCCTATCCCCCGACGAGATCGAGCGCCTCGCGACCACAGACGGCGTCATGAAGGCGAGCCTGCGGGACCTGCCTCTCGCGATGGCGAAGGGGCTCAGCGCCGGCACGACGGTCGCAGCCACCGCGTTCCTCGCCGATCGCGCCGGCATCCGTGTCTTCTCGACCGGAGGGCTCGGCGGCGTGCATCGAGGCGCGCAGCAGACGTTCGACGAGTCGGCCGACCTGCCTACCCTGGCCGCACTCCCCCTCGTGCTCGTGAGCGCCGGGGTGAAGTCGATCCTCGACATCCCGCTCACGCTCGAGCGTCTCGAGACCCTGAGCCTCGCGGTGGTGGGCTATCGCACGACGGACTACCCGGGGTTCTACATCTCGGATTCCGGATATGACCTGGACTTCTCGGTGGACTCTCCCGGAGAGATCGCGCGAGTCGTCGAGGCGCGCGACAGTCTCGGCATCAGCTCCGCCCTCCTCGTCGCGAACCCCGTCGGCGCCGAGCGCGAGCTTCCGCGCGAACTCCACGACGACGTGCTCACGCGTGCCCTCGACGAAGCGCACCGGCTCGGCGTGAGCGGCCACGACACGACGCCATTCCTGCTGGACTTCGTCCAGCGCGAGACCGGCGGACGAAGCCTCGACGTGAACGTCGACGTCTACCGCGGCAACGTCGAACTCGGCGCACGCATCGCCGCCGCCCTCTCGACCACTCCCCTCTCCCCCGCCGGCTGATGCTGCTCACGATCGGCGACCTGATCGACGACGTGCTCGTCCGGCGCGCGGGTGGGCTCGAACGCGGCACCGACAACGTCGCCACGATCCGTCACGCGCGCGGCGGAAGCGCCGCGAACGTCGCAGCAGCGGCGGCCGCATCCGTCGCCACTCGATTCATCGGGTGCGTGGGCGACGACCCCGCGGGCGATGCACTCGTGCGAAGGCTGGAGCAGGCCGGAGTCGATGTCCGCGTGCAGCGGGGTGGGCGCACCGGGACGATCGTCATCCTCGTCGACGACGAGGGCGAACGTACGATGATCACCGATCGCGGAGCTGCGGCTGAGCTCGGCCCGATCGATCCGGCCTGGCTCGACGACGTCGAGTGGGTGCATGTCCCGCTGTACGGGTTCTCGACGGAGCCGTCGCGCTCCGCGGTCGTCGAGGCGATCGACCGGATGCTTCGGCCACCGGTCCGCGTGAGTCTCGACCTCTCGAGCGTCGCCACGATGCGCGAGCTGGGCACCCGCGAGCTGCGTGCCCTCATCGCGCGCGTCCGCCCCGACGTCGTGTTCGCGAACCGCGACGAGGCCGCATGCGCGGGGGCCCTCGCCCTCGACCTTTCGTCCGTCGAGGCGTACATCGTCAAGCGCGGCGGCGAGCCCGTGGTCGTCACGGTGGGCGGCGACGAGGTGCACGTTGCGGTGGAGCCCGTGGAAGGTCTCATCGACTCGACGGGTGCCGGCGACGCGTTCGCCGCCGGGTACATCGCGACCGCGATGAGCGGAGCGGATGTGGCATCCGCCGCGCGAGCCGGTGCAGACCTCGCCCGTCGGGCGCTCACCGAGCTCGGCGCGCTCTAGCTCGACGACGGGCGCGGATGTCGGCGGCCGCCGCTACCGTGTCGGCATGCATCGCGTGGTCTACTACACCGCAACGACTCTGAACGGATTCCTGGCAGACGACAACCATTCCCTCGACTGGCTCTTCGCTGTTCCGGGCGGCGAGGGCGGCGACGCCGACTTCACGGCGTTCCTCGACGGGATCGGAGTTCTCGTGCAGGGCTCGTCCACCTACGAGTGGGTCGTCGAACACGAAGACCTCCTCGCGCACCCCGAGAAGTGGCCGAAGTACTACGGCGATCGCCCGACCTACGTCTTCACGAGCCGTACGCTGCCGGATGTGCCGGGTGCCGACATCCGGTTCATCACGGGCGATGTGAAAGATGCCTGGCCCGAGATCCGCGACGCGGCGGGCGATCGTGACGTGTGGGTTGTCGGCGGGGGCGACCTCGCGGGTCAGTTCGCCGATGCGGGGCTGCTCGATGAGATCCGCGTGTCGGTCGCGCCCGCGACGCTCGTGTCCGGCAAGCCGCTGCTGCCTCGCAACCTGGGCTCCGATCGCTTGACGCTGCAGGCTGTGCGGCAGATGGGCCAGTTCGCCGAGCTCACCTTCTCGATCTCGAGCTGACGCTGCGCCCGCGAGTCACCCCGGCACGCCGACTCCCGCCTCCGCCTCGCGCTTCGGTCGGTCGCGCGGCCACAGCACCAGCAGCGCGAGGACAGCCAGCGCCGACCCGATGAGAGTATCGAGCAGCCGGTGCGCCGCCCACTCCGTGACGGCGCCGCTCGGCAATCCGACGAACATGATCGCGCCGATCGAGCTCAGCGCGGCTCCGTACGTCGGGTACCTCTCCTGCGCCGCGATCCCGACGATGAGCGCGACGACGGCGATGGCCGCCAGGGCGATCGTCGGAACCACGAGCGCGAGCAGGCCGACCGCGACAACGCCGACGACGGTCCCTGCGATCCGGGTGATGAGCACCGAGGTGGGCGGCTTGCCCGTCGGAAGGAGGATCGTGAACGCGGCGAGGAAGATCCAGTAGGCATCCCGTCCACCGAAGGCGCTGAAGCCGAGCATCGCCACGGCGAGCGGAATCGCCCGTCGCACCCCGTCGCGGAAGTGCTCATCACGCGCGCGCAGCGCGTGGAGCATCCGCACACTCAACGACTCCTCCGACCGCGGCAGCCTCGCGAGCCGGCCCTTCGCGCGGAACAACGCCGATACGAATCCGACGACGACACCGACCGCCGCTCCGGCGGCGACCACGCCGAGAAGGTCGGAGACACCGCCCGCACGCTCGCCGCCGAGGACGCGCACCGACGTCGCGAAGGCGAACGTGAAGGAGCCCACGAGGCCGAGTCCGGCCCCGAGCGGCCCGCCCGCGGCAGCGAGCGACGAGGAGAACACGATCGCGCCCATGGCGACCGCGGCCAGCACCGGGATCGGCGAGGTGAGCACCCCCAGCCCCGCGCACACGAGCGCGACGAGACCGGTCATGAGCGCGACCAACCCGGCGACCGCGGCGGGCACGCGCGCGCCCACACCGGCCACGAGCCCCGCGCACAGTCCCCCGAGCATCGCGGCCGGCGTCGGGAAGAACGGCAGCAGCACAGCAACCCCGACGATCAGCCCGATGAGGATGTGGACGGCGAACGACACGCTCCACGCGGCATCCGTCGCGCCGAAGAGGCGCGAAGCCCAGTGGCGCGACGGCACCCTCATGACGAGGCTGTCTCGTGGGGTGACGGTTCGACCGTCACCCAGTCCGGGTGTTTGGGCTCGCGTCCGTCGCCCGATGAGGTGCGCGTGAGGCGACGTCGCACCCACGGCCCGACGTGCGCGCGATAGTACGTGGCTCCGCGCACCGCCGCGGGCGGCAGCTCCGGCAGCGACCACCACTCCTCCGGTGGATTCAGCCCGAGCGCTTCGAGCACGCGCGCGGCGACGCGGTGATGACCGCGCGCGTTCATGTGCAGGCGGTCCTCCGACCAATACGGCGGCGTCGACAGCTCGCGATCGGGCCAGTTGAGGGCGCGCACGACGTCCGGCCGCTCGCTCACGCGCGCGACCACCGCCGCCGAGAGCAGGTCCCCGCGCCGCTGGATCACGCGGCTGAGCGGCAGCTGCGCCGAGGGGTTCGCCCCCGACAGGAGGATCAGCGTGACGCCCTCGTCGTCGCAGCGCTTGAGCACGAGGCTGAACGCGTCGGCGACGCTCGCGATAGACGTGCGCGGGCGCAGCATGTCGTTGCCGCCCCCGTTGAACGACAGGTGCGTGGGCTTCAGGGCGAGAGCCGGCTCGAGCTGCTCTTCGACGATCGCCCACACGAGCTTGCCGCGGATGGCCAGGTTCGCGTACTCGATGGGTTCGCCCGCGGCATCCGCCCACCCCTGCGCGACGAGGTCGGCCCATCCCCGCACGCGCCCGTCGGGAAGCTCGTCGCCGACTCCTTCGGTGAACGAGTCGCCTATGGCGACATATCGAACGGATGCCACGGCCCTCAGCCTACGGCGGCTCAACGGTCGTCGAGCGACCGTCCGCGCCGGTCGACGAGACCCCACGCACTCGCGGCTGCGATCACGAAGAACAGCGCGAACACGATGAACAGCACGGGCGCGCCGCCGAAAGCGAGCAGCGGCGGCACGGACAGCGGGGCGACGATCGACGCGATGCGGCCGACGCCGGCAGCCCACCCCGAGCCGGTCGCGCGCAGCGAGGTCGGATACATCTCGGGCGTGACGGCGTAGAGCGCGCCCCACGCGCCGAGGTTGAAGAACGACAGCGCCATGCCCGCGGCCAGCACCGACCACTCCGCGCCGGCCGTCCCGAAGAGGATCGCCGAGACAGCCGAGCCCGCGAGGAACACCGACAGTGTCAGCCGCCTCCCCCACACCTCGATGAGCCACGCCGCGGCCGCGTAGCCCGGGAGCTGCGCGAGCGTGATGACGAGCGTGAAGCCGAACGACCGCACGAGGTCGTAGCCCTGCGCGACCAGGATCGACGGGATCCAGATGAACGCACCGTAGTACGAGAAGTTCACGCAGAACCACACGAGCCACAGGCACGCGGTGCGCACGCGGAACTCCGCGGACCACAGCGCTCCGAGTCGCTCGCGCGCGGTCTGCGCGGCGGGCGGCAGCTCGATCGGGCCGGTCGTGAGGCGTCGGGGCGCCTCGGCGGTCACGGACGACGACTCCTCGAACGCGCGGATGACGGACTCCGCCTCGTCATGGCGACCGCGCCGCTCGAGCCACCGCGGCGACTCCGGGAGCCCCCACCGCACGATCAGCGCGTACGCCGCGGGGATCGCACCAAGCGCGAACGCCCAGCGCCAGCCGGCGTCGGATGCCGGGATCACAAGGAACCCGATGAGCGCCGCCGCTGTCCAGCCGATGGCCCAGAACGCCTCGAGGATCACGATGAGCCTGCCGCGCATGCGCGCGGGCGCGAACTCGCTCACGTACGTCGACGCCACCGGCAGCTCGGCGCCGAGTCCGAGCCCGACGAAGAAGCGCAGGATGAGCAGCAGCACGATGCCGCCCACGAGCGCGCTCGCACCCGTCGCGACGCCGTACACGAGGAGTGTCAGCGCGAAGACCTGGCGGCGCCCGAAGCGGTCGGCGAGCAGTCCCCCGAGCGCGGCGCCGACCGCCATGCCGACGAAGCCCATCGACGCGATCCACGCGGTCTCTTCGGGCGCCAGGCTCCATTCCTGGGCGAGCGCGGCAAGGATGAAGGAGATGAGCCCGACATCCATCGCGTCGAGGGCCCACCCGATTCCCGAGCCGGTGAGCACACGAAGGTGCGCGCGCGTGAACGGCAGGCGATCCAGCCTCTGCGACAGCGACGCGGCCGTGGCGGGCGTGGGTGGCGTCGGGACCGACATGAGTGAATCGTAGAGCCGTGCGGGCCGCCGTCGCGCGCTGTGCGAGCATTTCGCGCACCATGGGCACGACGCGCGTGCCGTACAGCTCGATCGAGCGCATGAGCTTCTCGTGGGCGAGCGTGCCGTTCGAGTACTTGAGGTCGAAGCGAGCGATTCCGAGCGTGCGGATCGTGTCGGCGATCTTGGCCGCGACGGTCTCCGGCGAACCGACGTACAGCGCGCCCTCCGGCCCGACGTCGTGCTGGAAGCGCAGGCGGTTGTACGTCGGCCAGCCGCGCTCCTTTCCGATCGTGTTGTACATGCCCTCGAACGACGGGTACGCCTCGTCCCACGCCTGCTGGTCCGTCTCGGCGATGTGACCCGGCGAGTGGACCGCCACCGGCAGCGGGTCGTGTCCGAAGGACGCCACCGAGCGGTGGAACAGATCGACGAACGGACGGAACCGAGCCGCAGGACCGCCGATGATCGCGAGCGTCAGTCCGAACCCATACCGCGCCGCGCGCACGACCGACTCGGGCGAACCGCCCACGCCGACCCACACCGCGAGGCCGCTCTCGGTCTTCGGGTAGACGTCGGCGTCGGTGAGGGCCGCACGCGTGCGGCCCTGCCACGAGACCGGCTTCTCGGTGACCAGCTGCGAGAAGAGGTCCAGCTTCTCCTCGAAGAGGATCTCGTAGTCGGCGAGGTCGTACCCGAACAGCGGGAACGACTCGATGAACGAGCCGCGCCCGAGCGTCACCTCGGCGCGCCCGTTCGAGACCGCGTCGAGCGTCGCGAAGCGCTCGTACACACGCACCGGGTCGTCGGACGAGAGCACGGTGACGGCGGTGCCGAGACGGATGCCGCGCGTGCGCCCCGCGGCGGCCGCGAGCACGATCTCGGGACTCGAGACGGCGAACTCGCGCCGGTGATGCTCCCCCACCCCGAACGAAGCGAGCCCGAGCTCGTCGGCGAGCACGGCCTCCTCGACCATGTTGCGGATCACCTGGGCCCCGGTCAGCCGGTTTCCCTGCTCGTCGAGAGTCACATCGCCGAATGTGTCGAGCCCGAAGGCGACGTCATCCGCAGTGGAGGGGGTGTCGGGCTGGTTGGTCATGAGCATGGTCTCCTTTGCATTCACGCGCATGCAACATGCCGCGCACAGTGCGCATTCCCGACGGACTCGCGACCGACCGCCGGACCAACGGCCTCCCCCGCCGGCGAGGGCGTCGGCGTACCTTGGAGGCATGGCCATCTTCGCGGACCGCGCCGACGCGGGGCGAGTGCTCGCCGCCGCATTGGAGCGCTGGAGGGGAACGGATGCCATCGTCTTCGGCATCCCGCGAGGCGGAGTCGTCGTCGCCGCCGAGGTCGCGCGTGTGCTGTCGCTGCCGTTGGCGGCGGTGGTCGTGCGCAAGCTCGGCGCCGCTCACCACGAGGAGTTCGCCGTCGGCGCGATCGCCGAGGACGTGCGCTTCATCAGCCCGGAGGCCGTGCGCACGGGTTTCACAACACCCGACGAGCTCGCCGCCGTCGAACAGAGGGAGCGCGAGGAGCTCGCCCGGCGGACGCGGCTGTTCGGGGCATCCGCCATCGACGTCTCGGGGAGGACCGCGCTCGTCGTCGACGACGGCATCGCGACCGGGGCGACCGCGACCGTCGCCTGTCGCTCGCTGCGGGCGCGAGGCGCATCGACCATCGTGCTCGCCGTTCCGGTGGCACCGGTCGACTTCTCACCAGAACAGGAGGCCGTCGACGAGTACGTCTGCCCCAACCGCGTCCGCGATTTCTGGGCCGTCGGGCAGTTCTTCCGCGACTTCCGCCAGACCACCGACGACGAGGTCATCAGATTGCTGGCCGCGTCGAGCGGCGGCGCGGAGGCGGCCGCGGGAGACACGACGGCCGGTGCCTGACCCCGCAACGGGGACCAGGAACCGGCCGTCGCGGGGATCAGCGCGCGAACGCCGCCCGCAGCGTGTCGAGGCCGACGCCGCCGAGGTCGAGCGCGCGCTTGTGGAACGCCTTGATGTCGAACGCGTCGCCCTGCGCCGCCTTGACGTCGTCGCGCAGCTGCTCCCAGATGCGCTGGCCGACCTTGTAGGCCGGAGCCTGTCCGGGCCAGCCGAGGTAGCGGTTCACCTCGAACATCACGAACTCGTCGGACATGTTGACGTTGCGGCGCATGAACGCCAGTGCGTAGTCCGCGTCCCATGTGCCCTGGCCATCGGGGCGCGGCTTCTCGAGGTGCACGCCGATGTCGAGCACGACACGCGCGGCACGCATCCGCTGCCCGTCGAGCATGCCGAGACGATCGGCGGGGTCGCTCAGGTAGCCGAGCTGGTCCATGAGCCGCTCGGCGTACAGCGCCCATCCCTCTGCGTGACCGCTCGAGCCGGCGAGCAGGCGCCGCCACGAGTTCAGCTGCGCGCGGTTGTACACCGCCTGTGCGATCTGCAGGTGGTGTCCCGGGACGCCCTCGTGGTACACGGTCGTGAGCTCTCGCCACGTGTCGAACGAGTCGACGCCCTCGGGGACCGACCACCACATGCGGCCGGGGCGCGAGAAGTCGTCGGTCGGACCCGTGTAGTAGATGCCGCCTTCCTTCGTGGGGGCGATCATGCACTCCAGGCGACGGATGGGCTCGGCGATGTCGAAGTGCGTCTTGCCGAGCTCTTCGATCGCGCGGTCGCTCGTCTCCTGCATCCAGCGCTGCAGGGCCTCTGTGCCGTGCAGCTTGCGCTTCTCGTCCTGTTCGAGGAACGCGACGGCTTCTTCGACGGATGCCCCGGCCTTGATCTCGTTCGCGATGGCCTCCTGCTCGGCGACCATGCGCGCGAGCTCCTCGACGCCCCACTCGTACGTCTCGTCGAGGTCGATCGTGGCGCCGAGGAAGCGGCGCGACTGGAGGGCGTACAGCTCGCGGCCGACGGCATCCTTCTCGGATGCGACCGGCGCGAGCTCGTTGCCCAGGAACGCCGCAAGCTCGTCGTACGCGACGCGGGCGCTGCCCGCCGCGTCGGAGAGGTCGCGGGCGAGCGAGGCGGGGAGCTGTCCTTCGCTCGGGTTCGCCTCGCCGACGAAGGTCGCGAAGAAGCCGCTGTCGGACGTGTAGCGCGCGATCTGCGTGACGACCTCCGTCACCTGCCGCCGCGCGGGAACGACGCCTTCGGCGATCCCGGTGCGCAGCGTCGCGATGTAGCCCTCGATGGCTGCCGGGAGCGCGCTGAGACGCTTCGAGATCACGGACCAGTCGTCGACCGTGTCGGTCGGCATGAGGTCGAACACCGAGCGGATGTCCTGCGGAGGCGACGCGATCACGTTGAGGTCGCGCTTCGGCCATCCGGCCTCGTGTACATCCAGCTCGAGCTTGAGCTGGCTCGAGAGGTCGTCCTTCGTGACGAGGTCGATGTCGTCGACCGGCGTGGCCGCCTCGAGCTCCTTGAGCGTCTTGCGCGCCGCGTCGAGGACGCGCTCGACGCCTTCGGGCGAGTAGTCGCCGAAGCGGTCGTTGTACTCGGAACGGCCGATGTAGGTCGCGATCGTCGGTTCGAGCTCGGCGAGCGTGTCGACCCAGGTCTCGGCGATCTTGTCGATCTCCGTGGGAGTCCGTGGTTCAGTCATGCCGTCCAGCCTAGGGGGCAGGGGGCGCGGCGAAGCCGCCGACGAGCGTCAGCGAGTCCTCGCGGGGACCGCCCCGCGACCAAACAAGCAGGGGGCGCGGCGAAGCCGCCGACGAGCGTCAACGAGTCCTCGCGGGGACCGCCCCGCGACCAAACAAGCAGGGGGCGCGGCGAAGCCGCCGACGAGCGTCAGCGAGTCCTCGCGGGGACCGCCCCGCGACCACGGAAAAACCGCTTGCGCCTAGTGACCGGCCTCGTTCCAGTCGGCGCCGCGGCCGATCTGAACGTCGAGCGGGACCGTCAGCTCCGCGGCATCCGCCATACGTGATCGGACGATGCGCTCGGCCGCGTCCCACTCCCCCGGCGCGACCTCGACCACGAGCTCGTCGTGGATCTGCAGCAGCACGCGCGACCGCAGACCCTCGGCGACGAACTCGTCGTGGATGCGGAAGAGAGCGATCTTCATGATGTCGGCCGCGCTGCCCTGGATCGGCGCGTTGAGGGCCGCACGCTCGGCGTTCTCGCGCAGCACGCGGTTGGGGCTCGTGAGGTCGGGGAAGGGCCGGCGGCGACCGAAGATCGTCTCGGTGTAGCCGTCGATGCGCGCCTGCTCGACCGATGAGCGCAGGTAGTCGCGCACCGCGCCGAACCGCGCGAAGTACTCCATCATGAGCTGCTTCGCCTCGGACTGGTCGATCCGCAGCTGCTTCGACAGGCCGAACGCCGACAGGCCGTACACGAGCCCGTACGACATCGCCTTGACCTTCGTGCGCATGAGCGGCGTGACGTCTTCGGGGGCGACGCCGAAGACGCGCGCGCCGACGTAGCGGTGCGTGTCTTCGCCCGAGTTGAACGCCTCGATGAGGCCGGGGTCGCCCGACAGGTGCGCCATGATCCGCATCTCGATCTGCGAGTAGTCCGCGGTGAGCAGCGCCTCGTAGCCCGTTCCCACTTCGAACGCGGCGCGGATGCGGGCACCCTCCTCGGTGCGGATCGGGATGTTCTGCAGGTTCGGGTCGGTGCTCGAGAGCCGGCCGGTCTGGCTTCCGGTCTGCAAGTAGGTGGTGCGGATGCGCCCGTCGGGCCCGATCGCGGTGTCGAGCGACTCGATGATCTGACGCAGCTTCGTCGCCTCGCGGTGCTGCAGCAGCAGGTCGAGGAACGGATGCGGGTTCGTCTCCTGCAGGTCGGCGAGCACCGCGGCATCCGTCGAATACCCCGTCTTGGTCTTGCGGGTCTTCGGCAGCTGCAGCTCTTCGAAGAGCACCTCTTGCAGCTGCTTCGGCGAGCCGAGGTTGACCTCGCGCCCGATCGCGGCGAACGCCTGCTGCGCGATCGCATCGGCGCGCTCGCCCAGCTCGCCCGAGAGCGCCGCGAGCTTGTCGTGCGAGACGGCGACGCCCGCGAGCTCCATGCCGGCGAGGGTGACGAGCGTGGGCAGCTCGATGTCGGTGAGGACGGATGCCACGCGCGCCGGCAGCTCGACGCGCAGGGCGTCGGCGACCCGCAGCGTGAACCACGACACCTGGCCCGGCGTGGCGCCCTCGGTCTCGGGCACGAGCTGCGTCGGATCGGACTCGGGAAGGCGCTCGCCGAGGTAGCGGTCGACGAGATCGGACAGCGTCTTGTCGGGGAAGCTCGGACGGATGAGCCACCCGGCGAGGATCGTGTCGAACGCGAGCCCGCCGACGTCGACGCCGGCACGGCGCAGTGCCTTCAGCTGCGGCTTCGTGTCGCTGAACACCTTCGGTGCGTCGGACGCGAACCACGACGCGATCGCCTCGGCGACCTCGGGAGTCCACGTCATCTCGACCGCCGCCTCGAGGGTCGCGAAGCCGACGCGGCGCGGCAGCCCGCCTTCGATCGTGACGGTCACGCCCACTTCGCCGGCCGCAGCTGCGAGCCAGTCGGCGAGCTCGGTCGGCGACGGCTCGGCCGACTTCGGCATCGGCGGCACTTCGGCCGTCGACTGGGTCGTGCCCGCCGCCCCGTCGAGCCCCGCCGCTTCGAAGACGCGCGGCAGCAGGGTGCGGAACTCCAGCCGCGAGAAGATGTCGCGCACCGCCTGCGCGTCTATCGGCTTGACCTCGAGGTCGGCCGGCCCGACCGGAAGCTCGACGTCGCGCAGCAGCCGGTTGAGCGCGCGGTTGCGCTTGACGGCTTCGAGGTGCTCGCGGAGGTTGTTGCCCACCACGCCCGTCACCTTGTCGGCGTTCGCGAGCAGCTCGTCGAGCGACCCGAACTGGTTGAGCCACTTCACCGCTGTCTTCTCGCCGACCTTCGGCACGCCCGGAAGGTTGTCGCTCGTCTCGCCGACGAGCGCCGCGATGTCGGGGTAGTTCTGCGGCGGCAGGCCGTACTTCTCGATGACGGCCTGGGTGTCGTAGCGCTTGAGCTGCGAGACGCCCTGCACGTTCGGGTACAGCAGCGTGATGTCATCGTCGACGAGCTGGATCGTGTCGCGGTCGCCCGAGCACACGAGCACGCGGAAGCCCTGCTCCTCGCCCTGGGTCGCGAGCGTCGCGAGGATGTCGTCGGCCTCGATGTCTTCGAGCGAGAGCACCGGGATGTTCATCGCGGCGAGGCAGTCCTGCAGCAGCGGAATCTGCCCGCGGAACTCGGCCGGGGTCTCGGAGCGGTTCGCCTTGTACTCGGGATACTCGCGCGTGCGGAAGGACTGACGCGACGTGTCGAAGGCCACGGCCATGTGCGTCGGCTTCTCGGCCTTGATCAGGTTGATCAGCATCGCGAGGAAGCCGTAGATGCCGTTCGTGTGCTGGCCGTCCTTCGTCGAGAAGTTCTCGACAGGGAGCGCGTAGAACGCGCGATACGCGAGCGAATGACCGTCGACGACCAGGAGGGTGGGCTTTGCGGAGTCCGTCACCCTGCAAGCCTAGCCAGGGCCGGTGACACCGAATCCGTGCTGTGGAGGCGTCTCACTTCTTGGGAGCGAGCTGCTCGATGATGGCCTTCGCGACGTCCTGCATCGTGAGGCGACGGTCCATCGACGCCTTCTGGATCCAGCGGAACGCCTCGGGCTCGGTGAGGCCCATCTTCTCGTTGAGAAGGCCCTTCGCGCGGTCGACGAGCTTGCGCGTCTCGAACCGCTCGACCATGTCGGCGACCTCGGCCTCGAGCGTGATGATCTGCTCGTGACGGGCCAGCGCGATCTCGATCGCGGGCAGCAGATCGTTGGGCGTGAACGGCTTCACGACATAGGCGAGCGCGCCGGCCTCGCTCGCGCGCTCGACGAGCTCCTTCTGGCTGAAGGCTGTCAACAGCACGACGGGTGCGATGTTGTTCTTGCTGAGCTTCTCAGCGGCGCTGATGCCGTCGAGCTGCGGCATCTTGACGTCCATGATCACGAGGTCGGGACGCAGCTCGGTCGCGAGCTGAACGGCGGTCTCGCCGTCTCCCGCCTCACCCACGACATCGAAGCCGTTGTCGCGCAGGATCTCGACGATGTCGAGCCGGATGAGCGACTCGTCTTCGGCTACGACCACTCGGCGCGGAGCGGCGGACGACGCTGCAGGCTGCTCGTTCTCAGTCACCTTTGAATCCTAAGGTATGGTCAATCGAAGCGCGCAGCGGCCGGTGTGGCGGAATGGCAGACGCGACCGACTCAAACTCGGTTGCCCGAAAGGGCGTGTGGGTTCGACTCCCACCACCGGCACGTGCGAGACGGGGGCGGCCATCGGCTGCCCCGTTGCGCACGTGCGGAAGTCGGGCTCGGGAAGGGCTCACTTGTGGGTGGGCCCACGCGGCCGGAGGCTCCGCGCGGCGCGAAGCGACGCGTGGAGGGGCCGTGGGGACGACTCCCACCACCGGCACTCCTCACGACGGATGCGTCGGTCGAGGCATCCGTCGTCTGTCGTCGCGCTACGCGCCGAAGTACTGGTGTCCGAGCGCCTTGCTCTTGAGCGCCTCGAACTCGCCCTGGGTGATGGTTCCCGCGTCGAGGAGCGCCTTGGCCTGCGCGATGTCTTCGGTCGGACTCGCGGATGCCGCGGGCCGGTAGTCGTCCGTTTCGGGAACGACTCCGCCGCGTGCGGCCGCCGAGCGCTCCGCCAGGCCCTTGCCACGCGCGATCAGGTACACGAGCGCCGTCAGGAAGGGCAGGAAGACGAGGAAGATGATCCACACCGCCTTCCACCACCCGTTGAGCTTCGTGTCACGGAAGAGGTCGGTGATGATGAGGATCACCACGTAGATGTAGGCGACGAAGTAGAACGCCCACAGCAGGTACCAGAAGAAGTCCCAGAAGAACATGTCCCACCCTCTCGACAGACGTGGCCGCGTTCACTCTAGCGAGCGCGGCCACTGTCCGGGAGAGGGCTGTAGAACGCCCTACTCGCGGGACTTGTAGATCGGCGCTGCGCCGTGCACGGCGTCGCCGATCTTGTGGACGCGGATGTCGTTGGTCGTGCCGATGATGCCGGGGGGCGACCCCGAGATCACGACGACCTTGTCACCCACCTTCGCGAGGTCGTTGCCGAGGAAGTAATCGTCGACCTGGATGAACATGCGGTCGGTGTGCGGCACGTGCTCGACGAGCGCCGACTCGATGCCCCACGTCAGCGCCATGCGACGGCGGATCGCCGGCTCGGGCGTGAACGCCATCATCGGGATGCGCGGACGCAGGCGCGACATGCGGCGAGCGGTGTCACCGGACTCCGTGAAGATGCATACGAACTCCGCCTCGACGAACTCGGCGACCTCCATCGCGGCGAGCGTGATGGCGCCGCCCTGCGTGCGGGGCTTCGTGTTGAGCGGCAGGATGCGCTCGAGGCCGTGCTCCTCGGTCGACTCGATGATGCGGCCCATCGTCTCGACGGTCACGACCGGATACTCGCCGACGCTCGTCTCACCCGACAGCATGACCGCGTCTGCGCCGTCGAGGACGGCGTTGGCGACATCGGATGCCTCGGCCCGCGTCGGCACGGGCGAGTGCGTCATCGACTCGAGCATCTGCGTCGCCACGATGACGGGCTTGGCCATGCGGCGACACAGCTCGACCGCGCGCTTCTGCACGATCGGCACCGCCTCGAGCGGCAGCTCGACGGCCAGATCGCCGCGCGCCACCATGATTCCGTCGAACGCGTCGATGATCTCCTCGAGGTTGTCGACGGCCTGGGGCTTCTCGATCTTCGCGATGACCGGGATGCGGCGCCCCTCCTCGGCCATGATGACGTGCACGCGCTGCACGTCCTTCGCGTCGCGCACGAACGACAGGGCGATGAGGTCCGCGCCGATCTGGAGCGCCCAGCGCAGGTCGGCCTCGTCCTTCTCGGACAGCGCCGGCACGTTCACGGCCACGCCGGGCAGGTTGATGCCCTTGTTGTTCGAGACGGTCCCGCCGACCACGACCTCGGTCGTGACGACCGTGCCGTCCGTCTCGAGCACCTTGACGCGTACCTTGCCGTCGTCGATCAGCAGGAAGTCGCCCGGCCGCACATCGGCAGGAAGGCCCTTGAACGTCGTGGAGACGAGCTCCTTGGTGCCGGGGACGTCTTCGATCGTGATCTTGAAGATGTCGCCCTCGGCGAGCTCGTGCGGGCCGTCGGCGAACTTGCCGAGCCGGATCTTCGGCCCCTGCAGGTCGACGAGCACCGCGACGGGCCGCTGCGCGTCCTCGGCCGCCTTGCGCACATTGGCGAAGTTGTTCTCGTGCACGGTGTAATCCCCGTGACTGAGGTTCATGCGAGCCACGTCGACTCCGGCGTCGATGATGGCGCGAACCATCTCGTACGTCGAAGTCGCCGGGCCCAGGGTTGCGACGATCTTGGCGCGTCTCATCCGTGTGTTAGCTCCGGGTTGTATTCAAGGTCTGAACAGACGCAGCAAGCCTACGCGGGCTGCAGTCCGATGGCGACATCGCGCGGGCGCACCGGCGCCGGAAGCGCCGTGACGCCCATGAGGTGTTCGTCGACGCGCGCGGCGGCCGCGCGCCCCTCCGCGATCGCCCACACGATGAGCGACTGGCCGCGGCCGGCGTCGCCCGCGACGAAGACGCCGGGCGTCGAGGTCTGGAAGACGTCGTCTCGCTCGACGTTGCCGCGGTCGGTGAACGCCGTGCCGAGCTGGTCCTCGAGCGCCGTGCGCTCCGGGCCGGTGAAGCCCATGGCGATGAGCACGAGGTCGGCGGGGATATCGCGCTCGGTGCCGGCCTTGGGCACGCGGCGGCCGTCGACGAACTCGGTCTCGGCGACGCGCAGCGCCCGCACCTCGCCCGCGCCGTTCGCGAGGAACTCGACCGTCGACGCGAGGTACTCGCGCTGACCGCCTTCCTCGTGCGCGGACTGCACCTCGAAGATCGTCGGCGTCATGGGCCACGGCTGGTGCTCGGGGCGCTCACCCGGAGGACGACGTCCGATCGCGAGGTTCGTCACGCTCAGCGCGCCCTGGCGGTGCGCCGTGCCGATGCAGTCCGCGCCCGTGTCGCCGCCGCCGATCACGACGACGTGCTTGCCCTCGGCCGTGATCTGGTTCGGGACGGAGTCGCCCGCGATCGCGCGGTTCGACTCGATGAGGTACTCCATCGCGTAGTGGACGCCCGCGTAGTCCCGGCCCGGGATCGGCAGATCGCGCGGCACGGTCGCGCCCGTCGCGATCACGACGGCGTCGTAGCGCGCGCGGAGGTCCTTCCACGAGATGTCCTTGCCGATCTCGACGCCGGCGCGGAACCGCGTGCCCTCGTCGCGCATCTGGCGCAGGCGCGCCTCGATGTGGCGCTTCTCCATCTTGAAGTCCGGGATGCCGTAGCGCAGGAGACCTCCGATGCGGTCGTCGCGCTCGAACACCGCGACCGTGTGCCCGGCGCGCGTGAGCTGCTGCGCGGCGGCGAGCCCCGCGGGGCCGGAGCCGACCACGGCGACCGTCTTGCCGGTGAGCCGCCCGGGCGGCTCGGGCTCGATCCATCCGCTCGAGAACGCCTCGTCGGCGATCGACACCTCGACCTGCTTGATCGTGACGGCGGGCTGGTTGATGCCGAGCACGCACGAGGCCTCGCACGGCGCGGGGCACAGCCGCCCCGTGAACTCGGGGAAGTTGTTGGTCGCATGCAGGCGCTCGCTCGCCGCGCGGCCCTCTCCCCGCCACGTGAGGTCGTTCCACTCGGGGATCAGGTTCCCGAGTGGGCAGCCCTTGTGGCAGAACGGGATGCCGCAGTCCATGCAGCGGCCCGCCTGACGGCGGAGCACCGCCGAGTCGCCCGGCTCGTAGACCTCTTTCCAGTCGAGGATGCGCACCGGAACGGGCCGCCGCGGCGGCAGCTCGCGTTCGGTGACCTTGAGAAAGCCCTTCGGGTCAGCCACCCGTCACCTCCAGGATGCGGCTCCAGACGACGTCGCCGTCGGGGTCCAGCCCCTCGGCGACCGCCTCCTGGCGGGTCTGCAGCACGGCCGCGTAGTCGCGCGGAGTCACGAGCACGAAGTTCGCGAGCTCCTCGTCGAAGTCGTCGAGGAGTTCCCGTGCCAGGGTCGAATCCGTCTCGGCGACGTGCTGCTCGAGCAGGTCGCGCAGGATCGCCGCGTCGCCCGAGCCGAGCTCGCCGAGTGAGAGCTCGCCGGCGGCGATCGCCTCGCGGTTCACGAGCCGTTCGTCGAGCCGGTACACGTAGGCCGTGCCGCCGGACATGCCGGCCCCGAGGTTGCGGCCGGTCGGGCCGAGGATCACGGCGAGCCCGCCCGTCATGTACTCGAGCGCGTGGTCGCCGACGCCCTCGACGACGGCGGTCGCACCCGAGTTGCGCACGAGGAACCGCTCCCCCACCACTCCGCGGAGGAACATCGTGCCCTGCGTCGCGCCGTAGCCGATGACGTTGCCTGCGATCACGTTCTTCGACGCGTCGAAAGTGGCACCTCGCGGCGGTCGGATCACGATCTGACCGCCCGACAGGCCCTTTCCGACGTAGTCGTTCGAGTCGCCTTCGAGGCGCAGCGTGATGCCGGCCGGCATGAACGCACCGAACGACTGCCCCGCGGACCCCGTCAGGTTCACCACGATCGAGCCCGACGGAAGGCCGTTCTCGCCGCGCGCCCGCGTCACGTGATGACCGAGGAGCGTGCCGACTGCGCGCTCCGTGTTGCGGATCGGGAGCGAGACCTCGATGTGCCCGCCCTGCGCGATGACGTCGCGCGCCCGCTCGATGATCTGCACGTCGAAGTGCTTGTCGAGCTCGTGCTCCTGCGGGCGCGCGTTGCGGCGCGGCTCGTCGGGGCCGAACAGCGGCCCTTCGAGCACCGGCGAGAGGTCGAGGCCGCTCGCCTTCCAGTGCTCGATCGCGCCGTCGACGTCGAGGAGCTCGCTGTGGCCGACCGCCTCGTCTAGCGAACGGAAGCCCAGCTGCGCGAGGTACTCCCGCACCTCCTGCGCGATGAACTCCATGAAGTTGACGACGAACTCGGGTTTGCCGGTGAACCGCGACCGCAGAACCGGATTCTGCGTCGCGACGCCGACCGGGCACGTGTCGAGGTGGCATACGCGCATCATGACGCAGCCCGACACGACGAGCGGGGCCGTCGCGAACCCGAACTCCTCGGCGCCCAGGAGCGCGCCGATGATGACGTCGCGACCGGTCTTGAGCTGTCCGTCGACCTGGACGACGACGCGGTCGCGCATGCCGTTGAGCATGAGCGTCTGCTGCGTCTCGGCGAGACCGAGCTCCCACGGCGTGCCGGCGTGCTTGAGCGAGTTGAGCGGGCTCGCGCCCGTTCCGCCGTCGTGTCCGGAGATGAGGATCACGTCGGCGAGCGCCTTCGCGGTGCCTGCGGCGACGGCGCCGATGCCCGACTGGCTCACGAGCTTCACGTGCACGCGGGCGCCGGGATTGGCGCGCTTCAGGTCGAAGATGAGCTGCTTGAGGTCTTCGATCGAATAGATGTCGTGGTGCGGGGGCGGCGAGATGAGGCCGACGCCCGCGGTGCCACCGCGCGTGCGCGCGATCCACGGATACACCTTGGCGGGAGGCAGCTGCCCGCCCTCACCGGGCTTCGCGCCCTGCGCGAGTTTGATCTGGATGTCGTCGGCTTCGGTGAGGTACAGGCTCGTGACGCCGAAGCGCCCGGAGGCCACCTGCTTGATCGCGCTCCGGCGAGCCGGGTCCAGGAGCCGCTCGACGTCTTCGCCGCCCTCGCCCGTGTTCGACCGGCCGCCGATGCGATTCATCGCGATGGCGAGCGTCTCATGCGCCTCCTTCGAGATCGAGCCGTAACTCATCGCACCGGTCGAGAACCGCTTGACGATCGACTCCACGGGCTCGACCTCGTCGATCGGCACGGGCGTGCGGCCGTCGGTTCGCAGCCGGAACAGGCCGCGCAGGGTCTTGACCTCCTGTGCCTGGTCGTCGACGAGCTTCGTGTACTCGCGGAAGATGTCGTACCGGCGCGTGCGCGTCGAGTGCTGCAGGCGGAAGACCGTGTCGGGGTTGAACAGGTGCGGCGATCCGTCGCGACGCCACTGGTACTCGCCGCCGGTCCACAGCCGCTCGTGCGCGCGCACCGCGGCGTCTTCCGGGTACGCGTACGCGTGCCGGGCCGCGTTCTCGGCCGCGATGACGTCCAGGTCGATGCCGCCGAGCTTCGACTCGGTCCCGGTGAAGAACGTGTCGATGAGCTCCTGCGAGAGGCCGACGGCTTCAAAGACCTGTGCGCCCGCGTAGGACGACACGGTCGAGATGCCCATCTTCGACATGATCTTCAGCACGCCCTTGCCGAGCGCGTAGATGAGGTTGCGCACGGCCTTCTCGGGCGTGATTCCCGTGATGAAGCCCGAGCGCACGAGGTACTCGACGGTCTCCATCGCGAGATACGGGTTGACGGCGGATGCCCCGTACCCGATCAGCGTCGCGACGTGGTGCACCTCGCGCACGTCGCCGGCCTCGACCACGAGGCCCACCTTCATGCGCGTCTCTTTGCGGATGAGGTGGTGATGCACCGCCGACAGCATGAGCAGCGACGGGATCGGTGCGAGGTCCTTGTTCGAGTCGCGGTCGCTCAGGACGATGAGCTCCGCGCCGTCCTCGATCGCCTGGTCGACCTCCGTGCACATCTGCTCGAGGCGCCTCTTCATGCCCTTCGCGCCTGCCTCGACGCGGTACAGGCCCCGGATCGTGACCGACGTGCGGCCCGGGAGCGCCGTGTCGATGTGCTGGATCTTGGCGAGCTCGTCGTTGTCGATGACCGGGAAGTCGAGGACGACCTGGCGCGCGTGGTCGGGTCCCCACGACAGGAGGTTGCGCTCAGGGCCAAGCCCCGAGCCGAGCGACGTCACCACCTCTTCGCGGATCGAGTCGAGCGGCGGGTTCGTCACCTGCGCGAACTGCTGCGTGAAGTAGTCGAACAGCAGGCGCGGGCGATCGCTCAGCACCGCGACCGGCGTGTCGCTGCCCATCGCGCCGAGCGGCTCCGCGCCCGTCTGCCCCATGGGCGTCAGCAGGATGCGCACCTCTTCCTCGGTGTAGCCGAAGGTGCGCTGACGGCGGGTGATCGACGCGATCGGGTGCACGATGTGCTCGCGATCCGGCAGGTCGGCGAGTCGCACGCTGCCCTTGTCGAGCCATTCCTGCCACGGATGCATCGTCGCCAGCTCGCGCTTGATCTCGTCGTCCTCGATGACGCGCCGCTGCGCGGTGTCGACGAGGAACATGCGGCCGGGACGCAGGCGCCCCCGGCGCTTGATGCGCGAGGGCTCGAAGTCGAGCACGCCGGTCTCGCTGCCGATGACGACCAGTCCGTCCGTCGTCTCGGTCCAGCGGCCGGGACGCAGGCCGTTGCGGTCGAGTGTCGCGCCGACGAGGGTGCCGTCCGTGAAGATGAGCGCCGCCGGACCGTCCCACGGCTCCATCTGCATCGAGTGGTACTCGTAGAACGCGCGAAGCTCCGGGCTGACGTCGGCCTGCTTCTCGTAGGCCTCGGGCACCATCATCATCATCGCGTGCGGCAGCGAGCGCCCCGTGAGGGTCAGCAGCTCGAGCACCTCGTCGAACGACGCGGAGTCACTCGCACCGGGGGTGCAGATCGGCAGCAGCGGGCGGACATCGCCGAGGAGCTGCGACTCGAGCTGCGACTGCCGAGCCCGCATCCAGTTCCGGTTGCCGTTGACCGTGTTGATCTCGCCGTTGTGCGCGAGCATCCGCAGCGGCTGAGCGAGCGGCCAGGACGGGAAGGTGTTCGTCGAGTAGCGGGAGTGGACGACGGCGAGCTCGGACGCGAACCGCTCATCCTGCAGGTCGGGATAGAACGGCTCGAGCTGAAGCGTCGTGACCATGCCCTTGTAGCCGAGCGTGCGAGACGAGAGCGATACGAAATACGCCCCCGACTCGGTGCGTGCGCGCGAGCGGAGGCGATACGTGAGTCGATCCAGGTCGATCCCCGACATGGCCGGCGCGCCACCGATTGCGGGGCGCGAGAGGAAGAGCTGCTCGAAAGCGGGACGTGCCTCGTACGCGAGCTTTCCGAGGTGGGCCTCGTCGGTGGGCACCTCGCGCCAGCCGAGCACCGTGAGACCCTCGGAGGCGGCGAGCCGCTCGATCTTCTCCTTCTGCGCGTTGCGCTCGTCCTCGTCGCGCGGCACGAAGATCATGCCGGCGGCGTACTCCCCGACGGGCGGAAGCTCGAAGTCGACGACGGCGCGGAGGAAGGCATCCGGCATCTGCGTCAGAATGCCCGCGCCGTCACCCGTGCCCGCGTCGGATCCGATCGCTCCGCGGTGCTCGAGGTTGCGCAGGGCCGTCAGCGCGAGGTCGACGATGTCGTGCCCGGCCTCGCCGCGCAGCGTCGCGACCATCGCGAGGCCGCACGCGTCCTTCTCGAAGGCGGGGTTGTACATGCCCTGCTTCGGTGGGAGCGCGCCGCCCACCGCCGGGGCGCGCTCGCCGCCGCGGCTCACGTCGACACGAGGGCTCGAAGCCATACGCGTACCGTCCTCACAGTTGATCGTCAAAGGTGGGACGCCGTCGGCCCAATTGCTGCCGGAGCAGCTCTACTTGCTGGCGGGTGCGCTTGTGGCTGTGCCCTCTGGAACGCCGTCTGCCGGGGGTTCGCTGGTGTCGACGTACTCCTGAGTGTCCTGCGATTGTACAGCGCCCTCGGGCGTCCACTCGCGACCGGGCACATAGGGCGACGGCTCGAACCCGGGGTGCCGCCTCTTCTGTACGAAGAAGATGGCGAGGCCGAGCAGCACGCCGATGATCGCGGCCCACACGTTGGTACGCAGGCCGAGGATGATCTCGCTGGGATCGATGCGGATCGACTCCCACACGACGCGGCCCGCGCTGTACCAGACGAGGTACAGGCCGAACAGGCGCCCCCACTGCAGGCGGAATCGGCGACCGGCCCACAGCAGCACGACCACGCCGAGCCCGTTCCAGATCACCTCGTAGAGGAAGGTCGGGTGGAACAGCGTGCCCTCGGCCAGTCCGGGCGGGAACGCGGGGTTGTCCGAGGCGATCTCGAGGCCCCACGGCAGGTCGGTCGGCAGGCCGAACAGTTCGTGGTTGAACCAATTGCCGAAGCGGCCGATCGCCTGCGCCAGCAGGAGGCCGGGCGCGAGGGCGTCGGCGAAGGACGTGAAGCGGATGCCCGTCCAGCGGCACCCGAGCCAGGCGCCGATCGCGCCGCCGATGAGCGATCCGTAGATCGCGATGCCGCCCTCCCAGATGTACAGGGCGGACAGGGGGTTCCTTCCCTCGCCGAAGTAGAAGTCCCAATGCGTGACGACGTGGTAGATGCGCGCGACGATGATCGCGAGCGGCACCGCGAGCAGCGCGATGTCGATGACCACCCACGGCTCGGCCCCGCGCTTCGTGAGGCGCCAGTTGGTCAGGAGCACCGCGACGATGATGCCGAGGATGATGCACAGCGCGTAGAAGTGGATGCGGAGCGGACCGACGTCGAAATAGCTGACCGGAGGACTCGGGATGCTGGCGAACGCGGTCTGCGCGGCGGCATGGATCATGGAGAGATCGTCCTTGCTGAGGGGGCTCGCCGGTGGTGGGCCGGCGTGGAGAGTCTACTTGGCGGTGCCGAGGGCCGTTCCCGCGGCGAGTGCTCGCGCGGTTTCCGCGAGGCCGTCGAGCCCGCGCTCGCCCAGCGCCCGCACGAGCGCCGTGCCGACGATGGCGCCGTCGGCGTACTCGAGGACGCCCGCGACGTGTTCGGCGTTCGAGATGCCGATGCCCACGCACGCGTGCTGGGCGCCGTGCTCGCGCAGACGCGCCACCAGCGTGCGTGCGGCCGCGTCGAGCTGCTCTCGTTCACCGGTGATGCCCATCGTCGACACGGTGTACACGAAGCCCGTCGAGTTCTCGACGATGAGCTCGAGGCGTTCGTCGGTCGACGTGGGGGCAGCGAGGAACACGCGGTCGAGTCCGGTGCGCTTCGAGGCCGCGATCCACTCCCCCGCCGCTTCCGGCGTGATGTCGGGCGTGATGAGGCCCGCTCCGCCAGCGGCGGCCAGATCGTCGGCGTAGCGGTCCACGCCGTACTGCACGATCGGGTTCCAATACGACATGACGAGCACGGGGATGTCGATCCGCCGGCTGATGTCGCGCACGGCTGTGAAGGTGTCGCGCAGGCGGAATCCCGCCGCGAGAGCCGCCTGCGTGGCCTCCTGGATGACGGGGCCGTCCATGACCGGATCGGAATACGGCGGACCGAGCTCGAGGATGTCGGCGCCGTTCTCGGCGAGCGTGACAGCGGCTTCGATGCTCGTCGCGAGGTCGGGGAACCCGATGGGCAGGTACCCGACGAAGGCTCCTCTGCCCGCGGCGCGGGCGCTGTCGATGGCGGCGGCGACGCGAGAGGTCACGGCGCGGTCTCCTCGTCGTACAGGCCGAACCAGCGTGCGGCGGTGTCCATGTCCTTGTCGCCTCGGCCCGAGAGGCACACCGCGAGCAGGGCGTCGGGCCCCAGCTCCCGCCCGATCCGCATCGCTCCGGCCAGCGCGTGCGCGGACTCGATCGCCGGGATGATGCCCTCGGTCTCGGAGAGCAGGCGCAGGGCGTCCATGGCCTCGGCGTCCGTCGCAGGGATGTACTGGGCGCGGCCGATCGCGGCGAGCCACGCGTGCTCGGGCCCGACACCCGGGTAGTCGAGGCCGGCCGAGATCGAGTGGGACTCGATCGTCTGGCCATCCTCGTCCTGCAGCACGAACGTGCGCGCCCCGTGAAGCACGCCCGGACGCCCGCGCTCGATCGAGGCGGCGTGCCGATCGGTGTCGACGCCGTCGCCGGCCGCCTCGACGCCGTACAGCCGCACGCCTTCGTCGTCGAGGAACGCGTCGAACATGCCGATGGCGTTGGAGCCTCCCCCGACGCACGCGAGCACGGCGTCGGGAAGGCGTCCGACCTCGTCAAGGAGCTGGGCGCGGGCCTCTTCGCCGATGATCTTCTGGAAGTCGCGCACCATGGCGGGGAACGGATGCGGCCCCGCCGCTGTCCCGAAGATGTAGTTGGTCGTCTCGACGCTCGCGACCCAGTCGCGGTACGCCTCGTTGATGGCGTCCTTGAGCGTGCGCGATCCGGTGCGGACCGGCACGACCTCGGCGCCCAGGAGGCGCATCCGCGCGACGTTGAGCGCCTGGCGCTGCGTGTCGACCTCGCCCATGTAGATCGTGCAGTCGAAGCCGAACAGCGCCGCGGCGGTCGCCGTCGCGACACCGTGCTGCCCGGCGCCCGTCTCGGCGATCACGCGCGTCTTGCCGAGCCGCTTCGTGAGCAGCGCCTGGCCGATCACGTTGTTGATCTTGTGCGACCCGGTGTGGTTCAGGTCCTCGCGCTTGAGGAAGACGCGCGCGCCGCCCGCGTACTCGGCGAAGCGGGACACCTCGGTGATGGGCGACGGGCGCCCCGCATACGAGTGCAGCAGCCGCCGCAGCTCGGCCTGGAAGGCAGGGTCCGCGATCGCCTCCTCGTAGACGACGGTCAGCTCGTCGATCGCCGCGATGAGCGACTCGGGCATGTAGCGTCCGCCGAAGTCGCCGAAGAACGGTCCGGTCTGTGCGCGCAGGCTCACGACGCGCTCCTCCTGTCAGTCGATGAGACGGATGCCCCGGCCGCCAGGAACGAGCGGAGCGTCGCGACGGGGTCGCCGGTCACGAGAGCCTCGCCGATGAGCACGACGTCGGCACCCGCCCCGCGATAGTGCGCGACGTCGGCGGGCGCGAGGACGGCGGACTCGGCGATCTTCACCGCGTCGGGCGAGATGCGGTCCGCGAGCCGGCCGAAGAGGTCACGGTCAAGCTCGAAAGTCGTGAGGTCACGGGCGTTGACGCCGACGACGCGCGCACCGAGCTCGTTGGCGCGTTCGACCTCGTCGGCCGAGTGCGTCTCGACGAGCGGTGTCATGCCGAGATCGAGGATGAGAGCGTGCAGTCGCGCCAGCACCGGCTGCTCAAGGGCCGCGACGATCAGGAGAACGAGGTCGGCGCCTGCGGCGCGCGCCTCGAGCACCTGATACTCGGTCGCGATGAAGTCCTTGCGGAGAACGGGCAGGGACACCGCGGCCTTGACGGCCTCGAGGTCGGTCAGGCTGCCCTTGAACCGGCGCCCCTCGGTGAGGACGGAGATCGCGGATGCGCCGCCCTGCTCGTACAGCGTCGCCTGCAGGGCGGGATCGGGGATCGCGGCGAGGTCGCCGCGCGAGGGGCTCGCGCGCTTGACCTCGGCGATGATCTTGACGTGGTCGGCCGGCGCCAGCGCGGCGAGGGCGTCGCGCGCGGGAGCCTGCGCCGAAGCGGCCGCCTCGACGACGGCGAGCGGCCGCTGCGAGGCGCGAGCCTCGGCATCCTCCACCGCGCCGGCCGTCAGGTCGGCGAGCACGTCAGTGGGCTTTCGGTGAGTACTTCGGACCGTTCACGCCATAGCCCATCTTCGCCATCACCCAGCCGACGATGAGGCCGACGACGAGCAGCACCACGCTCGCCCACACGAGCCATGCCATGTCGAGGAAGAACGCGACCGTGCCGATCGTGATCGCGAGGAGCATGATGACGACGGCCGTCCAGGCGGCAGGCGAGTGTCCGTGGCCAGGGTCGCCGATGGGGTTGCTCATGGGTCTCCTCCGTGTTGCTCGGGCGTGGGCCAGTCTAGCCGCTCACGCAGTGGGGTCCTCGCCGCGCGAGAGCTCGTCCCACGAGTCGATCGCGTCGGGTCTGGCGGATGCCTCGCCCGACATGTGCGAGGCGGTGGCGGCATCCGTGCGGAAGCGTCGCGCACTCTCGCGCCAGCGCCGCGCCGTCGCGAGGACGAATACGCCCGCCGAAGCCAGGACGACGGCGGCGACCAGCGCGACGACCGGCCAGGGCGTCGCGGCGATGTCGGAGACGAGCGACGAGACCGCGTCGCCCGTGATGCCGGTCGCGTCGGTGACCGCTCCCGCGACGGCGTCGACGGGCTGCGCGAACACGACGCGACCGACGACGTACACCAGAGTGGCGCCGATGAGGACGGTCAACGCGCCGAGGACGTATCGCAGCACCGTGCCGACGATCGTGAGGGCCGCTCCGATCGCCAGGGCCGCGAGGCTGAGCGGGGTCAGCAGCGGGACGGCGTCGGCGCCGGCGACGGGGAGGGTGTCGGACGCCCCGTCCGCGAGGGTCACCTCGAGCCACGTCTGCGTCGCCGCGATCACGCCGACTGCCCCCGCGGCGAGCACCGCGAGGACGCCGAGCAGCCGTGCGCGACGGGTCATCGGGCTTCTTCGCCAGCCGGGGCGCCGGTCGCGGGCTCGAGGTCGTCGGAGTCGAAGCACGTGCGTGTGCCGGTGTGGCACGCTGGCCCGATCTGCTCGACTTGGAGCAGCACGGCGTCGCCGTCGCAGTCGAGACGCGCGCCGCGCAGGAGCTGGATGTTGCCCGACGTGTCGCCCTTGCGCCAGTACTCCTGGCGCGACCGCGACCAGAAAGTCACGCGTCCCTCGGTGAGCGTCCGGCGCAGGGCCTCGGCATCCATCCAGCCCAGCATCAGGACGTCGAGCGTGTCCCACTGCTGCACGATGGCGGCCACGAGGCCATCGGCGTTGAAGGCGACGCGTGCGATGCGTTCGTCCACGGTCTGGCTCATGCGGGCCCGCTCCCCTCGCTGACTGCATCCGCGATCGCCGCGCCGTCGCGCACCACGATGCCCTCGGCCGCCATGGCGGCCTTGACCTGCCCGACCGTGAGCTGCCCGGAGTGGAACACGCTCGCGGCGAGCACCGCATCGGCACCGGCGCGCACCGCGGGCGCGAAGTGCTCGACGCTTCCCGCCCCGCCCGACGCGATGACCGGCACGCTCGAGATCTCGCGCATGAGCGCCACGAGCTCGAGGTCGAAGCCCTCGCGCGTGCCGTCGGCGTCGATCGAGTTGACGAGCAGCTCACCGACTCCGCGCTCGATCGCCTCGCGCGCCCACGCGAGCGCGTCGAGGTCGGTCTCGGTGCGCCCGCCGTGGGTCGTCACGACGAAGCCGGACGGGTATCGATCGGTGACCCCGGTCGAAGCCCGCTTCACGTCGAGCGAAAGCACGAGCACCTGCGCGCCGAAGCGGTCGGCGATCTCGTCGATGAGCTCGTGACGGGCGATCGCCGCCGAGTTGACGCCCACCTTGTCGGCGCCGACCGACAGGAGACGGCCCACGTCATCGGCCGAGCGCACTCCCCCGCCCACCGTGAGGGGGATGAACACCTGCTCGGCCGTGCGCTGCACGACCTCGTACATCGTCGCCCGCTCGTCGACCGTGGCAGTGACGTCGAGGAACGTCAGCTCGTCGGCGCCCCGCTCGAAGTAGAGGGCGGCAAGCTCGACGGGGTCTCCCATGTCGCGCAGGTTCAGGAAGTTGACGCCCTTCACGACGCGGCCCGCGGCCACGTCGAGGCACGGGATGACACGGCATGCGAGGCTCATGTCACAACCTCGCAGCATCGATCGCGGTCACGAGGATCGCCCGCGCGCCGATCGCGTACAGCTCGTCCATCACGCGGTTGACGCCCTTGCGCGGGCTCATGACGCGCACGGCGACCCACTCGGGGTCGCGCAGCGGCGAGATCGTCGGCGACTCGATGCCGGGCGCGATCGCGACCGCCTTGTCGACGAGCGACACGGGAAGGTCGTAGTCGATGAGCACGTAGCGCCGCGCGACCATGACGCCGCGCAGGCGTCGCAGGAGCGTCTGCGTGCCGTCCGCCTCGACCGGCGCGCCGATGAGCACCGCCTCGGACTCGAGGATCACGGGGCCGAAGATCTCGAGGCCCGCCTGGCGCAGTGTCGTGCCCGTCGAGACGACGTCGGCGACGGCATCCGCCACACCCAGCCGCACGGCGGACTCGACCGCACCGTCCAGCGGCACGAGGTCGACGGCGATGCCGCGCTCGTCGAGGAAGCCGTCGACCAGGCCCGGGTATGCGGTCGCCACGCGGTGACCTTCGAGGTCCTCGACCGACGAGAAGCGGCCGGGAGGCCCGGCGAAGCGGAACGTCGAGTCCCCGAAGCCGAGCGCCTCGATCTCGCGCGCGCCGGGCATGCGCGCATCGAGGAGGAGGTCTCGGCCCGTGATCCCGACGTCGAGGGCGCCCGAGCCGACGTACGTCGCGATGTCTTTCGGGCGCAGGTAGAAGAACTCGACCTCGTTCTGAGGATCGATGACGTGCAGGTCCTTCGGGTCGCGGCGGCCGACGTAGCCGGCCTCCTGCAGCATCTCGGCGGCGGTGTCGGCGAGCGATCCCTTGTTCGGCACGGCGATTCGCAACATGTGTGCAGGGCTTTCGTGAGTCGTGGCGGTCGGTGGGGCTTCGCTCACAGATGTCGGTAGACGTCGTCGAGCGTGAGGCCCTTCGCGAGCATGAGCACCTGCAGGTGGTAGAGCAGCTGCGAGATCTCTTCGGCCGCAGCATTGGTCGACTCGTACTCGGCGGCCATCCAGACCTCGGCCGCCTCTTCGACGATCTTCTTGCCGATGGCGTGGACGCCCGCGTCGAGCTGCGCGACCGTGCCGGAGCCCTCGGGCCGCTCGGCGGCCTTGCGGCTCAGCTCGGTGAACAACTCGTCGAACGTCTTCACCCGTCAAGGTTAGCGAACCGCCGCTGTGTCTCGGCCCGCGCGGGCGCCCCACTCCCCCGGTGAACGGGGCTTCGCGAATCAACTGGCGACGTCGTGCCGGTGACGCAGCGCCGACTCGCGGAGGGCGCGGATCGCGGCATCCGGATCGTCCGAGCCGAACACCGCCGACCCCGCGACGAACGTGTCGGCGCCCGCTTGCGCGGCCTGCCCGATCGTCGACTCCGAGATGCCGCCGTCGACCTGCAGCCAGACGCTCGATCCGCGGCGCCGCGCCTCCTCGGCGAGGCGATGCAGCTTGGGCATCGTCTCGGGCATGAACGACTGCCCGCCGAAGCCGGGTTCGACCGTCATCACGAGGATCTGGTCGAAGTCGTCGAGCAGATCGAACAGCCCCTCGACCGGGGTCGCGGGCTTGACGGCGACGCCGGCGCGCGAGCCGATGGCGCGCAGGCGGCGAGCGAGCGCGACGGGCTCGGTCGCGGCCTCGAGATGGAAGGTGACGGATGCCGCGCCGAGCTCGGCGTAACCCGGAGCCCACCGGTCGGGGTCGGTGATCATGAGGTGCACGTCGAGCGGCACGGGACTCGTCGCCTGGACGCGCTCGACCATCTGCGGGCCGAACGTGAGATTCGGGACGAAGTGGTTGTCCATGACGTCGACGTGGACGAAATCGGCCCCCGCGATGCGGGCGAGCTCGGCCTGCATGTTCACGAAGTCGGCCGCGAGGATGCTCGGGTTGATGCGGACGTCGCTGTCTTCGTGGGAGCGGCTGTGCATCCGTCCATTATGGCCAGCGCGACCACCCGCCCACGCGCGGTCAGACCTTGCGCAGGAGCGAGATCGACATCGCGTCCGTGTTGTGGCGGTGCGGCCACAGCTGCGCGCGGCCGGAGCCGTCCGCCTGCGGCACGAGACCCGGGTCGGACGACGACACCGCCGTCACGACCTCGCGCGCGTCGAGGTCTTCGATCGACGCGCCCAGCTCGCGCTTGACCTCGGCGACCACACCGGCCGTCTCCGCGAGATGCGGCGAGCACGTGACATAGGCGACCACGCCGCCGGGCTTGAGCGCCGTCACCGCCGACATCAGCAGCTCGCGCTGCAGGTCGGTGAGCGCGGGGATGTCGGCGGGCGACTTGCGCCAGCGCGCCTCAGGGCGGCGCCGCAGCGCTCCCAGCCCCGTGCACGGCGCGTCGACGAGGATGCGATCGTACGTCTCCGGCGTGGACGCCGCGCGCACACGCCCGTCCTCTTCGGACACGGGCACCTCGAGCGGGACGCCCGCGAGCGCCTGGCGCACGAGGCCCGCACGCGACGGCGAGACCTCGTTCGCCTCGACGCGCGCACCGCCGGCGAGGGCCTCGGCGGCGAGCACGGCCGTCTTGCCGCCCGGACCCGCGCACAGGTCGAGCCACCGCTCGCCCTCCTGCACCGGGAAGACCCGCGTCAGCGCGAGTGCCGCGAGCTGCGAGCCCTCGTCCTGCACGCGCAGGCGACCGCCCGCCGACCGCACGATGCGGTCGGGGTCCCCGCCGCCGAGCCGGAACCCGACCGGCGAGAAGGGTGTCGCACGGGCGCCCTCGGGCGGATCGGCCAGCCCCGGAAGCGCGGTCATCGTCACGCGCGGCGACGCGTTGTCGGCTGTGAGCAGCGCCTCGAGCTCGTCGGCGCGCCCCTCGGCCGCGAGAGCGCGGCGGAACGCCCGAACAACCCACACCGGGTGCGAGTACACGAGGCCGATGCGCTCGTCGTCCGACCGCGCGCCCTCGGCGATGCGTTCGAGCCAGTCCCCCGGCGTATCGCGCGACACGCGGCGCAGCACCGCGTTTACGAACCCGGTCATGCCGCGTCCGGCGTTCCGCACGAGCTCGACGGACTCGTTCACGGCAGCATGCGACGCGACGCGCGTTGACAGCAGCTGGTGCACGCCGAGACGGAGCGCGTCGAGGGCGACCGGGTCGATGTCGTGCAGGGGCCGGTCGGCCGCGATCTCGATCACGGCGTCGTACGTGCCCTGTCGGCGCAGCGTGCCGTACGTGAGCTCGGTCGCCAGCGCGGCATCCGATTCGTCGAGTCCCGCGCGCGCGATCGAGTGCGGAAGAAGGAGGTTCGCGTACGCGTCGGATTCGTGCACCGCGCGGATCGTGTCGAACGCGACACGCCGGGACGCCTGTGCTCTGCTCATCGGCCGCTCCCTGCGCCTCACGTGCCCACCCGGCTGACCGCGTCGCGCGTTCCGCGCCACCAGTCCGCCGCGCCCATCGCGTTGCGGCCGGCGGGCTGCACGCGGTCGACCACGATCGGGAGCGTGCCCGTCCCCACGAGCACCTCCTTGCCATGGAGGGCGATCTCGCCCGGATTCAGGGCAGGAGACCCGTCACTCGCGCCTCGCGCGGCGAGGACCTTCAGGCGTGCTCCTTCGACGGTCGTGTGCGCACCAGGCTCGGGCGTGACACCGCGGATGCGGCCGAGCACCGCCTCACGCGGTTCGTCCCACCGGATGCGGCCGTCGTCGTCGGCGAGCTTCGGCGCGTACGACGGCTCACCCTCCTGAGGAACGGCGCGCGCGGTGCCCGCGGCGATCTCGTCGACGACATGTGCGAGCAGCTCGGCCCCGTCGGCGGCGAGGGATCCGAGCAGCTCGCCGGCGGTGGCATCCGCCGGCACCTCCTGCTCGATCACGCCGAACACGTCGCCCGCGTCGAGCTCGGGCACCAGCTGGAACACCGCCGCGCCCGTGCGCTCATCCCCCGCGATGAGGGCGTGCTGCACGGGAGCGGCGCCGCGCCAGCGCGGCAGCAGCGAGAAGTGCAGGTTGATCCAGCCGTGGGGCGGCGCCGACAGGAGTGGCTCGCGCACGAGACCGCCGTACGCGACGATGACCCCGAGGTCGGGCTCGAGCGCCGCGACGCGCTCGGTCGCCGCCGCATCGAGGCGGTCGGTCTTGATCGACTCAAGGCCCAGCTCCTCGGCCGCGACCGCGACGGGAGACGGCGTCAGCACTCGCTTGCGCCCGACGGGCGCGTCCGCGCGCGTCACGACGCCCACGACCTCGTGCGACGAGGACGCGAGGCGCCGCAGGGACGGGACCGCCGCATCCGGCGTCCCGGCGAACACGAGTCGCATGGTGTTCCTCACAGGTCGAGATCGGGCACATCGACCCGAACTCTGAGTGTATTGCGGGCGGCTTCGGGAACACGCGGTCGGCCCTTCGGCGAACGCGCCGACCGCAGCGCGTCGGCGATGACCGCGGCTCGCAGCGTCTGAGCGATGACGGGTCCGTGTGCGTAGTCGAAGCGGTACAGAGCACGCACGAGACCGGATGCGCCCCCCGCACCCCCCGAGCGTCGCGCTCCTCCGGGGCGGCGCTCCTCCTCGACCGGCACCGGGCCGAGCACCGCGGTCGGGTCGTGGTCTTTGACGGCGTCGCGCAACTGGCCGATGACCTCCTCGACGACCTGCAACTGGCCCCGGATCGACGCGACGCGCACGGTCGGAGGCATCCGCAGCGGGGCGCGCTCGGCGAGCTCGCTGCGCGCGTACGCGGGCTGGGTCCACGTGGCGAACGCCCGCGCGACCGGCCCCTGGACGCTGACGAGATGCACAGGGGCTCCGGGCGCGGCCAGCGCGGCGGCGTTCGACCACCACCGCAGGCAGTGCTCGCCGATGCGGAGGTCGTCGGCGAGGAGCATCCGGTCGCCGTCGAGAAGCACGATCGCGCGATAGCCGCCCTCGGCGACCGGCTCGGCTCCCCGCGTCGCGACGACGAGGGCCGGGCGCGCCTCGACGGTGGCGACCGGGTGCTCGCCGTCCGCCACGATGACGCGCACCCCCGGGAACGCGCGGCCGAGCTCGTCGGCGGTGCGCTCGCTGCCCGACGACGCCATGCGGAACCGCCCGGACGAGCACTTCGGGCACGACCACGGCGACGCCGCACGGCCGCACCACGAGCACTCCGGCACCGCGCGCGGGCGGGAAGCGTGCAACGGGCCGCCGCAGTGCGCGCAGCGGGCGGGCGCACGGCAGTCGGCGCACACGAGCACGGGCGCGTATCCCGGCCGGGCCACCTGCACGAGCACGGGGCCGTGCTGGACCGCCTCCCGCGCCGCGGCGAAGGCCGCGGAAGGCACACGCACTCCCCTCCCCTCCCCCTCGCGGGGCGGGGAGAGCACGACGCGAGGTGTCACGCGCCGGGCGGCGGGAACGTCGCGCACCCAGCCGAGCTGCACGAGGCGCTCGACGTCGGTCGTGCGAGTGTGGCCCGCGAACAGCAGTGCGCAGCCGTCGAGCTCCTGCCGGATGAGCGCCGCGTCGCGTGCGTGCACACCCGGGCTCAGCGGCTCGGCGAGCAGCGGATCGCCGTCGTCCCACAGCGCGACGAGTCCGACATCGTGCGCGGGCGCGTACACCGTCGAACGGTTTCCGATCACGACGCACGGCTCAGGCGCGAGCAGGCGGAGGTACTGCGCGTAGCGCGCCTGCGCCGGCTGCCGCGCGTCGTCGCGGACGATCGCGTCATCGGGCACACGCCCCGCGAGAGCCGCCTCGAGCTGCGCGAGGTCGCGGTAATCGGGCACCGCGATGACCGCGCTGCGCCCCGCGGCGAGCATGTGCGCGGCGGCCGCCGCGAGAAGGTCCGCCCACGCCGCCACCTCGGCACCGGTGGCCAGGCGACGCGCGACGGGCGGCGCGTCGATCGCGACACGATCCCCGCCGTCGAGTGCTTCGATGAGGCTGGGGAACGTCGCGAGGGTCGCGTCGGCTTCGGACACGACGGATGCCTCGACCCGCGGCCGCTCGACGGGCGGCCCCGCGAGCCAGGCCTTCTCGGCCCGCACCATGCGCCGCGGGATCGCGAGGCGGAGGACGTCGCTCGCGGAACCTGCCGCACGGTCGGCGGCGCGCCGCGCGAGCGTGTACAGCCCAGGCGTGAGCACGGGGACCGGCGACACGAGCGCGTCCAGCTCGGAGAGGGGGCGGTCCGTGGCATCCGGCTCGCCGATCTCGACGAGGTAACCGTCGACCACCCGGCCCGCCGACCGCAGCGGGACGCGCACGCGCACACCGAGCTGCGCTTCGTCGGCGAGGGCGTCGGGGATCGCGTAGTCGAAGAGGCGATCGAGCTGCGGAAGCGGTGAGTCGATCAGGACCCGCGCGACGCGGCGCGCCCGCATGTCAGAGTCCTGCGGCCGACCGGAGATCGTCGACGCGGTCGGTGCGCTCCCACGTGAAATCGGGGAGCTCGCGTCCGAAGTGGCCGTACGCGGCCGTCTGCGCGTAGATCGGGCGCAGCAGGTCGAGGTGCTCGATGATCGCCCGGGGACGGAGGTCGAAGACGTCGAGGATCGCCCGCGTGATGACCTCGTCGGACACGACGCCCGTGCCGAACGTCTCGACGTAGAGCCCCACCGGCTTCGCCTTGCCGATCGCGTACGCGACCTGCACCTCGAGGCGCTCCGCGAGACCCGCTGCGACCGCGTTCTTCGCGACCCAGCGCATCGCGTACGCGCCGGAGCGGTCGACCTTGGACGGGTCCTTGCCGCTGAACGCGCCGCCGCCGTGCCGCGCCGCGCCGCCGTACGTGTCGATGATGATCTTGCGACCGGTCAGACCCGCGTCGCCCTTGGGACCGCCGGTGACGAAGGGACCGGCGGGGTTGATGTAGAACTTCACGTCCGACAGATCGAGGCCCGTCGACTCGAGCACGGGGTCGATGACCTCGGCGCGGACCGCGGCGCGCAGCGCCTTCTGCGAGATGTCGGGGTGGTGCTGCGTCGAGAGCACGATGGACTCGACGGTTCGCGGCGTGCTGCCCTCGTAGCCGAGAGTCACCTGCGTCTTGCCGTCGGGTCGCAGGAACGGGAGCGCGCCGGAGCGGCGCGCCTCGCCGAGTCGCTCGGCCATGCGGTGCGCGGTCCATGCCGCCATCGGCATAAGCTGCGGGGTCTCGGTCGTCGCGTAGCCGAACATGATGCCCTGGTCGCCCGCGCCCTGGAGGTCGTGCGGGTCTTCGGACCCGTCTTCGCGACGCTCGAACGCCTTGTCGACACCGGCCGCGATGTCGGACGACTGCGCGCCGATCGACACGCTCACGCCGCACGAGTCGCCGTCGAATCCGGTGTCGCTCGACGTGTAGCCGATCTCGTTGACCACGCGGCGCACGATCGCGGGGATCTCGACGTAGGCCGACGTCGACACCTCGCCCGCGACGTGCACGAGCCCGGTCGTCACGAGCGTCTCGACCGCCACACGCCCGTTGGGGTCGTCGGCGAGGATCGCGTCGAGGATGTTGTCGGAGATCTGGTCGCAGATCTTGTCGGGGTGCCCCTCGGTGACGGACTCGGACGTGAACAGACGCAGGTCGGTCATGGTGCTCCAGCTCGAGGGACGGTTCGGGTGTGCGGCAGACGCGGTGGCACCAGTATGCCGACGGCGTGCGACAGGATGGGTCGCGCCGACACCGGGCGTCTCAGGCGCCCGGCTCCGTGATCACTCGGCCGAGCGCAGGCGCATCTTGTCTTCGTTGATCTCGTGGAGCGCGATGGTGAGCGGCTTGTCTTCGACGGTCGAGTCGACGAGCGGTCCGACGTTGTCGAACAGGTTGCCCTCGTGGAGGTCGGAGTAGTAGTCGTTGATCTGGCGCGCGCGCTTGGCCGCGTAGATCACGAGCTGGTACTTCGAGTCGACCTTCTCGAGAAGGCTGTCGATGGGGGGCTCGATGATGCCCTGGTTGGTTCCGGCCATGGGGTCCTCCTGGAGAAGTGGAAGGGAAAGTCTGCGTGCCCGGCCGCGCCGAGGCATCCTCTCATTCTACCCGAGCGAGCCCCGACACCTGCCGAACGGGTCAGGTCACCAGCGAGACGACCTCGTCGGCGGCGCGTTCGACGTGGTCGTTGACGACGCGATAGTCGAACTCGCCCTGCGCAGCGAGCTCGACCTTCGCCGTGCGGAGGCGCCGCGCGCGCTCCTCCTCGCCCTCGGTGCCGCGGCCGACGAGGCGCTGCACGAGCTCGTCCCAGCTCGGCGGGAGCAGGAACACGAGCGTCGCCGACGGCTCCGCGGCGCGCACCTGCCGCGCTCCCTGCAGGTCGATCTCGAGGAGCACCGTGCGGCCGTCCTCGAGCGCGCGAACGATCGGCTTGCGCGGAGTGCCGTAGCGGTACCTGTTGTGCACCGTCGCGTGCTCGAGCAGCTCGCCCGACGCGATCAGCCGGTCGAACTCGGCGTCGTCGACGAAGAAGTAGTGCTCGCCCTCGACCTCGCCGGGTCGCGGCGGACGCGTGGTCGCCGACACCGAGAGGTGGATCTCCGGATGCCGCTTCCTGACCTGCGCCGCAACGGTGCCCTTGCCGACGGCGGTCGGCCCCGCGAGCACGACGAGCCGGCTCCGCCCCGCGCGCGGCCGGGGTTCGGGCCAGCGCCGGTCGAGGAAGTCCAGGAGCGCGCGGCGCTGCCGCGCACCGAGCCCGCCCAGGCGCTTGACCGGCGAGATGCCGAGGTCGTGCAGGATGCGGTCGCGCTTGCCCTCGCCGATCGCCGGGATGCTCGTGAGGAACTCGGTCACCCGCATCGCGCCGGCGGGCGAGGCCGGGTCGGCGAGCGCCCGACGCAGCAGCTCCTGCGGCGTGATGACACGGGTCGTGACGTCCCGCTTGAGCGACGCGCGCTCACGCCGAGCCGCGACGGCCCGTCGGGAAGCAGCCACACGGTCGACTTCGGGCGGCCCTTGCCGCTCAGTCACGGTTCACCTCCGCATAGAGGCCCGCTCGCTCCTCGATGCGGGCGGCCAGCCGGTCGGGTCCGGCCGACAGGATGCTGCGGCTCTCGCTCGCGACGACGTTCCCGCAGAAGCGCCCGAACAGCCGACGCAGATCGTTCGGCTCGGCGCCCTGTGCGCCGAAACCCGGAGCGAGGATGGGAAGCCCCTCGAGCGCGGCATCCGTCAGGCCGACTGCCGCGCGATCGGCCGTCGCCCCGACGACGACGCCGATCGAGCCGAGGGCTTCACCGGATGCGCCGCCCGCCGCCGCGGCGTCGCGCGCGACGCGCGCGGCGACCGTCTCGTCCGCGCCATCCGCCACGCGGGCGCCCTGCAGCACGTGCGCCTCGGGGTTGCTCGTCGCCGCGAGGACGAACGCGCCCTTGCCCGCGGCCAGCGCCGAGGCGAGCGTGTCGCGCAGAGAGTCTGCGCCCAGGAAGGGGTTCAGGGTCACGGCATCCGCCTCGAGCGGCGAACCCGCAGACAGCCACGCCGCCGCGTATCCGTCCATCGTCGAGCCGATGTCGCCGCGCTTGGCGTCGGCGATCACGACGAGGCCGGCGTCACGCGCGGCCCCGAGCACGTCCTCGAGGGCAGCGAAGCCCGCCGAGCCGAACCGCTCGAAGAACGCGACCTGCGGCTTCACGACGCCGACGCGTCCCGACGCCGCCTCGACGACGCGGAGGCCGAACTCGCAGATGCCGGCCGCTGACGCGTCAAGGCCCCACTCCTCTACGAGGGAGATGTGCGGGTCGATCCCGACGCACAGCGGGCCGTAGGTGTCGAGCGCGGTGCGCAGGCGCCCGCCGAACCCGGCGGTCACGCCGTCACCGCCGCGCGGTCGGCCGCGTACTCCTGCAGGCTCTTGACGCCGAAGCCGTCCTGCATCGCATCCATCGCGGTCACGGCGGCCCCGAGCACGGCCATCGTCGTGAACAGGGCCTTGTCGCCGGCGACCGCCGCGGCGCGGATCTCGTACCCGTCCGCGCGGGCCGCACCGCCGCTCGGTGTGTTCACGACGATGTCGATCTCGCCCGAGTTGATGAGGTCGACGATGTTCGTCTCCCCCGTCGCCTGGGTCTGGCTGTACTTGTTCACGACCGTGACGTCGATGCCGTTGCGGCCCAGGATCTCGGCCGTGCCCTCCGTCGCGACAAGCGAGAAGCCGAGCTGCTGCAGGCGGTGCGCCGGCAGGATCACGGCGCGCTTGTCGCTGTCGGCGACCGAGATGAACACGGTGCCCGACAGCGGCATGCCGCCGTAAGCGGCCTCCTGACTCTTCGCGAACGCGGTCGGGAAGTCACGGTCGATTCCCATGACCTCGCCCGTCGAGCGCATCTCGGGACCGAGCACGGAGTCCACGATGTGGCCGTCGGCCGTGCGGAAGCGCTTGAAGGGCAGCACGGCCTCCTTCACGGCGACCGGCGCCCCGAACGGGACGCGCGAGCCGTCCACCGACGGCAGCAGCCCCTCCGCCACGAGCTCGCCGATCGTCGCGCCGGCCATGATGCGCGCGGCCGCCTTCGCGAGCGGGATGCCGAGCGCCTTCGACACGAACGGCACCGTGCGGCTTGCACGCGGGTTCGCCTCGATGACGTAGAGCACACCGGCGCTGATGGCGAACTGCACGTTGATGAGCCCGCGCACTCCGACGCCCTCGGCGATCGCGCGCGTCGCGTCGCGCACGCGGTCGATGTCGGACCGGCCGAGCGACATGGGCGGCAGCGCACAGCTCGAGTCGCCCGAGTGGATTCCGGCCTCTTCGAGGTGCTCCATCACCCCGCCGACGTACAGCTCGTCGCCGTCGTAGAGCGCGTCCACGTCGATCTCGATCGCGTCGTCGAGGAAGCGGTCCACGAGCAGCGGAAGGCCGGGGCCGATGATCGCCTGGTCGGCGATGCGGTCGAAGTAGTCGTGCAGGCTCGGGGTGTCGTAGACGATCTCCATGCCGCGCCCGCCGAGCACGAAGCTCGGGCGCACGAGCACGGGGTACCCGATGTCCTCCGCCACGGCAACGGCGCCCCCGACGTCGATCGCGGTGCCGTGACGCGGTGCGACGAGGCCGCCCGACGCGAGGATGCCGCTGAACAGCCCTCGCTCCTCGGCGAGGTCGATCGCGTCGGGGCTCGTGCCGAGGATGCGGTAGCCGGCGTCCTGGATGCCCTTCGCGAGACCGAGCGGGGTCTGGCCGCCGAGCTGGCAGATCACGCCGAGGATCTCACCGGACTGCGACTCGGCGTGCAGCACCTCGAGCACGTCCTCAAGCGTGAGCGGCTCGAAGTACAGACGGTCGCTCGTGTCGTAGTCGGTCGAGACCGTCTCGGGGTTGCAGTTGACCATGACGGTCTCGTAGCCTGCCGCCGACAGCGCGAACGACGCGTGCACGCACGAGTAGTCGAACTCGACGCCCTGCCCGATGCGGTTCGGCCCCGAGCCGATGATGACGACCTTCGTGCGGTCGGACGGCGCGACCTCGGTCTCGGCGTCGTAGCTCGAGTAGTGGTACGGCGTCAGCGCCGGGAACTCCCCCGCGCACGTGTCGACCGTCTTGTAGACGGGACGGACGCCGAGGGCGTGACGGATGCCGCGCACCTCCGCCTCCGTGTCATCGCGCAGCTGGGCGATCTGCGCGTCGCTGAAGCCGTGCTCCTTCGCGATGCGCAGCGTGTGCGCGTCCAGCTCTCCCGCGGTGCGCACGAACTCGGCCACCTCGTTGATGAGCACGATCTGGTCGAGGAACCACGGGTCGATCTTCGTGGCGTCGAACGCCTGCTCGACCGTCGCGCCCTTGCGCAGCGCCTGCTGCAGCACGACGATGCGGCCGTCGGTCGGGGTCTTGGCGACCTCGAGAAGCTCCTCGACCGACATCTCGGTCCCTGAGCTCGTCGAAGGGTAATCGCCCCAGTGGAAGCCCGATCCGCGCTTCTCGAGCGAACGCAGCGCCTTCTGCAGCGCGGTCGCGTAGTTGCGCCCGATCGCCATGGCCTCGCCCACCGATTTCATGGTGGTGGTGAGCGTCGTGTCGGCCGCGGGGAACTTCTCGAAGTTGAAGCGCGGCACCTTCACGACGACGTAGTCCAGTGTCGGCTCGAAGCTCGCCGGCGTCACCTTCGTGATGTCGTTCGGGATCTCGTCGAGGCGGTACCCGATCGCGAGCTTCGCGGCGATCTTCGCGATCGGGAACCCCGTCGCCTTCGACGCGAGTGCCGACGACCGCGAGACGCGCGGGTTCATCTCGATCACGATCACGCGGCCCGTGTCCGGGTGGACGGCGAACTGGATGTTGCATCCGCCCGTGTCGACGCCCACCGCGCGGATGATGTCGATGCCGATGTCGCGGAGCATCTGGTACTCGCGGTCGGTGAGGGTGAGGGCGGGCGCGACCGTGATCGAGTCGCCCGTGTGCACGCCGACGGGGTCGACGTTCTCGATCGAGCAGACGACGACGGTGTTGTCGGCCGTGTCGCGCATGAGCTCGAGCTCGTACTCCTTCCACCCGAGGATCGACTCCTCGAGCAGCACCTCGTGCGTGGGCGAGTCGTGCAGGCCGGCGCCGGCGATCCGGCGCAGGTCCTCCTCGTCGAACGCGAAGCCCGAGCCGAGGCCGCCCATCGTGAACGACGGTCGCACGACCAGCGGGTAGCCGAGCTCGTCGGCGGCCGCGAGGACCTCGTCCATCGAGTGGGCGATGCGCGAGGCGGCGACGTCGGCGCCCGCAGCGACGACGAGCTCCTTGAAGATCTGCCGGTCCTCGCCCTTGCGGATCGCGTCGACCTTCGCGCCGATGAGCTCGACGCCGTACTTGTCGAGGATGCCCTGCTCGTGGAGCGCGATCGCGGCGTTGAGGGCGGTCTGCCCGCCGAGCGTGGGCAGGATCGCATCCGGCTGCTCCTTCGCGATGATCGTCTCGATCACGGCGGGCGTGATCGGCTCGATATACGTCGCGTCGGCGAAGTCCGGATCGGTCATGATCGTCGCCGGGTTCGGGTTGACGAGGATGACGCGCAGCCCCTCGCCGCGCAGCACGCGGCACGCCTGGGTGCCCGAGTAGTCGAACTCGGCGGCCTGGCCGATCACGATCGGGCCCGACCCGATCACGAGGACGCTCTGGATGTCGTCGCGCTTGGGCATCAGTCGTTCTCTCCGGTCGTCGCCGTGTCGCCTTGCTCGACCTGGTCTCGATTCTCCCGCCCGGCGAGCGACGCGAGCACCATGTCGCGGAAGCGGTCGAACAGGTAGTTCGCGTCGTGGGGTCCGGCCGCGGCCTCGGGGTGGTACTGCACCGAGAACGCCGGGAGGTCGAGCGCGCGCAGGCCCTCGACCACGCGGTCGTTGAGGCCGACGTGGCTCACCTCGATGCGGCCGTAGCCGGCGGGGCTCTCGAACTCCCCCTCGACGGGGGCGTCGACCGCGAAGCCGTGGTTGTGCGCCGTGATCTCGACGCGGCCCGTCGACTTGTCGAGCACGGGCTGGTTGATGCCGCGGTGCCCGAACGGCAGCTTGTACGTGCCGAGGCCGAGCGCGCGGCCCAGCAGCTGGTTGCCGAAGCAGATGCCGAAGAACGGCAGCCTTTCGTCGAGCACGCCGCGCAGAAGCTCGACATGGGCGTCGGATGCCGCGGGGTCGCCCGGCCCGTTCGAGTAGAACACCGCCACCGGGTCGATCGCGCGCAGCTCGTCGATCGTGACGCTCTGCGGGAGGACGTGCACCTCGAACCCGCGCGCCGCGAGGTTGTCGACCGTCGCCTGCTTGACCCCGAGGTCGAGCACCGCGAGGTTGCCGATGCGCTCGCCCTCCGCGGGAGTGACCTGCGCGACGGGGACCGAGACCTCCGCCGACAGGTTGAGGCCCGCCATCTGCGGGGCATCGCGGACGATGCGGAGCTGCTCGTCGGGTTCGATCGAGGCGGAGTCGCCCGAGAAGATTCCGCCGCGCATGCTGCCGGCCGAGCGGATGTGGCGCGTGACCGCGCGGGTGTCGATGCCGCTGATGCCCACGATGCCGTCTCGCTCGAGCGCCTCGTCGAGCGACTCCTCGGCGCGCCAGTTCGAGACCACGCGCGAAGGGTCGCGCACGATGTAGCCCGAGACCCAGATGCGGCGGGACTCGGGGTCCTCCTGGTTCATGCCCGTGTTGCCGATGTGCGGCGCCGTCTGCAGCACGATCTGGCCCGCGTACGACGGGTCGGTGAGGGTCTCCTGGTACCCGGTCATGCCGGTCGCGAAGACGACCTCGCCGAGCGTCGTGCCGCGCGCCCCGTAGGCGCGCCCGACGTGTCGGGTGCCGTCCTCGAGGACGAGGACCGCGGGATCGGTCGTGAACAGCGAGGTCATGCGTCGGTTCCTGTCGTGATGAGCGTCGCGATCGCGTCGGCGAGAGCGCGGGCAGAGGCGTCCTGTGGCCGGAAGTACGAGTCGGCGAGCATCGTGTCCTCGAGGCGCCACGTGACGCGCACGAGGCCGTGCTTCTCGACGACGCGGTCGATCGCGACGGTGGACTGGCCGACCGACGCGATGCGTTCGGCCGGGAGGTGGATGCGGGGCTGCCCCGCGAGGTCGATCACGAGGCCCGAGTCGGCCACGATGAGTTCGGCCTTCGCGCGGAACGCGAGCCCCTTGATCGCGAGGCGCTCGAGCGGCTCGTCATGGCGGGTCGTCGCCACGTACAGCGCCGGGAACCAGTGCTGCGCCACCGCTCCGACCGGCGGCTCGCCGAACGGAGCGCGCAGACCCCGGTCGCGGCGCGTCCGCAGCCACCACCCGATCGCGAGCGCACCGAGGATCACGACGGCGGCCGCGATCAGGATCGCGACAGCTCCTTCGCGGGTCATGCGCGCACCCCCGGCCGGTCGAGCAGCGTCCCGTCGACGACGGTGGGCACGCCGCGGTGGACAGTCCAGCGCACCTCGCCGGGCAGCTCGCGGCCGAGGTACGGCGAGTTCGTGCTGCGGCCCCGCAGGTCGTGGGCCGAGAACGTCCGTACGGGCGATGGGTCGTAGAAGGTGACGGATGCCGAGTGCCCCGGCGTCAGCGGCGCGCCGAAGCCCTCCAGCCGCCCGATCCGCGCCGGCTCACGGCTCATGACGCGTGCGACGTCCGCCCACGTGATGAGCCCCGTGTCGACCATCGCGAGCTGCACGACGCGCAGAGCGCTCTCGAGCCCGACCATGCCGTTCGCGGCCGCCTGCCATTCGCATGCCTTCGCCTCGGGCGGATGCGGCGCGTGATCGGTCGCGACGATGTCGATCGTGCCGTCGGCGAGCCCCTCGCGCACCGCCAGGACGTCCTCCTCGCGGCGCAGCGGCGGGTTGACCTTGAAGCGCGGGTCGTAGTCGCGTGCGAGCTCGTCGGTCAGCAGCAGGTGGTGAGGCGTCACCTCGGCCGTCACGTCGACGCCGCGGCGCTTGGCCCACCGGATGATGTCGACCGATCCCGCGGTCGACAGGTGACACACGTGCAGGCGCGAGCCGACGTGCTCCGCGAGCAGCACGTCGCGCGCGATGATCGACTCCTCGGCGACGGCGGGCCAGCCGGCGAGTCCGAGCTCGGCCGACACGACGCCCTCGTTCATCTGGGCGCCCTCGGTGAGTCGCGGGTCCTGCGCGTGCTGGGCGATGACGCCGTCGAACGCCTTCACGTACTCGAGGGCGCGTCGCATGATGAGCGGGTCCCACACGCAGAATCCGTCGTCGCTGAAGACCCGCACCCGAGCGCGCGAGTCGGCCATCGCGCCGAGCTCGGCGAGGCGCTCGCCCTTCTGCCCGACGGTGACCGCGCCGATGGGCTGCACCGTGACGAACCCGGCGGCCTCGCCGAGTGCCAGTTCCTGCTCGACGACGCCCGCCGTGTCGGCCACGGGTGACGTGTTCGGCATCGCGAAGACGGCCGCGTAGCCGCCGGCGGCCGCGGCGCGCGATCCGGTGAGCACGGTCTCGGATGCCTCGTAGCCCGGCTCGCGCAGGTGGGTGTGCAGGTCCACGAGGCCCGGCAGCACCACCAGCCCGTCGACGTCGATCACCGTCGCCCCGGCGCGGCTGAGCCCGGTGCCGGTCTCGACGATCACGCCGTCCTCGACGAGGAGGTCGACCGCGCCGGTGCCTTCGAGCGACGCGCCGCGGAACAGCAGCGTTTCGATCGCCGAGCTGCCGCTCTCGGCGGCGTGTCCCACGGCCGTCACGCGGCTCTCCCATCGTCGTCGCGCTCCCCCGCCAGGAGCAGATACAGCACCGCCATCCGCACCGAGACGCCGTTCGACACCTGGTCGAGCACGGTCGACCGAGACGAATCGGCGGCGTCGGCGGAGATCTCGAGCCCGCGGTTCATGGGACCGGGGTGCATGACAATGCTATCCGCCGCGAGCCCCGCCAAACGCGTCGCGTCGAGGCCCCATCGCCGGGAATACTCCCGTTCGGTCGGGAAATACGCCGCGTTCATGCGCTCGAGCTGGATGCGCAGCATCATGAGCGCGTCGGGCGCCTCGGCGACCGCCGCGTCGAGGTCGTAGACCACGCGCACGGGCCACGCCGACATGTCCTGCGGCACGAGCGTCGGCGGTGCGACCAGCGTCACGGTCGCGCCGAGTGTGTGCAGCAGCCACACGTTCGAGCGGGCGACGCGCGAGTGGAGGATGTCCCCCACGATCGTCACCGCGAGCCCGCTGAGGTCGCGTCCGCGGCTGTCGGTCCCGAACCGCCGCTTGCGGATCGTGAAGGCGTCGAGCAGCGCCTGCGTCGGATGCTCGTGCGTGCCGTCGCCCGCGTTCACGACGCCCGCGGTGATCCAGCCGCTCGTCGCGAGCGTGCGGGGGGCGCCGGAGGCCCCGTGGCGGATGACGACCGCATCCGCCCCCATCGCCTGGAGCGTCTGCGCGGTGTCCTGCAGACTCTCGCCCTTCGAGACGCTCGACCCTTTCGCCGAGAAGTTGATGACGTCCGCCGACAGCCGCTTCGCGGCCGCCTCGAACGAGATGCGCGTGCGCGTGGAATCTTCGAAGAAGAGGTTCACGACGGTCTTGCCGCGGAGTGTCGGCAGCTTCTTGACCTCGCGCTGCTGCGTGTCGGCCATGTCCTCCGCGACGTCGAGGATACGCAGCGCGGCGTCGCGCGAGAGTGTCTTCGTGTCGAGCAGGTGCCTCATGCCCTCACCGCCCCTCGATCGAGACGTACTCTTCGCCGTCGACCTCGGCCAGACGCACGAACACGCGCTCGTCACGCGCGCTGGGCAGGTTCTTGCCGACGAAGTCGGGGCGGATCGGGAGCTCGCGATGACCGCGATCGATGAGGGTCGCCAGGCGCACGACGGCGGGACGGCCGATGTCCTGCAGGGCGTCGAGGGCGGCACGGATGCTCCGCCCCGAGAACAGCACGTCGTCGACGAGCACGACCACCTTGCCGTCGATGCCGCCGGGCGGGATCTGCGTCGGCTGCGGGGCGCGCGTGGGGTTGCGGTGCAGGTCGTCGCGGTACATCGTGACGTCGAGCGAGCCGACCGGCACGGCTTCGCCGCCGAACTCGCTCACGAGCGAGCCGATGCGTTCGGCGAGCGTGACGCCGCGGGTCGGGATGCCGAGGATCACGAGGTTCTCGGGGCCTTTGTTGGACTCGAGGATCTCGTGCGAGATCCGAGTCAATGCCCGGGCGATGTCGGCCTCGTGCAGCACGGTGCGCGTGCTCATCCGCCGCTCCCTTCTCCGCCTCACGGGACGGGGTTAAAGGTTGCTGTCGTGCTCCCACCCTACCCGACGCGACGGCGCGCCCCGGCCTTCTCGCGTCCGGGCTCAGGCCGCCGGCTGCGTCGCGTCGCGGTGCAGGTCGTCCTCCACCTGGGATGCGCGGATCGGGTGCCCCTGCGTCGTGAGGCAGCGTCCCGAGGCGAGGTCCCACTTCCAGTCGTGCAGGCTGCAGGTGAGCACGCCGTCCTCGATCTTGCCGGTCTTGGTGAGGTCGGCACGCAGGTGCGGGCAGCGCCGCTGCACGATCCAGTCGCCCAGTTGAGCGTCCTCTGACGTGTCGGACTGCTCGGCGTACCAGTTCTCGACGTACTCGATCCGGTCGCGCGAGAGACACTTGAGGAACGTGTAGATGAACTCGTTGAACTTGCCCTTGCGGCCGGCGTGGAACTGCATCGACAGGAAGATCGAGTTCGACCAGTCGATCTCATGGTCGCGGATGTTCGTCGACACGAGGTCGGCCGGGATCGTGTACCAGAACTCGACCTCCTCGCCGTCGTACTCGCGCAACTTGGCCTTCGGGAAGTCGGCGACCATGTCGAGCTCGCCGATCGTGAAGCGCACCGGCCCGCCCACGCCGGTGCGGATCGTCCGTGCACGGCGCAGGAGGGGCTCCCACCACTCCTTGAGCGCCGCGAGCATCTCGTCCGGCGGCAGCACCGGCGCACGCGACGCCTCTTCGGCGCGGACCTCGTCCTGGCGCGAGTCGCGCTGCTCGGCGAGGTACGACCACTTGTCGCCGAAGATGCGCTCGATCTCGGCATCCGTGTAGAGCGTCTGCGTGACCTCGATCTCGCCGTCGTTCAGGTCGACCTGCGTCCCGGGCAGGAACAGGTGGCCCTTCTGCTGCGGACGCAGCTCGGCCATGTGCGAGAGGAACTGGCGCTGGTCGGTGAAGATCGCGTCGTCCTCGAGGCCGTAGCCGTTGTAGCGGAACAGCTCCTCGCGCAGGAACATCGGCGGGCCGGCCATCGGGAAGACGTGCTCGGCATCGACCTTCTCGATGTAGTACATCGCGCGCTTGTTCTGCGCCTCGCGCTTGAGGCGCGCGAAGTTCTGCTTGGCGTCCTGCGGCAGGTCGTAGACCATGGGCCACCAGATCGCGCCCGACACCTGCGTGAAGTACGCCTGGGGCTTCGAGAACGACATGAGCTTCTCGAGGTCGAGCGGGTGCGAGTCGTTCTGGTTGAGGATGCTCGCCGTGCCGTCGTCGACGCTGAGCGACGAGTCTCCGATCGGGCCGTCGCTCGGCGCGCGCAGCGGCGTGACCATGACCTTGAGCGGGCCGAACTCGAGCGGCACGCCCGCCTGCGTGTAGACGATGTTGTCGTAGCCGAGCGTTCGCAGATCCGTCTCGAGGTCGTCGGTCGGGTACTCGGGCAGGAGCACCTTGATGTCCTTCGGCACGTGGCGCTCCATGAGCGCGGGGTCGAAGTGATCGCGGTGCCGGTGCGAGATGTAGAGGAAGTCCGCCTTGCCGAAGCGCTCCCAGTCGAGCGCCCGGTTGTCGGGGAACGGGAACCACGAGCCGAAGAACGTCGGCCCGATGACGGGGTCGCAGAGGATGCTCCCGCCTGCCGTCTCGATGAACATGCCGGCATGGCCGAGGCCCGTGATGCGCATGGAAATCCTTCCGATCGACGCACACCGATTGTAGGCGAGGACGCGAGAGGCCCCCCGACGGACGGCCGTGGAAATGCGGATCCCGCGCCTCAGTCGGCCTCGAACAGCCCCCGGATGTCGTCGGCCGACAGCGCGCGCCCGAACAGCGCGTCGTCGTCCATGACGGCCTGGAACAGGCGCGCCTTCCGCTGCTGCAGGGCCATCACCTTCTCTTCGATGGTGCCCGCCGCGATCAGCCGGTACACGTTGACCGGTCGCTCCTGCCCGATGCGGTGCGCGCGGTCGACCGCCTGCGCCTCGGCGGCGGGGTTCCACCACGGATCCAGCATGAACACGTAGTCCGCCTCGGTCAGTGTGAGCCCGAACCCGCCGGCCTTGAGGCTGATGAGGAAGACCGGCGCTTCACCTCCGCGGAAGCTCGCGATCGCGGAGTCTCGATCGCGCGTCGACCCGTCGAGGTAGGCGTGTCGGATGCCGCGCTCCTCGAGCCGCTCGGCGACGAGCCCCAGGAACGACGTGAACTGGCTGAACACGAGCGCACGGTGCCCCTCGGCGAGCACCTCGTCGAGCTGCTCGAACAGCGCGGTGAGCTTGCCAGGCTCGATGTGCGCGTACTCGGGGTCGATGAGCTCGGGCGCGAGGCTCAGCATCCGCAGCAGCGTCAGAGACCGGAACACGATGAACCGGTTGCGATCGAGGTCATCGAGCAGCCCGAGCACCTTCTGCCGTTCACGCTGCAGCACGGTGTCGTACAGCGCGCGGTGCGCCGGGCCGAGCTCGACGGTGACCGACTGCTCCTGCTTGGGCGGCAGGTCGGAGGCGACGTGCTGTTTCGTGCGCCGCAGGACGAGGGGACGGATGCGCCGCCGCAGCCGTGCGAGGCGACGGGCGCGGAATTCGCCCCCTTCCTGGTTCTCGGGCACCTTGCCCTGCTCGATCGGGCCGATGTACTCCTCGCGGAAGCGCCGCGCCGACGGGAAGAGCCCGGGCGCCGCGAGGGCGAGCAGCGACCACAGCTCGCTCAGGCTGTTCTCGAGCGGCGTGCCGGTGACGGCGTACACGACGTCGGCGCGCAGCGCCGCGACCGCCTGGTGCGTCATGGTTGCCCGGTTCTTCACGAACTGCGCCTCGTCGAGGACGAGTCCCGCCCACTCGACGCTGGTGAACGCGGTCTCGTCGAGGCGCAGGCGGGGGTACGACGTGACGACGACATCGGCGGATGCCGCGGCCCGCGCGACGGGCGGAGCATCCGTCCTCCGTCCTTGACCGCCTCGCGTGCCGTCGAGCACCGTCACGCGGAGGTCGGGTGTGAAGCGCGCGGCCTCCGTGCGCCACGTCGACACGACCGACGTCGGCGCCACCACGAGGAACGGGCGCGTCTCACCGGCGTCGCGTGTGTGCGCGATGAGCGCGAGGAGCTGCAGCGTCTTGCCGAGCCCCATGTCGTCGGCGAGGATGCCGCCGAGCTTGTGCTGCCACAAGAACGCGAGCCAGTCGTACCCCGCCCGCTGATACGGCCGGAGCTCCGCGCGCAGCCCGCGCGGCAGCGGGGCCTCCGGCACGCCCTCGGCGTCGCGAAGGCCCTCCGCGATCGCGCGCCACGACACCGCGGGCTCGGACTGGTCGGCGAGATCCTCGAAATCGGCCCACAGCGTCGTCTGGTAGCGGCTGAGGCGCGGGCCCGTCTCCCACTCGTCGAGCTCGCCCGCCTCCTCGATGAGGTCGCGCAGCCTCTTCAGCGACGGATGCGACAGCGAGAAGTACGCGCCGTCGCTCAGGAGCAGCTTGCGGCGGCCGCGCGACAGCGCGATGAACAGCTTGCCGAACGGGATGCGTCGGCCGTCGATCGTCACGACGACGCCGAGGTCGAACCAGTCCGGGTCGGCAGACTCGACCGTGGTGACCTCGATGCGCGGGTCGCCCGTCAGCTCGCGGTAACGGGGCCGCTCCCCCGTCACCTCGACCACGACGCCGTCGAGCGCGTCCAGCCGCGGGAGCACGCGCGACGCGAACTCCGCCGCATCGAGCCCCGTGAGCACGGCGGAGGGCGCCCATTCCACGGGCGACTCCTCTCGCCACGCCTCCTCGACCCGGCCGCGGATGGCCGCCTCGGCCTCCGGATCGCGGTCGGTCGAGGCGGGTGCGTTGAAGGGGGCGTCCTCACGGCCGCGATACCGCCACGCGTGCGTGTACTCCAGCCGATGCGAGGGCGAGAACCGCACCGCGACGACCAGCGTCGGGCGATCGGGCGACGGGATCTCGATGCCCGGCGCGCGCACCGCGACGTGGCGCGACAGCGGTGCGAGGTGCTCCTCGATGAACTCGGCGGCGTCCTCCGCGGGCACCGCGACGGGCGCCGCCGCGGTCAGCAGCGCACGCACGGCGTCGGGCACGGGGGCGGGCGCGAGGTCGATCCGGATGCGCGCACCCGTGACCTCGAACCGGTAGACGCCGTTCCCTCCGATCGGGCGGACGGTCGCCGCATCCGCCCTCTCTCTCCCGATCTCGACGACGGGCGCGACGATGAGCGCACCTCGCGAACGCGAGACCCGCACCGAGACGGACGCCTCGCCCACGAGCTCGACCGACTGGTGGCGCTTCGCGGCGACGATCGGGATTCCGAGCCGCGCCCCCTTCTCGAGGTGCGGCCACAACAGCGACGAGGTGATGTCGTCGAGGGTCAGCCACTCCGCGACGTCGGAGAACGTACCGTACGTGCGCAGGTCGCGGCCGATGCTGTGGAGTTCGGTGAACCAGCGCGCCTGCGCCGGGTCGTAGCGGTTCGTGGCGCGCCGGACCTCGTCCCAGGACGTCTCGCCCTTGATCCACGCGTCGTCTCGCGCACCGCGCTCGAGCGGGCGCAGTCCGACGAGCACGTCGGTGCCGTCCCGGTGCAGCCCGCGCGCCGTCGCGGTCTCGATCCGGACGGGCGACCACGCCGAGCCGTCGCGGCGCACACGCTGGCGCAATTCCACGCCGAGGGCGAGCCCGATCGATGAACCGGGTGTCGCCGACGCGGATGCCGCGAAGAGCCGCCGCCACTCGGACGACACCGTCGCCGCACCCTGCGCGGGGATGCCGCGGTGCGCGGCGTCGTCGAACGGCGGGGTCACGGGATCCATCATGGTCCCCCGCTCCGACAGTGCCGCCGCGGCGTCAGCCGGCGCGGGAGATGCGGGCGAGCACGCCGTGGACGAACGCCCCCGACTCGTCGGTCGAGAACTCCTTGGCGAGCTCGACGGCCTCGTCGATCGCGACCGCCGTCGGGACCTCGTCGTTGTAGACGATCTCCCACACGCCGATGCGCAGCAGGGCGCGATCGACCGCCGGCATGCGCGCGAGCGACCAGTCCTTCGAGTAGGTCGTGATGAGCTCGTCGATCTCGCCCTGGTTGTCGATCACGCCGTCGACGATCTCGCGGGCGTAGAGCCAGGACGCCTCACGCGCCGGCTCGTTCGCGGCGCGCTTGGCCTCGGCGGCCAGCACCGTGGGCAGGGCGTCGCCGCGGACGTCGCTCTGGAAGAGGATGTCGAGTGCGCGCTTGCGCGCTTTCGTTCGTGCGCTCATCGCGCGGCGTCAGTTGACGCGGCCGAGGTACTCGCCCGTGCGGGTGTCGACCTTGACCTTCGTGCCGGTCTCGAGGAACAGCGGGACCTGGATCTCGTAGCCGGTCTCGACGGTCGCGGACTTGGTGCCCGCCGACGAGCGGTCGCCCTGCAGACCGGGCTCGGTGTAGGTGATCTCGAGCACGACCGAGGCCGGGAGGTCGAGGTAGAGGGGGTTGCCGTTGTTGAGGGCGATCGTGACCTGCTGGTTCTCGAGCAGGAAGTTCTTCGCGTCACCGACGGTGGCCGCCGGGACCGTGATCTGGTCGTAGTCCGTCGTGTCCATGAACACGAAGCCCTCGCCGTCGTTGTAGAGGTACGTGAAGTCGCGGCGGTCGACGTTCTCGATGTCGATCTTCGCGCCCGCGTTGTACGTCTTGTCGACGACCTTGCCGGTGACGACGTTCTTGAGCTTCGTGCGCACGAACGCCCCGCCCTTGCCGGGCTTGACGTGCTGGAACTCGACGACGCTCCAGAGCTGTCCGTCGATGTTGAGGACGACGCCGTTCTTGATGTCTGCGGTCGATGCCATGTGTGTGGGAAGTCCGTTCGTGTGGTGATGACGCGGCCCCGAGTCGAGGCCGAACGAGAGTGGGGCCGAGCGCATCCGTCAGCGGCCGACGTTCGATTCTACGGGATGCCCCCGTGGCGGCACCCGGAGGTCACCCGTCGGCCTGACCGGCGATGACGTCGATGAGTCGCTCGACCGCGGTCGCGTACCCCTGGACGCCCTCCCCCATCACGTGCACGAGGGCGACGTCGGCGACGTACGAGTGCTGCCGGAACGGCTCGCGCTTCGAGATGTCGGAGACGTGCACCTCCGCGACGGGTAGGGCGACGCCCGACAACGCGTCGCGGAGCACGACCGACGTGTGCGTGAGCCCTGCCGGGTTGATGACGATGCCCGCGCAGTCCTCGCGCGCGGCGTGGATCGCGTCCAGGAGCGCGCCCTCGTGGTTGCTCTGCACCGCACGGACCTCGAACCCGCGCGCTCGTGCGGCATCCGTCGCGATGCGTTCGACGTCGGCGAGCGTCGCGGTGCCGTACACCTCGGGCTCGCGAACGCCGAGCAGGTTGAGGTTCGGTCCGTTCACGAGGAGCAGGCGCCGGGGTGTCGTCACGGCACCACCCTAGCCATCGGCCGGGACGTCGTCCGAGTGCGAGGGTGCGAGCGTCATTCGCAGCTCCCTCCCCGCGACGCTCTGCGTCACCTCGCCCGTCTCGCGGAACCCGAATCGACGGTACGCGCCCTGCGCGCGGTGGTTGTCGACGTGCACGTCGAGCGACACCGTCTCGGCGCCGCGCGCGACCGCCCACCCCACCGCCGCCTCCAGCAGCGCGTCGATCGTGCCGTCACCGCGGTGCGTGGGACGCACCCACACGCCCACGACGTCGGCTCCGAGGCGAGACGCCGTGCGCTCGAGGTGATCCGTCGCACCCGGACGGCGCAGCAGCACTGTGAGCGAGCCCACCCACATTCCGTCGTCCTCTGCGACGAACTGCGCGCCGTCGTCGCTCTCGGCCGCCCTCGCGGTGCGGTCGCGCCAGAAGTCGTCGCTGTGCGTCTGGGCGTTCGCCCTCGTGTCGAGGAACGCGATCGAAGCGAGCGGATCGCTCAGCGACTCGAGGCGCAGGTCACGCACGGCTTCCCATTCGTCGGCCCGGACTCGACGGATGCTCCGCATCCCGCCACCCTAGCGACGATGCTCATCGTGACGCAGGGTCAGCCCGCCACCTCCTGGTACGCCGCGAAAAGCAGCGACTCGTCCGGCGCCTGCAGCGTCGTCGGCTTCGCGATGTCGTCGAGCACGATGAACCGCAGCATCCCCCCGCGGGCCTTCTTGTCGCGCTGCATCGTCGCCAGCAGCTGCGGCCACGCGCCCGCGCGGTAGGAGGTCGGCAGCCCGAGCAGCTCGAGGATGTCGCGGTGACGCTGGGCCGCGGGATCCGGCAGTCGTCCTGCGAGCCTCGACAGCTCGGCCGCGAAGACCATGCCGATGGAGATCGCGGCGCCGTGCCTCCAGCGGTAGCGCTCGGCGTGCTCGATCGCGTGGCCGAGCGTGTGGCCGTAGTTGAGCACCTCACGGAGCCCCGCTTCGCGCAGGTCCTCTCCCACGACCCGCGCCTTCATGTCGATCGCGAGCTCCACGCACCGGCGGAAGGCGTCGCTGCGCGGGTCGACGGCGGCTGTGGCATCCGCCTCGATCAGGTCGAGGATCTCCGGATACCAGATGAATCCGGCCTTGACCACCTCGGCGAACCCCGCGACGAGCTCGTTGCGGCCGAGGGAGTCCAGGAGGTCGAGGTCGCAGATCACGGCGCGCGGCGGCCAGAACGCGCCGACGAGATTCTTGCCCTCGGCCGTGTTGATGCCGGTCTTGCCGCCCACCGCGGCGTCGACCATGCCGAGCACGGTCGTCGGGACCTGCACGACCGCCACGCCGCGCAGCCAGGTCGCCGCGACGAAGCCCGCGAGGTCGGTGACCGCGCCTCCGCCGAAGCCGACGATCGCGTCCGTGCGCGTGAAATCGGCCTGGCCGAGCACCTGCCAGCAGAACGCGGCGACCTCGATGCGTTTGCCCTGCTCGGCGTCGGGGACCTCGGCGAGCAGCACCTCACGGTCGCCCACGAGACTCGCGCGCAGCGCCTCGGCCTGCGCCGCGAGCGTCGGCGGATGCACGATGAGCACCTTCCGGGCGGATGCCGGCAGCGTCTCGCCGAGCGTGCTCAGGATGCCGCGCCCCACGCGCACGTCGTACGGGGCATCTCCCCGCACGGTGATCGTCGTCGGCTCGCTCATGTCTCCTCCTCGCCCGTCATGGACGTCGTGCCGCTGCGGACCCACTCGACGATCCCCTCGACGACGTCCTGCAGCGGGCCCGTCGATGTGTCGAACTCGATGTCGGCGACCTCGTCGTACAGCAGGCGCCGCTCGTCGAGGATCGCGGTCCAGCGCTCGACGGGGTCCTCGGTCTGCAGCAGCGGGCGGCTCGATCCGCGGATGCGCCCCGCGACGACCTCGGGCGTCACGGTGAGCAGCACGACCCGGTGCCTTTCGAGGTCGGCACGGGTGTGCGGATCGAGCACCGCGCCCCCGCCGAGCGACACGACTCCGCCCGTGGCGAGTGCGGCGCGCACGGCCTCGCGCTCCAGCTCGCGGAAGCGCCTCTCGCCGAGCGTCGCGAACACGGTCTCGAGCGGTCCGTGCTCGCGCGCGACCGCGACGTCCGTGTCGGTGAACGGGAGGGCGAGCGCCTTGGCCACGCGCCGTCCGATACTCGTCTTGCCCGCGCCCATCGGCCCGATGAGGACGACAGCGGATGCCGCCTCCCGCGCCACGGGCACGGGCGCGTGCTCAGCGGGCGAGGCCATGCTCGGCGAGCGGCTCCGCGTCCTCGTCGCCGAGCGACGCGTCGCTCTCGCGGGACGAGCGCAGGGTCTCGGGGATCGACGCGAGGTACGAGTCGAGGTTGCGGCGCGTCTCGGAGACCGAGTCACCGCCGAACTTCTCGAGCACCGCCTCGCCGAGGGCGATGGCGACCATCGCCTCTGCGACGACGCCCGCCGCGGGCACGGCGCACACGTCGGAACGCTGGTGGTGGGCGGATGCCGCATCCCCCGTCGCGACGTCGATGGTGCGCAGCGCGCGCGGAACCGTCGCGATCGGCTTCATGCCGGCGCGCACGCGCAGCACGGTGCCCGTCGACATCCCACCCTCGGTGCCGCCCGCACGGTCGCTCGCACGCGCGATGCCGTCGTCGGTCGCGAACAGCTCGTCGTGGGCGGCCGAGCCGCGTCGGCGCGTCGTCTCGAAGCCGTCGCCGACCTCGACGCCCTTGATCGCCTGGATGCTCATGAGCGCCTGCGCAAGCCGCCCGTCGAGGCGGCGGTCCCAGTGCACGTGGGATCCGAGCCCGGGCGGCAGCCCGTACGCGAGCACCTCGACGATGCCGCCGAGCGTGTCGCCGTCCTTGCGGGCGGCGTCGACCTCCGCGACCATGCGGGCGGACGTCTCGGGGTCGAAGCACCGCAGCGGATCGGCATCGAGCGCGTCGACGTCGTCGGGTGCCGGCAGTGCCGCGCCCTCCGGCACCTGGACGGGCCCGATCGACAGCGTGTGGCTCACGAGCCGGATGCCGAGCTCGCCGAGGAACGACCGCGCGACGGCGCCCAGCGCGACTCGCGCCGCCGTCTCGCGCGCGCTCGCGCGCTCGAGGATGGGCCGCGCCTCGTCGAACCCGTACTTCTGCATGCCCACGAGGTCGGCGTGCCCCGGCCGCGGCCGCGTGAGGGCCGCTCCCCTGCCCCGCGACTTGTCGGTGAGCTCCACGGGCTCGGCGCTCATGACCTCGACCCACTTCGGCCACTCGGTGTTCCCGATGCGCAGCGCGATGGGGCTGCCGAGCGAGTACCCGTGGCGCACACCGGCCGAGATGGTCAGCTCGTCCTCTTCGAACTTCATGCGCGATCCGCGGCCGTATCCGAGTTTGCGGCGGGCCAGATCGGCCTGGATCGCGCTGCGAGACACCGGCACGCCGGCCGGGAGGCCCTCCATGACGGCGATGAGTTCGGGGCCGTGCGATTCGCCGGCCGTGAGCACGCGGAGCATTGCTCCAGTCTCCCACGCCCCGAGGGGACGGTTATGCCGTCGCGGATGCCTCCAGCGCCGCGCGCATCGCCGCCACGACGTCATCCTCGTGCGGGAGGACGGCGTGCGGGTCACCCTGGACGAAGACCCGCACCTGCAGCACGGCCTGGTGCAGGAGCATCCCGCTGCCGTCCCAGGCCCGCGCGCCGGCGCGCTCCCACGCCGACGCGAGCACGGTCGGCCAGTGGCCGTAGACGACGTCGAGGAGGGGACCGCCGGATGCCGCGAGGCGGTCGGCCGTGGCATCCGGTATGTCCGCGCCACCCGGAAGCGTCGCGACCGTGAGGTCCACGGCGCCCGACGGAGCCTCGATGCGCGCGAGCGTGACGCGGACGCCGATGCGCTCGCCCAGCGCGACGAGGTGCTCCGCGGCTTCGGGGCGCCGTGCCGCGACCTCGATCTCGCGCACGCCCATCGTCTCGAGTGCCAGGAGCGCGGAGGTCGCCGTGGCGCCCGCGCCGATGATGCGCGCGCGTGCGGGGTCGGCGATCCCCTGCTCGGTCAGGAACCGCACGATCCCGCCGACGTCCGTGTTGAAGCCGTGCGGACCGCCCTCGGAGAGCAGCAGCGTGTTGACGGCGCCCGTGAGCTCGGCCGCGCGATCGCGCGTCTCGGCAGCGCCGAACGCGACGCCCTTGAGCGGCATCGTGAGCGACAGGCCGCGCCACGGTTCCCCGAGTGTCGCAAGGCGCGACGCGAACGACTCCTCGTCGACGCGCTCGCGGCCGTACTCCCAGTCCAGGCCGAGGGCGCGGTAGGCGGCGCCGTGCAGCTGCGGGGAGCGGCTGTGGGCGATCGGATCGCCCCACACCGCGAGCCGGCGGCCGGTCAGCACCCCGAGTCCGGGTGCTCGCGACACCAGCCGCGCCACTGATCGACCGCGCGGTTGTGGTCGTTGATGTTCGACGTGAACACGGTCTCGCCGGTGTCGAGGTTCACCGTCACGAAGTACAGCCAATCGCCGTCTGCGGGATGCATCGCCGACGAGATCGCGACGTCGCCGGGGTTCGAGATCGGCCCGATGGGCAGCCCGGGGTTCACGTACGTGTTCCACGGGTTCGGGTCGGTGAGCGCCTCCTCGGACGAGCTGACCGTCCCGTCGTGCATCTCGCCGAAGCCGTACTGCGCCGTCGAATCCATCTGCAGGAGGCCGAACGTCTCCTGGTTGTTCGGGTCGAGGCGGTTCTGGATGACTCGCGAGACCTTCTGCATGTCCGCTTCGTACCGCGCCTCGCGCTGGATGATCGAGGCGATCGTGAGGATGCGCTGGCGATCCTCGATGGGCACACCCGCCTCATCGAGCGATTGGATCGTGCGCGCGACCATGCGCGCGATGACGTCGTTGGCGGTCACGCCCGGATCGAACGTGTACATCGCGGGGAAGAGCCAGCCCTCGAGCGAGTCGGCTGCGACGCCGTACGCCGCCGGGTCGGCGATCGCCGCCTGGAAGTCCTCGATCGGTATCTGGAGGCTGTCGGCGAGGATCTCGGTCGTCTGCTCGACGGTCTTTCCCTCGGGGATGAGCGCGGAGTTCTCGAGCTTGCTCGCCGGATCCAGGATCATCGCGAGGGCGGCCTCGGACGTCATCTGCTTCTGCAGCCGGAAGACGCCGGGCTGGAACGGCGGGTTCTGCTGCGTCTCGATGAGGTAGGCGTAGAACGCCTCGGGCGTCTTCGTGACACCCGCCTCGTAGAGCTTGGGCGAGATCGACTGCCCCGTGTCGCCCGACTCGATCGTCACGAGCGCTTCGCCGTTGGCCATCCCCGCCTCGAAGTCCTTGGGCTCCTCCCACCCGAGCACCGCGCGGATCTGGCTCTCGTACGTGTTCCACACCCACCAGCCGCCGAGCGCGATGCCTCCGAGCAGGGCGACGATCACACCCAGCGCGATCCAGCCGCCGATGCGCCGCTTGCGCTTGTCTTTCGGGGGCGGCGGGGAACCGATGTCGGTCGTCGACACGTCCCCCGAGAACAGCGCCTCGAGCCCACCGCCCGCGTCCCCCGCACCGGCGCGCTTCGCGGCGGCCCGTGCCTCCGACTCCGAGATGATCGGGATGCTCCCCGTACGGCTGTAGGGCAGCGCCGGCTGCGCAGCCACCTCGCCCGAGAGCTGCCACGAGCGGGCGGGGTCGTCGTCGAGGTCATACGCGTCAGACTCCCCGGCCGTCGGCGAGTTCGGGCCCGCAGGGATGGAACCGGGAGGGGCGGATGCCGCGACCGGCGTCTCGAACGCCGTCGTGGCCGGTTGCGGCGTGTGGGGCGATGCCTGCGGCGGTGTCGGGAGTGCGACGGTCTCGGGCTGTGCTGCCGCCTCGCGCGGCGCGGCATCGCGGGCCGCCGCTTCTCGCGCCGCGGCCTCGCGGGCGGCGCGGCGCGAAAGCGGCACGCTTCCGGTCTGCGTCGGCACCGCGCCCGTGTACGTCGGCACCGCGCCGGTCTGCGGTGGAACCCCTCCCGTGGCAGGGGCGCCGCCGCTGACGCCGTCGCCGCTGTGCCCGGAGCCCTCGGAGGCCGACCGCGCGAGGTGCGCTCGCGGGTCGGGCAGCTTGCCGAACAGGCCCGCGAACGGGTCGTCGTACGGCGAAGGCGACTGGGGCATGTTCAGGCGGGCTCCTCGGCGGCGGGTACGGGTAGGCCGGGTGGTCGTCCGGTGCTCTTCTCGACATCAAGAGCCTGCTGGAGCAGGACCACCGCGGCGACTTGGTCAACAATGCTACGAGACGAACGCTGGGTTCTGCCCGAATCGCGCAGGGCCGCGTGTGCCGAGACGGTGCTGAGACGCTCGTCCACAAGGCGCACAGGCACGCCGGATGCCGCGGCCAGCGCCGCCGCGAAGTCGCGCGCGTCGGTGGTCGACGGCGTGTCGCCGCCGCTCAGGCTCAACGGCAGGCCGACGAGCACTTCGAGGGGCTCGTCCTCCGCGATGAGCTCGCGCAGCCGCGAAATCGACGCGTCCGAGCGCGGGATGGTCTCGACGGGCGTCGCGAGCAGCCCGTCGGGATCGCACCGGGCCACGCCGATCCGCGCCCGGCCCACATCGACCCCGAGCCGGACCCCCCTGCGGAAATCGCTCATACCGTCCGGATCACGCTGCGTTCAGCGCGCCCTTCACCGCCGCGAGCGCCGACGGCAGGGCCGAGGCATCCGTCCCACCGCCTTGCGCGACGTCGTCGCGCCCGCCACCGCCGCCACCGAGCGCGGTCGCGGCGGCCTTCGCGAGCACGCCGGCCTTGGCGCCCGCCGAGCGCGCGGCTTCGTTCGTCGCGACGACGACGACCGGGCGTCCGTTGAGCTCCGCTCCAAGGGCGACGACCGTGGCATCCGCACCCAGGCGATCGCGCACCTGCAGGGCGAGCGAGCGCACGTCGTCGGCCGACGACGCGGTGCCGAGCGATTCGGCGACCACGCGATGCGGGCCGACCGCGGTCGCCTTCTCGACGAGCGCGGGCAGCCGATCGGCGAGGGCCTTCGCCTCGTACGCCGCGATCTTCTTCTCGGCGGCCTTGAGGCTCGCCGTGAGCTCGGCGATGCGCGCCGGAAGCTGCTCGCGCGGCGTCTTGAGGGTTGAGGTGAGCTGCGACACGAGCGCGCGCTCGGCCGCGAGCTGCCGGAACGCGTCGAGGCCGACGAGAGCCTCGACGCGGCGGTTGGACGCGCCGACCGACGACTCGCCGACGAGGCTGATGAGCCCGACCTCCGCGCTCGTCGACACGTGCGTGCCCGCGCACAGCTCGCGCGACCACGGGCCGCCGATGTCGACCATGCGCACCTTGTCGCCGTACTTCTCTCCGAACAGCGCGATCGCACCGAGCGAGCGGGCCTCGTCGAGCGGCAGCACGCGCGTGGTGACCTCGAGGCTCTCTCGGACGGCGTTGTTCGCGATCTCTTCGATCTCGGTCTTCGTGTCGTCGGACAGCGCCTGCCCCCAGCTGAAGTCGAACCGGAGGTAGCCCGCGCGGTTGAGCGAGCCCGCCTGCGTCGCCGAGCGGCCGAGCGTGTCGCGCAGGGCCGCGTGCACGAGGTGCGTCGCCGAGTGCGCCTGGCGCGCGCCACGGCGGTTCTCGGCGTCGACGACCGAGGTCGCGGGCTGTCCGACGCCCACCTCGCCCGACGTGACCTCGACGGTGTGGCTGATCAGACCCGCGACCGGCTTCTGCACGTCGAGCACATCGAGCTCATAGCCCGGGCCCACGATGATGCCCTTGTCGGCGACCTGCCCGCCCGACTCCGCGTACAGCGCCGTCTCGGCGAGGATGATCTCGGCGATCTGGCCGGTGGCCGCGCGATCGACCGACATCCCGTCGACGAGGATGCCGAGCACCGTGGATTCGGTCTGCAGATCGGTGTAGCCCGTGAAGACCGTCTCTCCGCGCGCCCGCAGGTCGCGGTAGACGCTCGTGTCGGCGAGCTGGCGCTTGCGCGCACGCGCGTCGGCCTTCGCACGCTGACGCTGCTCCTGCATGAGCGTGTCGAAGGCGGCGCGGTCGACGGTGAGCCCCGCCTCCTGCGCGATCTCGAGCGTCAAGTCGATCGGGAACCCGTACGTGTCGTGCAGCAGGAACGCCTCGGAGCCGGGGATCGTCGTTCCGCCGGACGCCTTCGTCTGAGCGAGCGAGTCGTCCAGGAGCGCCGAGCCCGCCGCGAGCGTGCGGAGGAAGGTCTCCTCCTCGGCGATGGCGTACTGCGAGATGCGGGCCCAGTCCTCCGCGACGACCGGGTAGGCCTCGGCCATCGCGTCGCGCGACACGGCGAACAGCTCGGCGAACGTCGGCCGCTCGACTCCGAGCAGCCGCATCGAGCGGATCACGCGGCGCATGAGACGGCGCAGGATGTAGCCCCGGCCGTCGTTCGACGGCGTCACGCCATCGGCGAGCAGCATGAGCGACGAGCGCACGTGATCGGCGACGACGCGGAACCGCACATCGTCTTCGTGATCGGCTCCATAGGTGCGGCCCGACAGCTCGACCGCCTTGTCGAGCACCGGCCGCACCTGGTCGGTCTCGTACATGTTGTCGACGCCCTGCTTGATGAACGCGATGCGCTCGAGGCCCATGCCGGTGTCGATGTTCTTCGCGGGCAGCTCGCCCACAACGTCGAAGTCGTACTTCGACCGCACGTTCGTGATCTCGTACTGCATGAACACGAGGTTCCAGATCTCGACGTAGCGATCGTCGTCGGTCGCCGGCCCGCCGTCGATGCCGTACTCCGGGCCGAGGTCGAAGAAGATCTCCGAGCAGGGCCCCGCCGGCCCCGGAAGGCCCGTGCTCCAGTAGTTCGTGTCCTTGCCGAGCCGCTGGATGCGGTCTTCGGGCAGCCGCGCGACCTCGCGCCACAGGTCGTAGGCCTCGTCGTCCTCTTCGTAGACGGTCACCCACAGGTCGGCCGGGTCGAAGCCGAGGCCGCCCTCGTCCTCCGGCATCGTGAGCAGCTCCCACGCGTAGCCGATCGCGTCGCGCTTGAAGTAGTCGCCGAACGACCAGTTCCCGAGCATCTGGAAGAACGTGCCGTGACGCGGCGTCTTGCCGACCTCTTCGATGTCGTTCGTCCGGATGCACTTCTGGTTGTCGGCCGCACGCGGGTACGGCGGCGGCACGTCACCGCTCAGGTACGGGATGAACGGCACCATGCCCGCAACCGTGAACAGCAGCGCCGGGTCGTCGGTGACGAGCGACGCCGACGGCACGATCGTGTGGTCGTTCTTCTCGAAATAAGCCAGGAAGCGACGGGCGATCTCGGCGGTCTTCATTCGTGGGGATTCCTCGGGACGAGCGGATCCTGCCCCGGCACGGCGGGAGGATGCGAGCGGTTCGGGTGAGCCGATGAGTCAGGCGGCGGGCTTGGGTGCGGCATCCGTGTCGCCGGAGGCCGTAGAGCCGGATGCCGCGGCGACCGCCTCGGCCGCCGCATCCGTCGCCGTCTCGGCACCCTCCGTGAAGCGCGCCTCCTGCTCGTGGTACGCCGCGCTGATGCGGTCGGTGAACTCGGCGATGCGCGCGTCGATGTCGGCGAGCACCTCGCGGCCGCGGGGGTCCTTGTTGACGAAGTGCGCGAGGACGAAGCCGCCGGCCAGGCCGAGCACGAACCACACCAGGTTCTTCATGTCACCACTCCTTCGCCGCGGGCGCGGCATGGGTACATCTTAAGCGAGAACGGCGAGGGGCGCCGGGCTGGAACCCGGCGCCCCTCGCGCGGTCTCAGGCAGGGCGGCGTTATCGCGTCCTTGTCGTACGCGGCCCTATCGGGCGGCGTAGTACTCGACGACGAGCTGGACGTCACAGACGACCGGAACCTCGGCGCGCTTGGGACGACGCACGAGACGCGCCTGCAGCTTGTCGAGCTCGACCTCGAGGTAGGCCGGAACCGGGGGCAGGACATCGGCGTGACCGCCGGCAGCCGCGACCTGGAACGGCTCGAGGCCCTCGCTCTTGGCCTTGACGTGGATGAGCTGGCCCGGCTTCACGCGGAACGACGGGCGGTCGACGAGCTGACCGTCGATGAGGATGTGACGGTGCACGACGAGCTGGCGGGCCTGCGCCATGGTGCGGGCGAAGCCCGAGCGGAGCACGAGCGCGTCGAGACGCATCTCGAGCTGCTCGACGAGGTTCTCACCGGTCAGGCCGTCCTTGCGGCGGGCCTCTTCGAACTGGATGCGCAGCTGCTTCTCGCGGATGTTGTACTGCTCGCGAAGACGCTGCTTCTCGCGCAGACGGACGGCGTAGTCGCTGTCGGCCTTGCGCTTGGTGCGGCCGTGCTCACCCGGAGCGTACGGACGCTTCTCGAGGTAGCGGGCGGCCTTCGGGGTCAGCGCGACGCCGAGCGCGCGCGACAGGCGGACCTTGCGGCGGTCCTGGGACTTCGTTGCCACGAAGTGTTCCTTCCGTTGACGCGGCCGTGTCTTTCACGGCTCGCGGACGTATCCCCCACTCCTCGCCCTGTCCGGACTGCACGCCGGGGCACGCCGGAAGGTCTTCGTCAGAGGAGGGAGATGCCCGAAAACCCGGTTTCGAGCCGATCAAGTCTAACAGAGGGGCGCTCGGCTCCCGGTGACGTCGAAGCCGCGTGACCTCAGCCGGCCTCAGCCGACCGGCACGAGCGCCGACGTGATACGCACCACGCCCGGCCCGTACTCGGCGTCGCAGCGAGCCTGCAGTCGTCCGTCGTCGTAGACCACGGTGACGTCGACCGTGCCCGCGAGTCCGTTCTCGCCGGCCGACAGCACGCCGGGCGTCGACGCCATCATCTCGGTCCGGATCGCCTGAAGCTCCGCGGCCGTGCGCGTAGCCTGGGTGACGCACAGCATCCCGCCCCACACTTCGCGCAGCTCGGCCTCGGCGACGGCCGGATCGCCGGTCACCCGCACATTGACGATCGTGAGCAGCGGGTCGTTCATGCCCGTCTCGGATCCAGCGGAGTCGCCCGAACGCGCGGCGGGATTCGGCGACTGATCCATCCATGCTGTCGCGTAGCCGTCGAGGCGCGCCGCGAGCTCGAACGTGGCGTTCATCGCCTCGAACGTCGCCTTCGCCTCGTCCAGGACGCGCCAACCGCCGTCCGGGTCAGGGCACGGGCTCGCGAAGTCGGTCATGTCGACCTGCGGCCACTCGTAGTCCGCCCCGGATGCGACCTCGATCGGCGTGAACGCGTCGGCGTCCGCGTCGTAAGTGCCCGTGAGGATGAACGAGCCCCACCGAACCCCGGCGGCGTCCTCGAACTCGCCGACGTACCGGCTCCAGTCCCAGCCGACGAGGGAGGGCCCGCCGCACTGCGGCGGATACGAGGCGGCCATCGCCCCGAGGCACAGCTCGGCGCCGTCGCCGTCGTCGAGCACGGTGACCGGATGCTTCGTCGTGACCAGCGCCGCGGAGTCGGGTCCGGATCCTCCCGGCGGAACGGAACCCGCTCGAGGGGTCGCGCACCCGGCCAGCGCGAGGGCGGCGACGACCGCCACCGCTCCAAGCACGGCCGGTCGTGGCATCCGGTTCTCCCGCATCATCGCTCCCCACTCGGTCGCACGCCGACGCGGCGGGACCTGCCCGCCTCACTCACGGAGTGTCTCGACGACGCGGATCGTCTCACCTGGATGCGCGGGCGAACGTGCGGCATGCTCGACGCATGCCCCCTCGCCGTCGCCTCACCATCGGGATCGCGATCTCGGGAACCCTCCTCGTCACCGCCTACGCCGTGCTGGCGGCGCTCCAGATCATCGTGCTGAACCCGCTCGCGGCCGTGCCAAGCGCGACGCTGCGCGAGATCCACGCCGAGATGGCGCGGATGGGCGAGTCGCCCGGCATCCCCGTCACGATCGGCATCCTCGGCCTCGGCGTGCTCCTGGCCGGAGGGCTGCTCGCTCTCTTCGCGGGAAGAGCGGATGCCACGCCTTTCGCCGCGGCGACGGCGCACCTCCTCATGCTCGTCCTCGGCGCTCCGGCGTACTTCGTCGCCTCATTCGGGCCGGGCATGGCGCTCGCCGACACATTCCTGATCAGCGGCGCCGACTATGTCTCCTGGGCGTTCGCCCACTACGCCACGAGCGGGATCGCGCTGCTCGCACTGCTCGGAGCCATCGCGATCGGGAGCGCGCGCTCGGACCCCACGAAACGCGCGCCCGCCACCGCCTGATCCTCAGCCGCCGCCGAGAATGCGACGGATCTTCTCGAGCCGCGCCTGCACGTCGCGCTCCTGCCCGTGGTTCGTCGGCTCGTAGTAGCGCTTGTCGCGCAGCTCGTCGGGAAGGTACTGCTGCGCGACGACCCCGACGTCGGAGTCATGCGGGTACTTGTAGCCCTTCCCGTGCCCGAGGCGCTGGGCGCCCGGGTAGTGCGCGTCGCGCAGGTGGGCCGGCACGCGGCCGAATCCGCCGGCCCGCACGTCGGCGATGGCCTTGTCGAGCGCGACGTACGCCGCATTCGACTTCGCCGTCGTCGCGAGGTACACCGTCGCCTCGGCGAGCGGAATCCGCCCCTCCGGCATGCCGATGAACTGCACGGCGTCGGCTGCGGCGACGGCGAGCGGCAGCGCCTGCGGGTCGGCGAGGCCGATGTCTTCGGATGCCGAGATGATCAGCCTGCGCGCGATGAACCGCGGGTCTTCCCCGGCCTCGATCATGCGGGCGAGGTAGTGCAGCGCCGCGTCGACGTCGGAGCCGCGGATCGACTTGATGAAGGCGCTGATGACGTCGTAGTGCTCGTCGCCCTGCCGGTCGTACCGCAGCAGGGCGCGGTCTACCGCCTGCGCGATGTGCTCGGCCGAGATCTCGACAGGGGTCGGGGCCTCGGCGCCGTCTTCGGAGCCCCGATCGTCCGCGATGTCGTCGTCGGCTTCCTCCTCGGGGGCCGCTATCGACGCCGCCGCCTCGAGCGCGGTGAGTGCGCGGCGCGCATCGCCGGATGCGAGGCGGATGAGGGCTTCTCGTGCGCTCGGGCCGAGTTCGACGGCGCCGGCGAGTCCCCGCGGATCGTCGACCGCCCGGTCGATGAGCATCCCGAGGTCGTCGTCGGTGAGCGGCTGGAGCGTGAGCAGCAGCGACCGCGACAGCAGCGGCGAGATCACCGAGAACGACGGGTTCTCGGTGGTCGCCGCGATGAGCACCACCCAGCCGTTCTCGACCCCGGGAAGCAGCGCGTCCTGCTGCGCCTTCGTGAACCGGTGGATCTCGTCGAGGAAGAGGATCGTCGACTGCCCGTACAGGTCGCGCTGGTTCAGCGCGTCCTGCATGACCTCGCGCACGTCCTTCACGCCCGCCGTGATCGCCGACAGCTCGACGAAGCGGCGGCCGGACGACCGCGCGATCGCCTGCGCGAGCGTCGTCTTTCCGGTGCCCGGCGGCCCCCAGAGGATCACCGACGTGCCCGGCTTGGCCGTGGCATCCGGATTCGCCAGGGTGACCAGCGGCGACCCGGGCCGCAGCAGGTGCGACTGACCGGCCACCTCGTCGAGCGAGACCGGCCGCATGCGCACGGCGAGCGGGGTCTGCCCCTGGAAGAGAGCGGCGGGCGAAGTCACTCGACCAGGCTAGCCGCGGCCGCCGACGCGGGCTCCGCACCACCTGCCCGACGCTCCGACGGGCGGTTTGGCCCGGCCCCTGCGTGTTTGTAGGATCGACCCGGCCCGGAGCACCGGGGTGAGGGAGGTCCTGTGGCAACGGGCAAGGAACGCGAAGCGCGCGCTGCGCGCGAACGTGCACGGCTGTATCAGGCTCGGCAGAAGTTCCACGAAGGACGCACTCGCCGCCGCACGCGCGACAACCTCATCGCGGGCATCGTGGGCGGCATCCTCATCCTCGCGGTGGTCGGCGGCCAGATCGCGTACTTCACGCTCGGTCCCGGCGCGCCCGAGCCCGCTCCCAGCCTGACGCCGACGCAGACGCCGACCGAGGCTCCGCCGACGCCGACGCCGACTCCCACCGACTCCGTCGAGCCGACCCCGGAACCGACCGCGACGTCCTGAGCGGCTCACCCCGCCGTACTAGGCTTGGGCCGTCCATTTCCCGCAGGCGGCGCACTGCCGCGATGAGGTGCATCCCGTGACTTCCGCAGCCGAGTCCACTCCCGAAACGCCCGACAACCTCGACGCCGAGGCCGTCTCCGAGCAGCCCGCCGCCCCCGACGAGCAGTCCGTCGAGGCGCCCGACTCCGCGGCCGCGTCCGCGGAGGCCGCCGAGCCGGAAGAGGCCGCGACCGAGCCGGAAGAGGCCGCTGAGGCGGCTACGGCTGGTGGCGAAGAGACGGATGCCACGGCTGACGCGGACGCGACCGCAGATGCCGCGCAGGCGGCCGAAGAGGCGGATGCCACGCCCGCCGCCGAGACCACGGACGAGGCCGTCCCCGCCGACTCCCCCGCCTCCGACGCCCCCGCCGCCGAATCCGCGGGCAGCGACGAGCCGTGGGGCCGCGTCGACGACGACGGCACCGTGTCGGTCCGCGAGGGCACCGAGTGGCGCGTGGTCGGGCAGTTCCCCGACGGCACGCGCGAAGAGGCTCTCGCGTACTTCGAGCGCAAGTTCACCGACCTCGCGAGCGAAGTGACGCTCCTCGAGGTGCGCCACCGCCGCGGCGGCGCCTCCGCCTCCGATCTGCGCGCGACGGCCCGGACGCTCCACGACAAGATCGCCGACGCGGCCGCCGTGGGCGACCTCGCGTCGCTTCGCGCGCGGCTCGACGCCCTGATCGAGGAGCTCTCGGCGGCATCGGCATCCGAGGCCGCGGCCGCCCGTCAGGCCGTCGAAGAGGCCGTCACGGCCCGCGCCGAGCTCGTCGAGCGCGCCGAGGCGCTCGCCGCGCGTGACCCGAAGACGATCCAGTGGAAGCAGACGTCGGCCGAGATCGCCGACCTCTTCGAGCAGTGGCAGTCCCAGCAGCAGCACGGGCCGCGCCTTCCCAAGTCGACGAGCCAGCAGCTCTGGAAGCGATTCCGCGACGCTCGTGCGACCCTCGACAAGGCGCGCCGCGAGTTCTACGCGCAGCTCGACGAGGCCCACAAGGCCGTGCGGGAGCGCAAGTCCAAGCTCGTCGAGAAGGCGGAGGCTCTCGCGCCCAAGGGTGAGGACGGCATCGCCGCCTACCGCGAGCTTCTCGAGCAGTGGAAGTCCGCGGGCCGCGCCGGCAAGAAGGCCGACGACGCCCTGTGGGCGCGGTTCAAGGCGGCCGGCGACGTGCTCTACGGGGCGCGCGGTGAGCGCGAGGCGGCCGAGGCCGAGGCCTCACGCGAGAAGATCGAGGCCAAGCGCGAGCTGCTCGTCGAGGCGAAGGCGATCCAGGACGAGCGCGACCTCACCAAGGCTCGCTCCATGCTCACCGGCATCCAGCGCCGCTGGGACGACCTCGGTCGCATCTTCCCGCGCGATGTCGAGCGCTCCCTCGACGACGACCTGCGCAAGATCGAGCAGGCGCTTCGCGCACGTGAGGACGCCGATTGGAAGAGCAACAACCCCGAGACGAAGGCGCGCGCGAACGACATGACGCGCCAGCTCACGGAGGCGATCGAGAAGCTCGAGCAGGAGCTCGCGGCGGCCGAGAAGTCCGGCGACAACGCTGCGGTCGAGAGGGCGAAAGAGGCTCTCGAGGCGCGGCGCACGTGGCTCAAGGCGCTCGGGGGCTGATCACCTCTCCCCCAGGTGCGCGGTTGGCAGTGGTTGTCCACAGTCCCACCGGGCCGACGGATGCGGCATCCGCCGTTCCGGCAGACTCTCGACGTGCCATCGCCGTTCCTGTACTTCGCCGACGACCGCCTGTCCACCGCGGAGCTGTCGGCGGCGTGCCTGGACGGCCACCTCGTGGGCCTCGGCGAGGCGTACATCCCGGCTGACGCCGTCGAAACGGCTGCGCTGCGGGCCGGCTCCCTGCGTGAGATCCTGCGCGACACACTCGCCGCGACGCACGTGAGCGCCGCGTGGATCCACGGCGCGCGTCACGATCCGCCTGTTCGCCACACAGTGCAGCGGGCGGTGCCGCGGCGACTGCACCACGTCCACGGACTCCGTCTCGTGTATCGAGACCTCGCCGTCGACCCCGCCGACCTGCTCGTGATCGGCGGCGTCCTCGTGACGACGCCGGTCCGCACGCTCGCCGACGTCGCGCGCGTCGACGACTCCGATCACCTCGACGCCGCCCGTGGCCTGGCGGCGGGTCATCCGGGTCTCGCGGACGACGCGATCTGCTGGCTCGAGGCGCACGGACGCCTGCCGAACAAGCGCAGCGCGCTCCCGCTCCTGCACGCACTCGCGCGGGATCGGCGCCCCGCCGTCAGGACGACGTGACGCGATAGACGTCGTACACCGCGTCGATGCGGCGGACGGCGTTGAGCACGCGGTCGAGGTGCACGATGTCGCCCATCTCGAACACGAAGCGGCTGAGCGCGAGGCGGTCGTTCGTCGTCGAGACGGTGGCCGACAGGATGTTGACGTGGTGCTCGCTCAGCACGCGGGTGACGTCGCTCAGGAGGCCGGAGCGGTCGAGCGCCTCGACCTGGATCTGCACGAGGAACACGCTCTTGGTCGTGGGCGCCCAGCTCACGTCGATGAGCCGGTCGGGATCGGACTTGAGCGACTGCACGTTCGTGCAGTCCGAACGGTGCACCGACACGCCGCTGCCGCGCGTGACGAAGCCCACGATCTCATCGCCCGGCACGGGCGTGCAGCACTTCGCGAGCTTCACGAGGATGTCGGGTGCGCCGCGCACGAGCACACCGGAGTCGCCGCCGCGCGGAGCCCGCGTGCGCCCGATCGGCGGCAGGTCGATCGGCCCCGTCGTCGTGTCGTTCGAGCTCACGAGAGCCGTGACCTTCTCGATCACCGACTGCGTGGACACGTGGCCCTCACCCACGGCGGCGTACAGCGCCGAGACGTCATCGTAGCGAAGCTGCTGCGCGACCTCGGCGAACGAGTCCTGGCTCATGAGGCGCTGCAACGGGAGGTTCTGCCGGCGCATCGCGCGCGCGATCGCCTCCTTGCCCTGCTCGATCGCCTCTTCGCGGCGCTCCTTCGTGAACCAGCCGCGGATCTTGTTGCGTGCACGCGTGCTCTTGACGAATCCGAGCCAGTCCTGGCTCGGCCCGGCATCCGGGTTCTTCGACGTGAACACCTCGACGACGTCACCGCTCTTGAGCTCGGACTCGAGCGGCACAAGGCGGCCGTTCACCTTCGCGCCCATCGTGCGGTGGCCGATCTCGGTGTGCACCGCGTACGCGAAGTCGACCGGAGTCGCACCCGCGGGCAGGCCGATCACCCGCCCCTTCGGCGTGAAGACGTAGACCTCTTTCGCGCCGATCTCGAAGCGCAGCGAGTCGAGGAACTCGCCGGGGTCGGCCGTCTCGGCCTGCCAGTCCGAGATGTGCGCGAGCCACGCCATGTCGGTGTCGAGCGCCTTCGGGTCGGCCTTGCCGCCGTTCATGCGCTCCTTGTACTTCCAGTGCGCGGCGACGCCGTACTCGGCCTGCTGGTGCATCTCGTTGGTGCGGATCTGGATCTCGACCGTGCGGCCACCGGGCCCGATCACCGTCGTGTGCAGCGACTGGTACAGGTTGAACTTCGGCGTGGCGATGTAGTCCTTGAACCGGCCGGGAAGCGGCGTCCACCGCGCGTGGATCGCACCGAGCACCGCGTAGCAGTCGCGCACGCTGCCCACGAGCACGCGGATGCCGATGAGGTCGTAGATATCGTCGAACTCACGTCCGCGCACGACCATCTTCTGGTACACCGAGTACAGCTGCTTCGGCCGGCCCATGACGCGCCCGCGGATGCGGAGCTCGCGAAGGTCGGCGTCGACGGCCTCGATCACGCTCTGCACGTACTGCTCGCGCTGCGGCGTGCGCTGCTTCACGAGGCTGTCGATCTCGGCGTAGAGCTTCGGATGCAGCACCGCGAAGGACAGGTCCTCGAGCTCTGACTTGATTGCCTGGATGCCGAGGCGATGCGCGAGCGGCGCGTAGATCTCGAGTGTCTCGGTCGCCTTCTTCTGCGCTTTCTCGGGCGGCACGAACCCCCACGTGCGGGCGTTGTGCAGGCGGTCGGCTAGCTTGATCACGAGCACGCGGATGTCTTTCGACATCGCGACGATCATCTTGCGGACGGTCTCGGCCTGCGCGCTCTCGCCGTACTTGACCTTGTCGAGTTTCGTCACGCCGTCGACGAGCATCGCGACCTCGTCGCCGAACTCGGAGGCGATCGCCTCGAGCGGGTAGCCCGTGTCTTCGACGGTGTCGTGCAGCAGCGCGGCGGCGATCGCCTTCGGCCCGAGGCCGAGGTCGGCGAGGATCTGGCCGACCGCGAGCGGATGCGTGATATATGGCTCGCCGCTGCGTCGGGTCTGCCCCTCGTGAGCCTTTGCGGCGACCGTGTAGGCCCGTTCGATGATCGAGAGGTCGCCCTTGGGGTGGTGCGTGCGCACCGTGCGCAGGAGCTGCTCGACATCGTCGCGGCGCGCGGAACGCGAGAAGATGCGGGGCACGAGGCGCCGCAGCGATGACGTCTGGGCGGCGGAGGGGACGGTTTCGGTCACGATTCCTCCCCTCCGCCGGACCTCACAATCCTACGCCGCTGTAAGGGACCACTCTCGCGGGAGCGGTCAGGCCGTCACTCGGGCCTGTGCGCGGGACGCGAGCGTGCGCTCGTCGCGGGCCTTGATCGCCGGCTCGTTCTCGCGGAACAGCGAGTACAGCGGCGCAGCGACGAAGATCGTCGAGTAGGCCGCCACGATCGTGCCCACGAAGATCGACAGCGAGATGTCGGTCAGCGTCTGCGCACCGAGCCACAGTGCGCCGATGAACAGGATCGCACCCGTCGGCAGGATCGCCACGACGGTCGTGTTGATCGAGCGCACCAGGGTCTGGTTGACCGCGAGGTTTACCGACTCGCCGAACGTGCGGCCGGACACTTCGCCGTCTTCGCTCGTATTCTCACGTATCTTGTCGAAGACCACCGTCGTGTCGTACAGGGCGTACGACAGGATCGTGAGGAAGCCGATGACCGCCGCGGGCGAGATCTCGAAGCCGAACAGTGCGTAGACGCCGATCGTGATGATGAGCACGTCCACGAGGCCGATGATCGCGGCGACCGACATCTTCCAGGTGCGGAAGTACAGCGCGAGGATCAGGAAGGTCAGCGCGAGGAAGATCGCGAGGCCCCACAGCGACTGACGAGTGACGTCAGCACCCCACGTCGGCCCGATGAACGACGAGGTGACCTCGCTCTCGGGTACGCCGTAGGCCTCGCCGAGTGCAGCCGTGACGTCGCGCGTCTCGTCGCTGGTCATCTGGTCGGTCTGCACCCGGACGGCGGTGTCGCCCACCGTCGTGACCTTGGTGGTGGCATCCGGGACGACGGACTGGACGGCCTCGGTCGCGATCAGCTGGTCGGGACTCGTCAGCCCCGAGACGGTGAACTGCGAGCCGCCCGTGAACTCGATCGAGAACTGGATCGGCCGCACGAGGGGAACGAGCGCCGAACCGATGACGAGGATCGCCGCGATGATGAACCACAGGCGCCGGCGGCCGACGAACGGGAATGAGGTCTTGCCGGTGTAGAGATCGTTGCCGAACTGGCTCATGGAGCGCATCAGTCGTCTCCTCCCTTCGTGCTGCCGGGAGTTCGCTTCGCGTCCTGCGCGGCTGCTGCCGCGAGCTCGGCCTGCTTGCGCTCGGCGATCGTCTGACGCCGAGCGGCTTCACCGCGCGACCGCGCGGCACGCCTGTCGGCGCTCGACTTGGGCGCGATGACGGGCGAGCGGAATTGGGCGCGGCCGCGGTACACCGCGCCGAGCGCCTCGGGATCCATGCCCGAGAGCGGATGCCCCTCGCCGAAGAACCGCGTGCGGGCCAGCAGCTGCATGACCGGGTGCGTGAAGAGGATGAAGATCAGCACGTCGATCACGGTCGTGAGCCCGAGCGTGAACGCGAAGCCCTTCACCGTGGCGTCCGCCAGGACGTACAGCACGACGGCGGCGAGCACGTTGATCGACTTCGAGATGTAGATCGTCCGCTTCGCGCGGCTCCAGCCGTCCTCGACGGCGCCCGTGATCGACTTTCCGTCGCGCAGCTCGTCGCGTATGCGCTCGAAGTACACGATGAACGAGTCGGCGGTGAAGCCGATCGACACGATCAGACCCGCGACGCCCGCGAGCGACAGGCGGAAGCCCATGCGCCACGCGAGGATGCAGATGGCGAGGTACGTGATGACACCCATGACCGCGAGCGACGCGATGATGACGAACCCGAGCGCGCGGTAGACGATGAGCGAGTAGACCGCGACGAGCGCAAGGCCGATGAGGCCCGCGATGAGGCCGATCTGCAGCTGCTGCGAGCCCAGTGTGGCGGAGATCGTGTCGGAGCTGACCACCTCGAAGCTGAGCGGCAGAGCGCCGTAGCGAAGCTGGTCGGCGAGCGTCTTGGCGGACTCCTGCGTGAAGTTGCCCGTGATGCTCGGGTCGCCGCCCAGAATCACCTGGTTCATCTGGGGCGCGGTGAGCACGAGACCGTCCAGCACGAACGCGAACTGGTTCAGCGGCGGGGTGGCGCCGTACAGACGCTGGCTGATCTCGCCGAAGATGCGCGTGCCCTCGCCGTCGAACCGCAGGCTGACCGCCCAGCGGCCGTCGTTCTGCTGCATGCCGAAGGTCGCGTCGTCGATCGAAGACCCGTCGAGCTCGACGGGCCCGAGGATGTACTTCACCGATCCATCGGCCTCACACGTGATGAGGGGCTGGTCGGCCGGCGCGTTCGCGGGATCGTTCGTCGGGTTCGCGCAGTCGTACGCCGCGAACTCCGCCTGGAGGTACGGAGTGACCCACGCCGGGTCGCTGCCGTTGGTCGGCTCGGGCGACGGAGTGTTCGGCAGAGTCGGGTCGGGGGTCGGGAACGGCGTGCGCTCACCGTCGGCGCCCACGAAGTCGTTGGTCGGCGCGGAGGCCTGCAGCACGGCGCGGAGCTGGAGCTGGGCGGACGCCTCGATGCGATTGCGCGTCTCTTCGTCGGCCTGACCCGGGATCTGGACCACGATCTGGTTGCCGGCCTGCGTCGCGATGTCGGCCTCGCCGACGCCCGAGGCGTCGACGCGCTGGCGGATGATCGTGGCCGCCTGGTTCATCTGCTCGGTGGTCGGCTCGGAACCGTCGACCGACTGCGCCTGCAGGACGATCTGCGTACCGCCCTGGAGGTCGAGCGCGAGCTCGGGCGTCCACGAGCTGGCTTTGAAGACGTACACGCCGAGCGCGTTGATGCCGAACAGGACGGCGATGACGATGAGCAGACCGGTCAGTGCGCGCCAGGCGTGCCGGACGGGGGTCGGTGTGGCCACAGGGGTGAGCTTTCTCGGGTGCCCGCGAGGGGCTGCGGATCAGGCCTGCGGCTTCGTGCCGGCGTCGTTGTCGGGCTCGTCGGCCGAGCCCTCCGCGGCGGCGCGCTTCTGGTCGTCGCTGATCGAGGTGATCTCGCCGTCGGCGACACCCTCGGCGTACTCGGCGTGGCTCTCTTCGGCCGCGAGGTACTCGTCTTCGGAGACGACGCCCTCGGTCGGGCTCACCACGCGCAGGATGGCCTGGCTGTGCACCTTGATTTGCACGCCCGGCGCGAGCTCGACGATGGCAGGCTGGTCGAGGTTGTCGGGGTCGTACGAGACGATCGTTCCGTAGAGACCGCCCTGCAGGAGCACCTCGGCGCCCGGAACGGTCTGGCGCGCCTTCGCCGCCTGCTCGGCCTTCTGCTTCTGCATCCGGCGGCGGGAGCTCCAGAACATGAAGATCAGGAGTGCGACCAGGAGGATGATCAGGCCGTAGTCGGCGAAGAATCTCGCGAAGTCCATGGAGGTGTGGGCACCTTTCGAATCAGGCACACATCAGGGCGGCGGTGCCATGCAAGGGGGTTCGGGCGAAAGCCTTCAGCGATTATAGGTCATCGAGTCTCAGCGCCTGTGCGTGATCCGGATGCCGCATGCCCAGGTGCTCGTACGCGGCGGGCGTCGCGATGCGCCCGCGCGGAGTGCGCCCCATGAATCCGATGCGGACGAGGTAAGGCTCGACGACCGATTCGATCGTCTCGGCCTCCTCCCCCACCGTGACCGCGAGAGTGGACAGGCCGACCGGACCGCCGCGGAATCGGTGGACGATCGCGTCGAGCACGGCCCGGTCGAGACGGTCGAGACCGATCGCGTCGACGTCGTACAGCTCGAGGGCTGCGCCCACCGCCGCATCCGCCGCACCCTTCTCGCCACCGTGCACGATCAGGTAGTCGCGCACACGACGCAGCAGCCGGTTGGCGATGCGCGGCGTGCCCCGCGAACGGCGTGCGATCTCGGCGAACGACTCGGGGGGCAGGTCGACGCCGAGCATGCCGGCGGAGCGCGAGATGACGCGCTCGAGGTCTTCGGGGTCGTAGTACTCGAGGTGGGCGGTGAAGCCGAACCGGTCGCGCAGAGGATTGGGCAGCAATCCCGACCGCGTCGTCGCCCCGACGAGCGTGAATGGGGCGAGATCGAGCGGGATGCTCGTGGCGCCGGCGCCCTTTCCGACCATGATGTCGATGCGGAAGTCCTCCATCGCGAGGTACAGCATCTCTTCGGCGGTGCGCGCCATGCGGTGCACCTCGTCGATGAAGAGGACCTCGCCCGGCGTCAAGCTCGACAGAAGCGCGGCGAGGTCGCCCGCGTGCTGGATCGCGGGCCCGCTCGAGAGCCGCAGCGGCCGCCCGCTCTCGTGCGCGACGATCATGGCGAGGGTCGTCTTGCCGAGGCCAGGAGGGCCGGCGAGCAGGATGTGGTCGGGCGGCCGCTGCTGGATGCGCGCCGCGTCGAGCAGCAGCTGCAGCTGGCCGCGCACCTTCGGCTGCCCCACGAACTCGGCGAGCGACGTCGGGCGAAGCGCGCCCTCGATCGCGAGCTCGGTCTCGTCGACGGGCTCGGTCGCGTCGCGGAGGTCATCCACCGGCGGGCTCCTTCCGTGCCGGGCCCAACACGGACAGGGTCATGCGCAGGAGGGCCTGCACGGAGGCGCGATCGGCGTCCGGTGCCTCGGAGGCGACGGATGCCACGGCCTCGGCCGCGACGCGCTCGGACCAGCCGAGCCCCACGAGCGCCTGGGCGACCTGGGCGAACACGGCATCGGCGGGCGCCGCCTGCGTGGGCGTGCCGACGGGTCGGGAGGGGGTGATCTTGCCGGCGAGCTGCACGACGATGAGCTTCGCCGTCTTCGGGCCGATGCCCGAGACGCGTCGGAACGGGCCCTCGTCGTCCGCCGCGACCGCTTCGGCGATCTGCTCGACCGACAGAGCCGACAGCACGCCGAGGGCGGACTTCGGCCCGACGCCGGTCACCCCGAGGAGCTGTGTGAAGACCACCAGCTCCTCGCGCGTCTCGAACCCGAACAGCGACAGTGCGTCCTCGCGCACGACGAGGTTCGTGTGCAGCCGCAGCTCCTCCCCGATGCGCGCGGCGCGCGAGACCTGCGGCGGCACGGCGACCGCGTAGCCGACACCGCCGACTTCGACGACGACGTGGTCGGCGTCGGCGTAGGCGACGCGACCGTGCAGCGATGAGATCATGACTTCACCCTACGGAGCGGTTCGGACGTATGTTCGAGCGACACGCGAGCGGCGCGTCATCGACGCACGCGCTCGGCCTGCCGCCACGCGCGCTGCGCCGGGGTCAGCGTGCGGTGCGACGCGGCGCCGGCCGTGGGCGCCGAACCCCGCCACGCGTGGCACAGCGCGAGGGCGAGGGCGTCCGCCGCATCCGCCGGCTTCGGCAGCTCGTCGAGGCGCAGCACTCGCGCCACCATCGTCTGCACCTGACGCTTGTCGGCCGAGCCGTAGCCGGTGATCGCGGCCTTCACCTCGCTCGGTGTGTGGGTCGCCGCCGCGAGGCCCGCCTCGGCCGCCGCGAGCAGCGCGACGCCGCTCGCCTGCGCGGTGCCCATGACCGAGTGCCGGTTGCTCTGCGCGAACACGCGCTCGACGGCCACGACGTGCGGCGAGTGGTCGCGGATGACCGCGCGGATGCCGGCGGCGATGATCGCGAGGCGCGCCTCGATCGGGGCACCCGCATCGGATCTCACGACGCCGACGTGCACGAGCGTCGCCGACCTGTCGGGCAGGACGTCCACGACGCCCAGCCCGCACCGGGTCAGGCCGGGGTCGACCCCGAGGACGCGAAGGGATGCCACTCCCCCACGCTATGTGCGTCGGTCGACGGCATCCGCCAGGCGCGCCCGGCGCCGGCTCAGTCGTCCTCTTCGAGCTCCGCCTGGACCTCGGGCGTCAGGTCGAAGTTGCTGTAGACGTTCTGCACGTCATCGCTGTCTTCGAGCGCGTCGATGAGGCGGAAGACCTTGCGGGCCGTGTCGGCGTCGATCTCGACCTTGAGGTTCGGCACGAACTCGACGTCGGCGGACTCGTAGTCGACGCCAGCGTCCTGCAGCGCCGTGCGGACGGTCACGAGGTCGGATGCCTCGGTGATCACCTCGAAGCCCTGCGCGTGCGGCTCGACCTCTTCGGCGCCCGCCTCGAGGACGGCCTCCATGACGTCGTCTTCGGTCGTGCCCTCGCCCGACACGACGATGACGCCCTTGCGCGAGAAGTTGTACGCGACGCTGCCGGGATCGGCCAGCGAGCCGCCGTTGCGCGTGAGGGCCGTGCGGACCTCGGCCGCCGCACGGTTCTTGTTGTCGGTGAGGCACTCGATCATGAGCGCGACGCCGTTGGGACCGTAGCCCTCGTACATGATGTTCTGGTACTCGACGGCGTCGCCCGAGATGCCCGCGCCGCGCTTGATCGCCCGGTCGATGTTGTCGTTCGGGACCGACGTCTTCTTCGCCTTCTGCACGGCGTCGTACAGCGTCGGGTTGCCTGTGAGATCGGGACCGCCGAGCTTCGCGGCGACCTCGATGTTCTTGATGAGCTTGGCGAACGACTTGGCACGACGCGCGTCGATGACGGCCTTTTTGTGCTTCGTCGTCGCCCACTTGGAGTGGCCGGACATGCGATCGATTCTAGTTGACCAGGATGCCGCGCCTCCGCGCGCGCCCTCAGTCGACGAGCTTGGCGAGCGTGCGCAGATTGCGATTGGTCGTGGTCGCCTTGTACCGCGCCCTGGCGAGCACCTTCGCGAAGGCGGTGTCGGTCGTGGTGCCCTTCACGGGGTTCCAGTACACGACCGAGAGCTGCGGCGAGACCTTCACCAGGGCGATCGGGTCGGCCTCGGGATCGTCGACGGATGCCGCGGCATCCGCGAGCTCGCTCGCGGCGTCGCGGTCGGAGCAGAACACGACCCACGGCTGCCGTGACGCGTCGTTCGCATCGAACGGGAAGCGGTCGACCGCCTTCGCGAGCTCGTCCGCCGTGATGAGCACGATCCACGCGTCGTAGCCGAAGCGCTCGCGAAGCGCCCGCTCGATGCGGCCCTTGACCGCCGCACGGGCGGAGTCTCGGTCGGCGGTCTCGAAGCGCACGTTGCCGCTCGCGAGCACCGTCCGCACGCCCTCGAACCCGAGGGAGCGGAACAGATCGGCGAGGTCGGCGCTTCGGATCGTGATGCCGCCGACGTTGACCCCGCGCAGGAGCGCGATCCATACCGTCACGCGGAGAGGCTACAGCGCGAACTCGAACCCGAAGCGCGACGACAGCAGAGCGACGAGGTCGCGGGGCATCTTGGCGATGTAGGCGGGGGCCGGAGCGAGCGTGTCGGGTGCTCCGATGAACTCGAACCGGCGGTCGTCGTCGGCCTTCGGTGCGATCAGCGCGTCGCCGACGACCCCGCCCGAGGGCGCGATCATCCAGTAGCGCTCCTCGGGTCTGTCGCGCCACCAGGCGTTGATCGTCATGGCAGAAATCTAACCCGCGCTCCGAGCCCGTCAGTTACGCCCGGCAGCGGCGCGCACCGTGTCGAGGAACAGCTCGTGGAAGCGCAGCTCTCCCGTGACCTCGGGGTGGAAGGACGTGCCGAGCAGGCTGCCCGATCGCACAGCCACGACACGGCCGTCGTCGAGCGTCGCGAGCGGCTCGACCCCCTGGCCCACTTCTTCGACGAGCGGCGCGCGGATGAACACCGCGTGCACAGGCGGCTCGCCCAGTGCGGGCACGTCGAGATCGGTCTCGAACGACTCGACCTGGCTGCCGAACGCGTTCCGCCTGACCGTCACGTCGAGGCCGCCGAACGTCTCCTGTCCCTCGATCCCGTCGGTGATGCGGTCGGCGAGCAGGATGAGTCCGGCGCACGTGCCGTAGACCGGCAGGCCCGAGCGGATCGCTTCGCGGATCGGATGCTGCATGCCGAACGCGCGCGAGAGCTTGTCGATCACGCTGGACTCGCCTCCGGGGATCACGAGCCCCTCGACACGGCTCAGTTCCTCGGGCCGACGCACGAGGTCGACGTCGGCGCCAAGCGACGTGAGCACGCGCACGTGCTCGCGTACGTCGCCCTGCAGCGCGAGGACTCCGACACGCAGGCGCGGGGTCGCGTCCGCGTGACTACCAGCCACGCTCGGCGAGCCGGTGCGGCGCGGCAAGGTCGGCGACGTTGATGCCCACCATCGCCTCGCCGAGGCCGCGCGACACGTCGGCGATGACCTTCGGGTCGTCGTAGAACGTCGTCGCCTTGACGATCGCGGCCGCGCGCTCGGCGGGGTTGCCGGACTTGAAGATGCCCGAGCCGACGAAGACGCCATCGGCGCCGAGCTGCATCATCATCGCGGCATCCGCGGGAGTCGCGACACCGCCGGCGACGAACAGGACGACCGGCAGCTTGCCCGTCTCGGCCACCTCGGCGACGAGCTCGTAGGGGGCCTGGAGTTCCTTGGCGGCGACGTACAGCTCGTCCTTCGTCATCGAGCGCAGGACGTTGATCTCGCTTGTGATCTTGCGGATGTGCTTGGTCGCCTCGGACACGTCGCCGGTGCCGGCCTCGCCCTTCGAGCGGATCATCGCGGCGCCCTCGTTGATGCGGCGCAGCGCCTCGCCGAGGTTGGTGGCGCCGCACACGAACGGCACCGTGAAGCCCCACTTGTCGATGTGGTTGACGTAGTCGGCCGGCGAGAGCACCTCGGACTCGTCGATGTAGTCGACGCCGAGCTCCTGCAGCACCTGCGCCTCGACGAAGTGGCCGATGCGCGCCTTCGCCATGACGGGGATCGACACCGACGCGATGATGTCGTCGATGAGGTCGGGGTCGCTCATGCGCGCGACGCCGCCTTGCGCGCGGATGTCGGCGGGAACGCGCTCCAGCGCCATGACGGCGACGGCGCCTGCGTCTTCGGCGATCTTCGCCTGGTCGGCGGTGACGACGTCCATGATGACGCCGCCCTTCAGCATCTCTGCGAGGCCGCGCTTGACGCGCCCCGTGCCGACCTGGTTGGTGCTCTCAGTCATAAGGACCGATTCTAGTTCGCCGCGGATGCCCCGAACCGCACCGCACCCAGGCCTGTGGACCGCCCGTCCGCCGTCCCACCGCCGTGAGATGCGAAGATCGACCGGTGAAGATCCTCTCGATCCAGTCCGCCGTCGCCTACGGGCACGTGGGCAACTCCGCGGCGGTGTTCCCGCTGCAGCGCATCGGCGTCGAGGTGCTTCCGGTGTACACCGTGAACTTCTCGAACCACACCGGCTACGGCGCGTGGCGCGGTCCGCTCATCGACCCCGCCGACGTGCGCGAGGTGCTCGCGGGGGTCGAGGACCGCGGCGTGTTCCCCGAGATCGACGTCGTCCTGTCGGGCTACCAGGGCGGTGAGGGCATCGCGGACGTGATCCTCGACGCCGTCGCGCGCGTGAAGGCCGCGAACCCCGACGCGGTGTACGCGTGCGACCCGGTGATGGGGAACGCGAAGTCCGGATGCTTCGTCGCGCCGGCGATCCCCGATCTGCTGCGCGACCGCGTGGTGCCGGCGGCCGACATCGTCACGCCGAACCAGTTCGAGCTCGGCTACCTCACGCGCACCGAGCCCGACACGCTCGAGTCGACGCTCGAATCGGTCGACCTCGTGCGCGAGACGGGGCCGCGCACGGTGCTCGTCACGAGCGTCGAGCGACCCGACCGCGAGGAGGGCACGATCGAGATGCTCGCGGTCGATGACGCCGGCGCGTGGATCGTGCAGACGCCGCTCCTGCCGATGAAGGCGAACGGATCGGGCGACGTCACCGCCGCGCTCTTCACGGCGCACTATCGCGCGACCGGCGAGGCTGCGACGGCTCTCGCGCGCACGACGTCGAGCGTGTTCGACCTGCTCTCGCTCACGCACGAGTCCGGCCACCGCGAGCTCCAGCTCGTCGAGGCGCAGGAGTTCTACGCGCATCCGCGCCTGCAGTTCGACGTCCGGCAGGTGCGCTGAGCGGCGCTGCACCGCCGGGTCGCGATCGCTCAGTCGGCGACCGGATGCTCCGGCCACGCGCCCGCGACGGCAGTGCGCACCTCGCCCAGCAGCTGCGGCAGCGCCTTCGTCTTCGCGATGATCGGGAAGAAGTTCGCGTCGGTCGCCCACCGCGGCACGATGTGCTGGTGCAGGTGCTCGTCGACGCCCGCGCCGGCCACGCGCCCCTGGTTCATGCCGAGGTTGAAGCCGTCGCAGTTGGAGACCTTCCGCAGCACGCGCATGCCCTGCTGGGTCAGCAGACCGATCTCGGCGACCTCTTCGGCCGTGGCCTCGTCGTACGTCGCGATGTGGCGGTACGGGCACACGAGCAGGTGGCCCGAGTTGTACGGGAAGAGGTTCAGCAGCGCGTAGGCGGTGCGCCCGCGCACGACGATGAGCCCCTCCTCGTCGGTCATCGTGGGCGCGGCGCAGAAAGGGCACGTGTGCCGGAGCGGCTCCGGGCCGGCCGTGATGTACGCCATGCGGTGCGGCGTCCACAGCCTCTGGAACTCGTCCGGCACGCCCGGCAGGTGCGCGGCGTCGATGAGCTTCGAGTCGGGCCCGTCGATCAGCTCGGCCGCGGGGGTCGCGGCATCCGTCTCGTCACCGGGCCGACCCGCGTCGCTCACGGCAGATCCTCGGCGGTGTTCACGAGCGCCTTCGTGTCGATCGCGGCGCGGATGCGGCGCACGGCGTCGTCGAGCGGGATGCCGTTGAGCTGCGAGCCGTCGCGGAAGCGGAACGAGACGGCGCCCGCGGCGCGGTCCTGCTCGCCCGCGATGAGCATGATCGGCACCTTCTGCGTCGTGTGGTTGCGGATCTTCTTCTGCATGCGGTCGTCGCTGTGGTCGAGCTCGGCACGCACGCCCTGGGTCTTCAGCTGGTCGACGACGTCGGCGAGGTAGTCGGCGTACTCCTCGGCCACCGGGATGCCGACGACCTGCACCGGCGACAGCCACACGGGGAACGCACCCGCGTAGTGCTCGAGCAGGATCGCGAAGAACCGCTCCGCCGAGCCGAACAGCGCGCGGTGGATCATGACCGGACGGTGCTTCTCGCCGTCGGGGCCGGTGTACTCGAGGTGGAAGCGCTCGGGCAGGTTGAAGTCGATCTGCACGGTCGACAGCTGCCATGTGCGGCCGATCGCGTCCTTGGTCTTGAGGTCGATCTTCGGACCGTAGAAGGCTGCCTCGCCCGGGACTTCGGTGAGCTTGAGACCGGATGCCTCGGCGACGCGCCGCAGGGCGTCACTGGCCATCGCCCAGTGCTCCTCGTCGCCGATCCACTTGCCCTTCTCGTCGTCGCGCAGCGACAGCTCCAGTTCGAACTCAGTGAGCCCGAAGTCGCGCAGCATCGACAGGACGAAGTCGAGTACGCGGGTCGCCTCGGACTCGAGCTGCTCGGGCGTGACGAACAGGTGCGAATCGTCCTGGGTGAAGCCACGCACGCGGGTGAGCCCGTGCAGTGCGCCCGAGAGCTCGTACCGGTAGACGGTGCCGTTCTCGTACAGTCGCATCGGCAGATCCCGGTAACTGCGGGCGCGTTCCCGGTAGATCAGGATGTGCATCGGGCAGTTCATCGGCTTGAGGTAGTAGTCGACGCCCGGCTTGGTCACCTCGCCGCTCTCGTCGCGCTCCTCGTCGAGGTGGATGGGCGGGAACATGCCCTCCTTGTAGGTGACGAGGTGGTTGGACTCGATGAAGAGGTCCTTCTTGGTGATGTGCGGCGTGTACACGTAGGTGTAGCCGCCCTCACGGTGGCGCTGGAGGGCGTGCTGCTCCATCTCCTGGCGGATGATGCCGCCCTTGGGGTGCCACACCGACAGGCCCGAGCCGATCTCGTCGGGAAACGAGAACAGGTCGAGATCCTTGCCGAGGCGGCGGTGATCGCGCTTCGCGGCCTCTTCGAGGCGCGCCCGGTACGCGCGCAGCTCGTCCTTGCTCGGCCACGCGGTGCCGTAGATGCGTTGCAACTGCGGGTTCTTCTCACTCCCCCGCCAGTACGCGCCGGCGACGCGCTGGAGTGCCCAGCCGTTGCCGATGAGGCGCGTGTTCGGCAGATGCGGCCCGCGGCACAGATCCTTCCACACGGTCTGGCCATCGCGGTCGACGTTGTCGTAGATCGTCAGCTCGCCCGCGCCCACCTCGACCGACGCGCCCTCGGTCTTCGACAACTCGGTCCCTGAGCTCGACGACGGGCCCTTCAGACCGATGAGCTCGAGCTTGAACGGCTCGTCGACGAGCTCGGTGCGCGCCTCGTCGTCGGTCACGACGCGACGCACGAAGCGCTGGCCCTCGCGGATGATGCGCTGCATCTCCTTCTCGACGGCCTTGAGATCCTCCGGCGTGAACGGCTCGGCGACCCCGAAGTCGTAGTAGAACCCGTCTTGGATGGGCGGGCCGATTCCGAGGTTCGCCTGCGGGTTGATGCGCTGCACGGCCTGCGCGAGCACGTGTGCCGCGGAGTGGCGCAGGATGTCGAGGCCGTCGGGGCTTTCTATGGCGACCGGCTCGACGGCATCCGACTCCTCGACCGTCGTGGCGAGGTCTTTCAGCTCGCCGTTCACGCGCAGGGCGATGACGGAGCGGTCGGGGAAGAGGGCGAATCCGTCGGCGGGGTAGGAAACGTCCGACGGGATGGCGACGTCAGTCAAGGGAACTCTCCAGAGGTGGCTCGGGACCAAGGCTACCGGTCGTGCAGGTATCAGCCGTTCCCTCCGGGCCTCCTCGGCAATATGCTGAATCGTCGCCGCGCGAGCTGGGGCCCATGGCGCGAGGCGGAACGCACCGCTGAACTCGGGGGGTTCGATGACGCAGACCGATGATGGCGCGATCACGACGGCGCACCGGCCGCGGCGGCCGCTGCGCTGCGGCGATCCCGAGATCCACGAGTTCACCACCGAGGACGGGGTCGGCCTCCGCCTCACGCGCTTCAACGGCGGCCCGAAGGGCCCGGTGATCCTCTCCCCCGGCTTCGGCACGTCGGCGCTCGCGTTCACGATCGACACGACCGACACGAACTTCCCCGAGTACCTCTACGAGCACGAGTACGACGTGTGGGTGCTCGACTACCGGGCCAGTCCCGCTCTCCCATCGGCGTCGACGCAGTTCACGCTCGACGACATCGCACGGTACGACTACCCCGCCGCGGTCGCGACCGTGCGGGAGGCGACGGGCGCCGACGATGTGCAGATCGTGGCGCACTGCGTCGGGTCGCTCACGATGCTCATGGCGCTGAGCAACGGGCTGGAGGGCGTCCGGTCGGCGGTCGCGTCGCAGCTGACGCTGCATCCGCGTGCGGGCACGCTCAACGAGCTGCGCGCCGGCATCTACGCCGGCGACCTCATCAAGGCCCTCGGCGTCGACACGCTCACGACCGAGCCCGACGACACCCCGTCATTCTTCGAGCGCCTGTACGACAAGGCTCTCGCGATCTACCCGGCCGGCGACGAGCCGTGCGAGCGCCCGTTCTGCCGGCGCGTGATGTTCATGTACGGCGAGGTGTACGAGCACGACAACCTCAACGAGGCGACGCACGACCACATCGAGGAGGCCTTCGGCGTCGCCAACATGACGACGCTGCGGCACATCACGCGCATCCTCCGCGCGAACCACGCCGTGAGCATGGACGGCGAGCACGACTACCTCGACGGCGCGCACGACATGCGCGTCCCGATCGCGTTCCTCCACGGCGAGGAGAACCGGCTCTTCCTGCCCGAGGGCAGCGCGCTCACGTACGAGTGGCTGCGCGAGCAGAACGGGCCCGAGCTGTACTCGCGCCACGTCGTGCCCGGCTACGCCCACATGGACTGCTTCATCGGCAAGGACGCCGCACGCGACGTCTATCCGCTGGTGACCGAGCAGCTAGACCGCTACAACTGACCGATCGATCGAGGAGATGTGATGAGCGGACGCGTCGACGAACGCACGGATGCAGCCACGGGCGGTGCGCAGGAGCATCCGGCTCTCGCGGATCTCGCGCGCTATCCGTTCCTCTCTGCGCTCACGGAGCGTCGCACGAGGCGCATCCCGCACGGGTTCTCGGTCAACGCCGGCCCTCTCAGCCACGAGAGCGGCAACGACCCCGCGCCGCTGAGCAGGCTCGAGGAGGCGATCCTCGTGACGTGCGTCACGGGCATCACGGGCGTCACCACCCACGACGGCCCGCTCGTCGAGACCAACGGCCTGCCCGAGCTCGGCACGCCGTTCCTCAACATCATGGCCCGCACGGGGTCGAGCGCCGACAACGCGCAGGCGACGCACTTCTTCATGATCAACGACGACGGCATCTTCCTGCTCCGAGCGCCGAGGGGCGCACGAGCGCTCGAGCTGCTGCGCGACCTGCCGCCGAGGTGGGGCGACTGGAGCGAGGCGGACTGGATCGCGTACGCCGACGAGTGTCTCGTGCGCGTTTCGGACCGGCGTCTCGACTTCCCGCGCGAGTGGCCATACTACCTCGGCTGGAACAACCAGGCGTCGAACGTCGCCGGCACGACTGTGTTCTTCCCGGTCGTCGACTGCACGACGCAGTACATCAACGCGATCCTCATCCTCCTCACGGAGCCCGGTGGATTGCGGCCGCTGTTCCTCGACGACTGGCGCACGTTCCATCCGAAGAACTTCGTCGAGTGGATCGCCAAGGTCGGCGGCGGCCTCGGGATCACTCCGAAGATCCCGTACCACCCGATCGGCGGCCTGGACCGCGTGCGCAGCGGATACGTGAGCGCCGACAGCCAGGCGCCGCTCGGCTTCGCCCACACGATGCGCACCGACTACGAGGCGCACTTCTACTTCCAGAATCTCATGCTCCTCGGACAGGCGATGGGCCTGGGCGGCTGGATCCACGGCGCGGTCTTCCCGCCCTACATCTGGCAGCAGGACGACGCGAAGGGGTGGCACGGCCTCGGGTTCCGGATGCAGGAGCCGAAGAAGCACCGGAAGTGGCCGCCCGTCCCCGCGTCGCAGCCGAACCCCGTCGGCATCGACGGGATCCTCGAGAGCCTCACGCCGCCCTACGTGTCGTCGATGGACGAGGCGGTCGACCGAGTCGTCGAGGCGAAGTACGCCGCGGACGGCGCCGCGTACGGCAACGAGGACGTGTTCGCGCGCTCGTACCGCAACCGCGACGACGCACGCGCGTTCCTCGAGGCCGGCACAAGGTTCGGACCCGACGAGATCGCGTACACGAAGGAGATCTGCAACTACATCTGGGACACGTACGGACGCTTCCCCGCGCACGTCGACGCGTTCTACACCCCGGGCATGTGGCTGCAGTTCTCGCACCTCGAGCTCGAGTACTACGACCGGTTCTTCGATCCCGCGCAGTACACGCGCCAGGCCGCGCACGACACGCTGTGGCACGGCTGATCGCGCGGCGCGGTTCGTGACGAGGGGCGGATGCCGCGGCATCCGCCCCTCGTCACAGGTGCTTCGTGAAGAAGTCGACCAGGTCCTTCGTGTTCGTGTTGATGTACTGGTAGCCGCCGTACCGCTCGTCGGACGGGTACGCGATGACTCCGGCCGAGTTCGGGGTCACAGCCGACATGTGCTCGACGTCGGACATCTCGCCCCACTGGTCGCCGGTGCCCTGCACGTACTGCACGACGGTGTCGCCGAGCCCCGCGGCGGGCACGGACGGGTCGTGGCTGCTGGGCAGCGGGGCGCGACGGAACCAGTAGACGACGTCGAGCATGCGCGCGAACGCCGGCCCGAACGGCCCTGCCTCGCTGCGCGCCATGTTGCGGCTGAAGATGGACACTTTCGTGGGCTGGATTGCGACGAGCGCGCGGATGGGCTGACACTCGGCCGTGCCGTAGAGCACGGTGCTTCCTCCCGCCGACATGCCGATCGCGCCGATGCGGTCGGAGTCGACATCCGCACGTGTGCGCAGGTAGCGCACGGCGCCGACGTAGTCGCGCTTCTCTCGCATGCCGTAGGTCAGCGGCAGCCGCTCGCCGCTCTCGCCGTGACTCGCGAGGTCGAACATGAGCACGTGGAATCCCGCGTCGTGCAGCGCCCTCGTCGCCGGCAGGTGATCGACGCTTCGGTCCGGCCACGGGACGCGACCTCCGACGTTGCCGAGCCGGTTCCACGGCCAGCCGTGCACCCACACGACCGTCGGTCCACTGTCCGGCCCGGCCGGGATGAACCACCCGCGCAGTGTCACGCCGTCCGTCGACGGGAAGGTCACATCCTCGAAGTCGAGGCCCACCTCGGCAGGGGTCCGGTCGACCGGCTGACGCAGCCCCGACATCATGACGCTCGCGAGCCGGAACAGCTTGGGCATGGCATCCGCTCCTTCAGGCCGTCGCGGTCACGGGCGCGTGCGCGTGGAAGGTCACGACGAGTCCGCTCTCGGGCAGCGGGAACAGCTCGTTCGTGAGCTCGAGATCCTGCGGCGGAAGCGTCCACGTGGCGCGGCGCAGCAGCAGCACGAGGTACATCTTCATCGCGACCGTGACGATGTTCTCGCCCGGGCAGCGGTGGTGCGTCGCGAGGCCTCCGCCGTGCGGCACGTAGCTTCCCTGCGGAAGCGCCGCCTCGGCATCCGCCTCGAAGCGATCGGGGTCGAACCGCTCGGGATCCTCGAAGACGTCCTCGTTGCGCATGTTGATGTGGATCGCGCCGATCGCGCCCCACCCCGCGGGGATGCGGTGGCCGGCGACCTCCATGGACTTCTTGACGCGCCCGAAGAACGTCGCCGAGTTCATCGCGAAGTAGCGGCGCACTTCCTTCGTGATCTGCTCCAGGTACTCCAGCTCCTCGATCTGGTCCATCGTGAGCTGCCCCGATGGAGCGATCCGATCGATCTCGGCCCGCGCCTTCTCGACGATCTCCGGATGCTGGCCGAGCGCCATCGTGAGCAGGGTCAGCGGCACGAAGTAGCCGCCCTGGCTCGCGAAGACGAGATGCCGGATGTCGCCTTTGAGCTCCTCCGCGTCGACTCCCGACTCCGACGCCGCGTGGAGCATGCGCGAGACGATGTCGTCGTAGTTGTCGGACGTCTGGTGGCGCGCGAGGGCATCGTCGACGATCTGGATGAGCCGGTTGCGCGCCCGGATCGCGCGCGCGTACGGCGTGCCCGGGATCGGGAACGGGATGGTCTGGAAACCGCCCCGCATGTCGGCCACGACCCGGTTGAGCTCCTCGGCCGCCTCCTCGCTCTCGTCGCCCGTGTACAGCGCGCCGGACAGGCGGGCGGCGAACATCTGCAGCTCGGGCAGCACGGTCTCGGTCCCCCGGTCCACCCATCCGTCGATCATCGATTGCATGAGCGCCTGCATACGGGGCAGGTACGCCTCGATCGCCGACCGGTATCCGACCGCGCGGAGCATGACCGCTTTGCGGAGGCGGTGGTCGGAGCCGTCGAGAAGCGCGAGCGAGTTCAGGAACAGCTGCTCCACCGAGATCGGATCGGCTCCCCCGCGCTCGATTCGCGGGTCGGTCGCGAACGTGTGGAACGCCTCGTGGCCTGAGAACACGACGAAGTTGATGCCGAACAGCCGTGTCTTGAACACGGGTCCGTACTTGGCGAACCGATCGGTGTAGAAGCCGTGGTTGCTGCGCACGATCGCGAGCGACTCCCCCACCCAGGGCAAGCCGAACCGTCCGGGCGGCAGCGGGTTCTCTCGCCTCATGTCAACTCCTCAGGACGCGGACGTCGGGTCGTGCGCGGGTGCCGCGTGAGATCACGCGGCGACGGATGGTGTCGACTCCCCGTCTCGTGCTGCTCGCGATTCACCGGCTCGGCCGCCCGCCGCAGCGGCCGGCACCGCCTTCCACGGCGCGAACGCGTTCTCGACACCGTCGAGGGCGGGAGCGAGGCTCGGGTAGTGCCTCAGCAGGACCGTCTTCATCGTGTTGTCGGCGATCCACTTCAGGCCCGCCTTCGTGTAGTACTCCTCGGTGAAGCAGTCGGTGATGAACCGGTCGCTCTTGAGTCGGCGGCTCGCCATGAGGATGAACACGCGGAAGGCGGTGTCGCTGAAACCGAACCCCTTCGGGGGCGTCTCGGCGTGCATGCCGACCTGCAGGTCGACGCGCTCGATGTCTCCGTCGTACAGCTCGCGCAGCTCCTGCGCCCACTGCGGGTCGTCGGTGAGCTCCTCGAAGGTCTCGGGCGCCTTGAGGTGCAGCAGTCGCCGGAACTCGTTGTAGCGAGGCACACCCCGCTCGCGGTCGCGCGCGATGTCGAGTGCGGCGAGGTCGAGGCGCACGCCGTCGGGCAGCGTGATGTCCTGCATCCAGCTCGGGAAGTTGTGCAGCTGCACGGCCCCCGGATGCTGGATGCCGAATGAGTACCACAGGTCGTCGGTGCGCACGCCCTCGGTGAGGACGCGGTGCGCGTTCAGGAGGATGATCTCCTGGAATTCCATCGTGTCGAGCAGGCTGTCGTCGGCGATCGCCCGCACGTCGAGGCGGTCGGGCAGCAGCGGATGCAGGCGGTACACCGCCGCGAACTCCTCCGTGAGCTGGTACGGCGCGCCGTGATGGTCGGCCCCCGACCCCGGGATCCCGCTGATGACCTCGCTCTTGCTGATACGGCCGAACCGGCGGTGGATGCGCTCGCCTGCGAGGCCCCACCAGTTCGCGCGCATGGCGACCTTCAGGACGGGGTGCGAGATGATCGCGGGAGTCCACTCGACCGTGTGGATCTTCGCGATGAGCGCCGACACGACGAGGTGCGAGGTGCCGAACAGCTCGTCCTCGGTCATGTCGGGGTAGTTCTTCTTGAGCTCGTCGCACACGGCGTTGTGCTCGAGCGTGAACAGCGTGTGGAGCATGCCGAGCCCCGCCCACCAGTTCTCGCTGAACCCCGTGAGGGCGACGCCGGTCGCGGGGTCGAGCGGAAGGTGCCCGTCCTTGAGCACGAGCTTGCCGTCGACGCCGCTGCGCACCTGGTCGCGGCGCTCCTTCGAGCTGCCGTAGATCGCCGACGCGTCCCACCAGTGCGACTGGCTGTTGATGTACGTCGGCGGCAGCTTCGCGTCGGCCTCGACGCGCGTGTCGTCGGCCTTCGTGCGCGGGATGCGCATGGGCCGCTCGAACCACGTGTCCTCGTCCTCGACCGGGACCTCGAGGTGCTTGTCGTTTTCACGCGTGTGCGCGAACCAGTCGTGCGTCTGGAACTGGATCCACGACGCGGCCACGAGGTTGAGCGAGGTCGCAGGCGTGAACCGCTCTCGCCGCATGAGTCTCTGGCTCACGAGCCTCGGGCTCGGCGACATGAGGGCGTCCCCCTCCTCGGGCCACGCCTTGTCGAGCGGGATGTTCCGCGCGAAGCGCGTGCCGGCCTTGCCCATGTCGGGGTCGGACAGATCGTTGAACGAGCCGTCCGCCGAGCGGAACCGCCGCTCGGCCTCGGGCACGGTCTGGAGCGTGACGCCCGGGGCGAGCCTCGGATCGGCGGGAGTGCGCGTGTCGTGGAGGTTCTCCTCGCGAAGCTGATCGCGCAGGGCGATGAGGTTGAACAGCCCCAGCAGGAACGGGAGCCGATGCCACGGCGTCTTGCGGTTGACCCGCGCGTAGAACCTCCCGAGCGCGCGGTCGAAGAATGACGGTTCGCTCAATGCAAGCTCCGTTCGTGGAGGAATCCCCAGTCGTCCTTGCCCGAATCATAGTGATGCGACGGTCCGGCGACCATCACCTTCTGCGGAGTGACGGATGCGCCGCCCGCCGCTCCCGTATCAAGAGCGGCGCCGCGGGCTCCAAATACATTGCAGGCGGTGACCCCGCTCACTACGGTGAGTTGCAGCGGGCCGATGAATGGGGAGATCGCGCCGCTCGACGGCGGGTCGCCGGCCCGTACTCCGCCGTGAGCCGCTGTCCACCCGCTGGGAGGTATCGACGATGTCCGCCATCCGACTACGGGCTGCCCGCTCGTGCGGCCTTCGGGAGATCTGACATGGCCGCTGCGATCGAGTGCGTCGATGCCGTCGTCGTGGGGTCGGGCTTCGGCGGCTCGGTCTGCGCGTTCCGTCTCGCCGAGGCCGGTCGTTCGGTCGTCCTTCTCGAGCGCGGCCGCGCGTATGCGCCCGGCACGTTCGCGCGGACGCCCTACGAGATGAGCCGCAACTTCTGGGAGCCGAAGGACGAGCTGCTCGGGCTCTTCGACATCCGGTCGTTCCGCAAGCTCGAGTCCATCGTGTCGGCGGGCCTCGGCGGCGGATCCCTCATCTACGCGAACGTGCTCCTGCGCAAGGACGAGCGCTGGTTCGTGCACGACTCGCCGCTGCCCGGCGGAGGCTACGAGAACTGGCCGATCGGGCGCGCCGACCTCGATCGGCATTACGACGCCGTCGAGACGATGATGACCCCGACCCCGAACCCGTACCCCGACCTTCCGAAGGCGAAGGCGCTCCGCGAGGCCGCCGAGGCGCTCGGCCTCGAGGCGTTCTCTCCGCCGCTGGCGATCTCGTTCGCGCCGCGTCCGGGCGCTCCGGCGGGTCAGAAGCAGATCGTCGAAGAGGCTCCGTACGGCAACATCCACGGCGTCACCCGCCTCACGTGCCGCCTGTGCGGAGAATGCGACCTCGGGTGCAACGAGGGCTCCAAGAACACGCTCGACCACACGTACCTCTCCGCTGCGGCGCACCAGGGCGCCGACATCCGCACCCTCTCCGACGTCTACGGCGTCGTGCCCCTCCCCTCCGGCGGCTACGAGGTGCGCTATCGGCAGTACGCCGCAGATCCCGACGAGAACGGCCACTACGAACGCACCGAGCGCGTGATCCGGTGCAGCCAGCTGTTCCTCGGCGCCGGCACGTTCGGAACGACCTCGCTCCTGCTGCGCAACCGTGTCAATCTGCCCGCGATCGGCCGCGCGGTCGGCATGCGGTTCAGCGGCAACGGCGACCTGCTCACGTTCTGCGTCGGCGGAACGACGACGCGGCCCGGCGGACAGCTGCGCGTCATCGACCCGAACCGCGGGCCGGTCATCACGACCTCGATCCGCCGACCCGACGGCGTCGACGAGGAGGGCGCCGGCCGTGGCTACTACGTGCAGGAGGCGGGCTTCCCGGACTTCGCGAACTGGCTCATCGAGGCAGCGCAGGTGACTTCGTCGGTCAAGCGCGCCGCGAACGTCGTGTCGAAGATCATGGCGCTGCGCCTGGCGAAGAAGAACGAGTCGACGATCTCCGCCGAGATCGCCAAGCTCATCGGCGAAGGGCGCCTCACGGCGACGTCGCTCCCCCTGCTCGGGATGGGCCGCGACACGCCCGACGGCCGCATCACGCTGCGCGACGGCGAGCTCGACGTCGACTGGACCACCGCGACCAGCGCGGCCTACTTCGAGGCGATGCGCGAGACCATGCGCGACATCACGGAGAAGCTCGACGGGCGCTTCCGCGACAATCCGCTGTGGTGGACGAAGCGCGTCGTGACGGTGCATCCGCTCGGCGGATCGCCGATGGGACGGCACGTGCACGAGGGCGTCGTCGACAGCTGGAACGAGTCGTTCGGGCATCCGGACCTCTACGTCGTCGACGGCGCGGCCGTGCCCGGGCCGGTCGGACCCAACCCCTCCCTCACCATCGCGGCGATGGCCGACCGGGCAGTCGAACGCGCGCTCGAGAAGCCGCGGCCGAAGCGCCGCCGCGCGGCGCGCGCGACGGCAGCCGCGGCATCCGAGACCGCCCCTCCCGCACCCGCGGAGGGCGCGGGCATGGAGTTCACCGAGCAGATGAAGGGGTACGTGACGCTGGGCGAGACCGACCCCGTCACCGGATACAGGATCGGACGGCAGCTCACGCATCGATTCATGTTCCAGCTCACGATCACGGCGCCCGATGTCGAGACGTTCGCGAACGAGCCCGACCACACGGCCACCGCTGAGGGCTTCGTGCGGTGCGACGTGCTCGGCGGCGAGCTCCCGGTGAAGCGCGGGTGGGCGAACCTCTTCGTCGCGGGCGACGCCGACGGCACGCGTGAGATGCAGTACCGGCTGTGGTTCAACGACCTGTCGGGTGCGCCGCTCACGATGTACGGGTTCAAGACCGTTCGCGACGACCCCGGCTTCGACCTTTGGCGCGACACGTCGACGCTCTACGTCACGCTCATGCAGGGTCACATCCCGCCCGGGCAGACCAGCGAGGTGATCGGCGCGGGCGTGCTGCGCATCCTGCCGCTCGACTTCGCACGGCAGATCACGACGTTCCGCGGGGCGGGCTCGGGCTCGGTCGGGTCCATCGCGCGGTTCGGCGGCTTCTTCATGAAGTCCGTGGTCGACGCGTACCTGTCGCCCGCACGCCGCGCGCCCGTCGACGCGTCGCCCGAGCGGCACCTCGACGACCCGAACGCGGACGCCCGCACGCGACACACCGAGGAGGTGACCGCGTGACCGCGCCGACGACCGTGACGCCGGCGGTGCGCTACCGCAACGAAGTCCATTTCTTCACCGCGGATGACGGCACGCCGCTCACCCTGATCCACGTGCGCGGCGAGAGCGAGCCGGCCAAGGGGCCGGTGCTTCTCGTCCACGGTGCCGGCATGCGCGCCGAGATGTTCCGACCACCCGGCGTACGCTCGATCGTGGACGAGCTCGTGGCGGCCGGGTGGGACGTGTGGATGCTCAACTGGCGCGGCTCGCTCGACCTCGACCCTCTCCCGTGGACGCTCGACGACGTCGCCGGCCACGACATCCCGTCGGCCGTCCGCGAAGTGGTCGCCCGCACGGGCGCCGGCTCGGTGAAGATCGTGGCGCACTGCCAGGGCGCCGCGGCGTCGAGCATGGCCGCCGTGGCGGGGCTCATCCCCGAGGTCGATGTCGTGGTCGCGAGCGGGGCGTCGCTGCACCCGGTCCTCCCCCGCGCCACGAAGGCGAAGCTGCACGTGCTGCGGCGCGTGCTGCACCACCGCTCGCCCTACATCGACGTCGCGTGGGGCGACGGTCCCGAGCGCGGAGTCGCCCTCCTCACGCGCAACGCGGTGCGGCTGTGGCACACGGAGTGCCGCAACCCCGGGTGCAACATGGCGAGTTTCGCGCTGGGGTCGGGGCATCCGGCCCTGTGGAAGCACGAGAATCTGACGGATGCCACGCACGACTGGCTGCGCACCGAGTTCGGCAAGATCCCCTTCAGCTTCTACGCCCAGCTCGCGGCGTCGGATCGCGCGGGCCAGTTCGTCGCGGTGCATCCGGCGAACGGGCTCCCCCGGCGCTTCGCCGACGCGCCGCCGAAGACCGACGCGCGCTTCGCGCTGTTCGCGGGCGCGGAGAGTCGCGCGTTCCTGCCGGAAGCGCAGAAGGCGACGTTCGACCACCTCGAGCGCCACCATCCCGGGCGCAACGCGCTGCACGTGATCCCGGGCTACCGCTACACCGACCTGTTCATCGGCAAGCGCGCGCACGTCGACGTCTTCCCGCTCATGCTCGCCGAGCTCGAACGCTGAGACGGATGCCTCGCCCGGTCGCATCCGGGCGCAAGGGTCACAGGTGCTTGAGCGCCTCGCGGACGCTGAGCGGGCTGAGCTCGTGCTCGGCGACGAAGCGCCGGACCCACTCGGGGTCGACGCGCGCGTACTCGCGGAGCGCCCAGCCGATGGCCTTGCGGATGAAGAACTCGCGCTCGGGGATGTTGGGTTCGATCACGTCGGCGAGGAGGTCTCGGTCGACGCGGTCGCGCCGCCCGAGCTGCGAGAGGATCGCGATGCGGCGCACCCAGACGTCTTCGTCGATGCTCCAGCGGCGGACGAGAGCGGCCGTCACGGCGGGTCGGGCGTCGTGCGCGTCCGCGAGGCGATGCGCCAGCTCGTCGGTGATGTCCCACCACCGGCCCGTGCGCACCATGTGCTCGACGACGGGCATGAGTCGCGGGTCGGCACGGAGCGGCCGCAGTCCGAGCAGCGTCATCGCGGCGTAGCGCTCCTCACGGTGCGCTGCGTCGTTCCAGAGTTCGAGCGCGGCCTCGAGAAGCACGTCGCGGTCGGTCTCGCTCTTCGCGACGGCGCGCGCGATGCGACGCGCCTCGGGCACAGGCACGCCGTGGAACGGCATCGCCGACTTCATGTAGGCCTGCTGCCCCACCGCCCGGGCGGGATCCGCGATCGCGTGGAGCCCTGCGCGGATGCGGTCGGCGAGCGGCATGGCACCACGGTATCGGGGCTCCGGCGTGCTTATCGTCGAGAGGATGAAACGTGTGTCCGTGGAGTCCACCGTCATCGCCGCGGTCGGCTACGATGCGTCGACGGCGGTGCTCGAGATCGCATTCACGTCGGGCGACCTCTATCGCTACTACGCCGTGCCCCCGTCGGTGCACCGCGGGATCATGTCCGCCGACAGCGCCGGCCGCTACTTCGCGCGGCACATCCGGCCTGTGTATCCGAGCGAGCGGGTGCGGTGAATGCGAGCCGACAACCTCGAATAGCAGCCCAATAATTCAAGGTTATCAGCGCTATCCTTGAATAACGAGAGGATTGCTCATGGTTGTGGCGGATTGGCCGGCACACGGTAGCGAGATCGTGCCGTGGCGTCAGTCGGTACGCGGTGGCACACGTGCGGATCGGATGCTCATCGAAGTCGAGACCCGGTTGCCGCCGGTCATCGCGGAGCTCGACTTTCCGCTGCCCCCGCATCTGATGGCGGCGAGCGAGCGGGCACTCGTCGCGCTCGGTGCAATGGACGGTGAGGCGAGCGGACAGCCGACAGCGCTGGCCAGGTTCATGATCCGAAGCGAGTCGGTCGCGTCGTCCAAGATCGAGCGGATCAGCGCGAGCGCAGCGGACTTCGCGCGCGCCATTGCCGGCAACCGGTCGAACCCGTCCGCGGTGAGCATGGTAGCCGCGACCAAGGCGCTGAGCGCGATGGTGGACTCGGCCGGGCAGAACGGCCGGATCGAGCGCACTGACATCGAGAACGCGCATGCGGCGCTGATGAGCGACGATCCCGTGGAGGGCGCGTACGCGGGGCGTGTGCGAGACGACCAGAACTGGATCGGTGGAAGCGACCACAGCCCACGGGGGGCGCTGTATGTCCCACCCGCGCCCGCACGCGTCCACGGGCTGCTCGCCGACTTGGTCGCCTTCACGAACCGGGATGACCTCCCCACGATGGTCCAGGCGACGATTGCGCACGCCCAGTTCGAGTCCATCCATCCGTTCGGCGACGGGAACGGCCGCATCGGCCGAGCCCTCATCGGCGCGATCCTCCGCCGCCGCGGTGTCACCAGGAACACCGTCGTCCCGGTCGCGAGCGGGCTCCTGGCCCGGCGGGACGACTACTTCGACGCACTCGGCGCGTACCGGGAAGGCGAGGTCGAGCCGCTGCTGCGGCTGATGTGCCGTGCCGCCGCCATCGCGGCCGAAGAGGGTCGAGTGTCCGTGCAGCGGATCAAGAGTCTCCCGCGCGAGTGGGCGGAGCGCACCGATGCACGTCGCGGCTCGACGGCCGCGAAGCTCATTCCCGCGTTCTTCGACAACCCGGTCATGGGCGTCGACGATGTCGAGCGGGCAGCGGGAGCCACGAGTCAGGCGGTGTACACGGCGCTGGCACGGCTGGAAGAGGAAGGCATCATCCACGAAATCACCGGACGCAAGCGCGACCGCGTGTGGGCCGCCAGCGACCTCATGGACGAGCTCGACGACCTCGATCGTCGCATCGCGGCCGGCATGCGCGCCTAGCGAAGCGGTGGCAACGATAAGGCCCCCGGCAACTGGCGGCGTCCCGCTTGTTCGTGGAGTCTCTCGACGCCGTGCGGGTCAGCTTTTCTGATCATGCCGCGGTGAGGTCGCACATTGGACGAGGATCCCCGACATGCAGAAAACCCGCGGAATTCCGCGGGTTTCGAGTGGTGGGCGATACTGGGATCGAACCAGTGACCTCTTCCGTGTCAGGGAAGCGCGCTACCGCTGCGCCAATCGCCCGAGTCATGCTCCGGTCGGGACCGGGAGTGGAGGTGGCGACGGGATTCGAACCCGTGTAAACGGCTTTGCAGGCCGGTGCCTAGCCGCTCGGCCACGCCACCGCGTGTGGTTTGACCCCACGTGCCGCGGTCCCCGTTCCGGATCGCTCCGGGCAGAAAACCCCTGCACTCGAGCGGATGACGAGACTCGAACTCGCGACCCTCACCTTGGCAAGGTGATGCGCTACCAACTGCGCTACATCCGCATTTCGCGTCCGGGATTCGCACCCCGGGCACTTGAAAGACTTTAGCCGATCCTCGTCATCCTGCAAAACCGAACGAACCCCGCGCGTGTCATCTCCGCGATGGTTCGAGCGCGCGTGTCGCATCCGGTAGGATCATTACTCGTTCCCCACGGAGCACGGGCGATTGGCGCAGTTGGTAGCGCGCTTCCTTCACACGGAAGAGGTCATCAGTTCGAGTCTGGTATCGCCCACCACATCGACTCGCGGAGCCCACAGGGCGAACGCGAACGCGACCAGCCCGAGCGCGACGGCAGGGCCGTGCGGGTAATACGAGCCGATCAGGGTCGCCAATGCCGCGATCGGAAGCGTGAGCCCGAGCGTCAGCGACTCCCAGAGGGGCAGGCGCGGCGCGCCGGGTGCGAAGGCGGCGACGATCCCCCAGAGTCCCAGGAGGATGAGCACCGGCCCCTCCCACCCCCACAGGAAATGCAGCGGCGCACCCGGCGCGTGATTCACGTAGCTCAAGACGATCACGACCGCGAGCACGAGGAACAGGACGCCGTAGACGCGCCCGCTCCATCCGACGCGCGCGAGCGTCGGTCCCATCGCCAGCCACAGCAGCACGAACGACAGGCCGACCGCGGCGCCGAACATTAGGTAGAGGTCGAGAAGGCCGGCGCCCGACAGTGCGCCGCGGATGCCGACGTACAACGGCGTCCGCGTCAGGGCGATCGCCCACCCGGGCGCCCCCGTACCCGACCACACGACCGCTTGCTGCGGCAGGAGGAACAGGGCCCATGCCGCGGCGAGCGCGGCGAACACGGCGCATCCGGCTCGATTCGGCCACGCGCGCATCAGCTCGCCACCTTCCAGCCGTAGCGGCGCTGCAGGGCGTCCGCGACGCGCGCGAACCGCTCGGGATCGAGGGCGGATGCCTCGCGGCGCATGCCGTCGACGTGGACGCTGTAGAGCTGGTCGATGTCCGCCCATGACGGGCGGCCCTTCGAATCCCACGCACCGGATCCCACGTGGAGGAAGTCGCGGTCACCGTCGCGAGACTGGCTCGTGAGCTTGATCGCATACACGCGCTCGGCGTCCTGCCGCCCGATCACGAGCACCGGGCGGTCTTTGCCCCGACCATCGCGCTCCGCGTAGGGAACCCACGTCCACACCACTTCGCCCCCATCGGGGTCTCCGTCGGGTGCCGGTGCGTAGTGCAGCCGCAGAGCGCCGGAGGCGGGAGGTGCGAGCTCTATCGTCGCAGAAACGCCGGTGCGTCCCGGCTGATCCTCTTCGCCGACGATCCTGGTGGTGCGCTTGGACGGTCTGAGCAGCCCACCCAGCATCGCGAGAAGGCCCTTGTGTTTGGTCACGTCCGAAACCCTAGCGCCGCCGCCCGCCCGTTCCCGGCAGGCTCCTGCGCACGCGACAGGGGCGCCGCGGCTCATGCCGCGACGCCCCTGCTCTCTGCAGTGCGAGACCCAGTGGGGGGATCCGGGTTTCGTACCGGGGTCAGGTCCGATCGGCCAGAAGGTAGCCCTCTTCGCCGTGCACGACGGTGTCGACGCCCGCGAGCTCGTCCTCGTTCTTGATGCGGAAGCCGATCGTCTTCTCGACCGCGAAGCCGATGACCCACGCAGCCACGAAGGAGTAGAGGAGCACGCCGATCGCCGCGACGACCTGCAGCACGAGCTGCTCCCATCCACCGCCGAGGAAGAGGCCCGTCTCGGTCGCGAAGAAGCCGAGGTAGATCGTGCCGATGAGGCCGCCGACGAGGTGGATGCCGACCACGTCGAGCGAGTCGTCGTAGCCGAGCTTCCACTTGAGCTCGACCGCGAGGGCGCACACGGCGCCGGCGACGACGCCGAGCAGGAGCGCCCAGCCGGGGGTCAGGTTGGCGCACGAGGGGGTGATCGCGACGAGACCCGCGACCGCACCCGAGGCGGCGCCGACCGACGTGGCCTTGCCGTCCTTGAACTTCTCGACGATGAGCCAGCCGATGATCGCGGCGGCGGTGGCGCCGAGCGTGTTCACGACGATGAGGCCGACGCTCGAGTCCGGGGTGCCCAGCAGGCCGAAGGTGCCCTCCGCGCCCGCGTTGAAGCCGAACCAGCCGAACCACAGGATCGAGGCCCCGAGGAGCACGAGCGGGACGTTGTGCGGCTTCTGGATGCCCTTCTGGAAGCCGATGCGCTTGCCGAGCACGAGCGCGAGGCCGAGGGCCGCGGCACCGGCGTTGATGTGCACGGCGGTACCACCCGCATAGTCGATGACGCTCGTCGAGAACCCGAAGGTCTCACCGAGGCTCATGACCCAGCCGCCGCCCCAGACCCAGGCCGCGACCGGGAAGTAGACGAGCGTCGCCCAGATGCCGGCGAAGATCATCCATGCGCCGAACTTCGCGCGGTCGGCGATCGCGCCCGAGATCAGGGCGACGGTGATGATCGCGAACGTCGCACCGTAGGTCGCGCCGACGAGCGTGTCGCTGTCGGCGTTGGCGAGGCCGAAGTCCGAGAACGGGTTGCCGGCGAACGCCCAAGGACTCTCGACGGCGCTCATGTTGAACCCGTAGAGAACCCACAGCACGCCGACGAGCGCGAGCGCGCCGAAGCTCATCATCATCATGCTGACGACGCTCTTCGCCTTGACCAGCCCACCGTAGAAGAACGCCACTCCCGGCGTCATGAAGAGCACCAAGGCCGTCGCTGCGACGGACCAGGCGAGGTTACCGCTGTCCATGAGAATCCTCATCCATGTCGTGTTACTCGAGGGACGCCGGAGGTCACGCGGTTTCGGGTTGCTTGTCTCCGGGCGAGGCCCAGTCTCGCGACGCACCGTTTCCAACGCCGTGCGTGTCTTGTTTCGCGCGCGTTACGCGACCCGCTCTGACGTAAACATCACGTTTCAGAGGGGCGGGAACGCGCCGCGAGTTCGCTCAGCGAAGCGCGTGCGCGCGTGTCACGCGAGGGTGGACGCGACGAGGCGAGAGATGGCCCGCAGGTACTTCTTGCGGTAGCCGCCCGCGAGCATCTCCGCGGGGAAGACGCCGTCGAGCGTGACGCCGGTGGCGCGGATGGGGATCTGGGCGTCGTAGACACGGTCGATGAACGCGACGAACCGCAGGGCGGCGGACTGGTCGTCGAATTCGGCGACATCGCGGAGGCCGACGAGGGACAGTCCCTCGATGAGGCGGATGTACCGCGACGGGTGCACGCGCGCGAGGTGGGAGATGAGGTCGGAGAACGCGTCGTCCGAGACGAGGCCGCGAGTCGCCGCATCCGTGATCTCGGCCTCATATGCATCGGCGTCGAGAGAGACCGCGTGTCCGTCGACCGCGCGGTGCCGATAGTCCGTGCCGTCGATGCGGATGGTCTGGAAGCTCGCGGCCATCGCGTGGATCTCGCGCAGGAAGTCCTGCGCTGCGAAGCGGCCCTCGCCGAGGGCGTTGGGCGGGGTGTTGCTCGTCGCCGCGAGGCGCGTGCCGCCTGCGACCAGCTCGCCGAGCAGGCGCGTCATCACCATCGTGTCGCCCGGGTCGTCCAGCTCGAACTCGTCGATGCAGAGGAGGTCGGCGCCGCGGAAGAGGTCGACCGTGTTCTTGTACCCGAGTGCGCCGACGAGAGCCGTGTACTCGATGAACGAGCCGAAGTACTTCCGTCGCACGGGCATCGCGTGATAGATCGCGGCGAGCAGGTGGGTCTTGCCGACGCCGAAGCCGCCGTCGAGGTAGACGCCGGGCTTGAGCTCCGGACCCTTCTTCGCGCGCTTGAAGAACCCGCCCTTCGCGGGCGCCGCTCCACCGCCTGCGAACGAGATGAGGAGGTCCTTCGCCTCCTGCTGCGACGGATACGCCGGGTCTGCCTGATACGACTCGAACGTCGCCTGGTCGAACTGCGGCGGCGGAACGAGCTGAGCGACCATCTCGGCGCCGGACAGCTGGGGCGCCCGCTCAGCGAGGCGCACGATGCCGGAGCGTGCCGCAGTCGTTGTCATGTGCTCGTCTCGTGGTTCGACCGCAGGCGGAAGCCTCGCGGTAACAGGATTACGGAAAGAGTGCGCTCCCCCGCGCGGGACCCTATCGTCGTAGGCAGCGCGGCGAGGGATGCAATCACCCTACGCCGTTCCCGCACGCCGAGACCCGAGGAGCATCCGGTGACCGTTGAGTTCGACACGTCTTCGCCCAAGTTCGCCGATTACGCCGAGCCCGGCCGGCTCGTGACCGGCGAGTGGCTCGAAGCACGCCTCGGACAGCCCGGCCTGGTCGTGGTCGAGTCCGACGAAGACGTGCTGCTGTACGAGACCGGTCACATCCCGGGGGCGGTCAAGGTCGACTGGCACACCGAGCTGAACGACCCGGTTGTGCGCGACTACGTCGACGGCGCCGGATTCGCCGAGCTGCTCAGCAGCAAGGGCATCGGCCGCGACGACACCGTCGTCATCTACGGCGACAAGAACAACTGGTGGGCGGCGTACGCGCTGTGGGTGTTCTCGCTGTTCGGACACGAGGACGTGCGACTGCTCGACGGCGGCCGTGACAAGTGGATCGCCGAAGGCCGCCCGATCACCACCGAGCCCGCCGCCCGCGAGCGGACCGAGTACCCCGTCGTGGAGCGCGACGACAGCGTGCTGCGCGCCTACAAGGACGACGTCCTGGCGCACCTCGGCAACCCCCTCATCGACGTGCGCTCGCCCGAGGAGTACAACGGCTCGCGCACGTCCGCTCCCGCGTATCCCGAGGAGGGCGCGCTGCGCGCCGGCCACATCCCGACCGCGAAGAGCGTCCCGTGGGCGCGCGCGGTCGCCGGGGACGGCGGCTTCAAGCCGCGCGCGGAGCTCGACGCGATCTACCGGGAAGAGGCGGGCCTGTCCGAGGGCGACCCGATCATCGCGTACTGCCGCATCGGCGAGCGGTCGAGTCACACCTGGTTCGTCCTCAAGCACCTCCTGGGGTTCCAGGACGTCCGCAACTACGACGGCTCGTGGACCGAGTGGGGCTCTGCCGTACGCGTGCCCATCGTCACCGGCGACGCCCCCGGCGAGGTGCCCGGCCGCTCCTGAGCGGGCCGGGCAGCGCACCACCGTGGGATGATTGAGCGGATGACCGAGACCACGCTGCCCGCGAGCCTCGCCGAGATCCGCGACGAGTTCCTCGAGCTGCCCGAACCCGAACGACTCCAGCTGCTGCTCGAGTACTCGAACGAGCTCCCGGCGGTGCCCGCGCGATACGAGGGCCATCAGGAGCTGTTCGAGCAGGTGCTCGAGTGCCAGTCGCCCGTGTTCATCGCGATCGAGGTCGACGACGACGACCGCGTGGCGATGTTCGCGACCGCCCCGCCGGAGGCTCCGACGACGCGCGGCTTCGCGAGCATCCTCGCGCAGGGGCTCTCTGGTCTCACGGTCGCCGAGGCGCTCGCGGTGCCCGACGACTTCCCCGACTCGATCGGCCTGCGTCGCGCGGTCTCGCCGCTGCGCCTCTCCGGCATGACGGGCATGCTCGCCCGGGCGAAGCGGCAGATCCGGGCCAAGCGCCACACTGCCTGATGCTCGTCACGGAGGTCGTCCCTCACACTCTGGAGACGACGGATGCCGCGACCGACGCCGGCCGCGAATGGCTCCGCACGCGCTACCGTCGCGACGAGCCCGCGTACGTGCGGCTCAACATGATCACGAGCCTCACGGGGGCCGCATCCGGCGCCGACGGCACGAGCGATACGCTCACGAGCCGCGTCGACCGCTCGGTGCTCGGGGCCATCCGCCGTGACGCCGACGTCGTGGTCGTCGGGGCGCAGAGCGTCCGCACCGAGGGATACGTCGTGCCCAAGACGGCGCACCTCGCCGTCGTCACCTCGTCAGGGCGACTCGACGGACACCGCCTCGAGCTCGATGCCGAGGCTGCGGCACGCGTGACGCTCGTCGTTCCCGAAGCGAGCGCCGACGCCATCGCCGAGCGGGCGGGCCTTCCCGGCGTGCGCGTGCTCACCGTCGCCGCGGACGAGCGCCTCGACGCGCGGGCGATCGTGGCCACTCTGGCGGCCGAAGGCCTGCCCCGCATCGTGTGCGAAGGCGGTCCGTCGCTCGCGGGGCAGTTCGCCGAGGCGGGCGTCATCGACGAGTACTGCGTCACGGTCGCGCCGACGATCGATCCCGCGGACGCGCCCTTTCTCCCTGTCCGGGCGCGCGTGGACGCACGCGTCGCGGGCATGCTCGTCGACGAGGCGGGCTTCAGCTATCTGCGCCTGCGCCCGCAGGGATGAGCCCCTGCCGGTCGAGCCAGTCGCGGATGCTCGCCGTCCAACGCTCCTGGTCGTAGTTCCACAGCTTCGTGTGGCGGGCGACCTCGAACACCTGCATCTCCACGAGGTCGGGGCGCGCGACGACGAGGTCGTGCGACGCGTCGGACGGGACGAAGCCGTCGTCGTCGCTGTGCAGGATGAGGATCGGATGCCGCAGCTCGTCGGCGCGGGCGACGACGTCGAGCTGCTCGAACGGGATGCGCCCGCCCGCGCGCGTGATCGTGGCCCCCCATTCGGAGCCGAGCGCGCCGAGGGCGAGGTCCTTCACGGCGGGCGGCAGCTTCATCAGCCGCGCCTGGTAGTCCAGGACGATGCGCCAGTCGATCACCGGCGACTCGAGCACGAGCCCGGCGATGACACTGCGGTGCGCGGAGCTGAGTGCGAGCTGAAGCGCGATGGCCCCGCCCATCGACCACCCCATGAGGATGATCCTGCGGGCGCCGCGGCGGCGCGCGAAGCCCACCGCCGCGTCGACATCGCGCCACTCCGTCGCCCCGAGCGCGTACGTGCCCGCGCGGCTGCGTGGCGCCTCGCCGTCGTTGCGGTACGACACCAGCAGGCTCGTGATGCCGAGGCCGTGGAACAGCGGCACGGCGCGGAGGCACTCGGCGCGCGTGGCTCCGCGGCCGTGCACGGCGATCACCCACACGTCGCCGTCGCCGGCCGGGAACAGCCACGCGGGGCACGGCCCGAGGGGCGAGCCGATCAGCTCGGACGAGAACGGCAGCTGCAGATCCTCGGGCCGGTCGAAGTACCAGCCGCTGAAGGCGGCGTCTCGCGATATGCGGGACTGCGGACCGACATGGGTGAGGAGCTTTCGCTTGACGCTCGCGGCGTCCTGCGCGAGCACCGACCCGAGCTTGAGGTAGTTCTCGGTGCCGCTTGTGAACAGACCGTAGCGGCCCGGGAGCACCGAGTCGTCGGTGCGCTCGAGCGTGATGGTCTGGGCGGCGGTGTCGAGGGCCAGGATGCGCGTGTCGGCGACGCGGTCAGCCGGGGTGACGACGCGGCGTGCGACGCGCGTCGAGAGCACCGCGAGCACGCCGAGGATGCCGGCGAGCGCTGCGCTCAGAACGGTGAGCGCCACCCTCACGCCGGCGACGAGTGCGGGAGAGGCGCCGCTGCGCGCGGCGCGCCTGGGGCCAGTCATCGAGCCATCACTCTAGTCTGTCCGCGTGGCCGAGCTTCGCCCTCCCGAATCCTCGTCGTTCGCGCACGCGGCCGCCGAGGTCCGGGCGACGAGATTCCGTGCCGACCTGGTCGTCCGCGAGATTCCCGCGCCCGCGGGGCTCGCGCCCGACGCCATCGCGCTGGCCGGCGATGTGCGGCCCGACGCCGACACCGGTGACTCGATCTACGGCACCGGCCGCTTCGTGCTCCTGCACGACCCCGGCGAGCCGCCGCCCTGGAACGGCCCGTGGCGCATCGTGTGCTTCGCCCAGGCTCCCCTCGAACCCGACATCGGAGCGGATCCGCTGCTGGCGGATGTAGCGTGGTCTTGGCTGGTCGACGCGCTCGACGCGCATCGCGCCGGTTACCACTCCGCGTCCGGCACGGCGACGAAGACGATCTCCAAGGGATTCGGCTCGCTGAGCGGCGAAGGCGACGGATCGCAGATAGAACTGCGAGCGTCGTGGTCGCCGACGGGGCCCCTGGCGCCCCACGTCGAGGCCTGGGCGGAGCTGGTGTGCATGCTCGCGGGCCTTCCGCCGGGCTCGGAGGGCATCGAGGTGATCGGGATACGAAGGACGACACGTGGGTGAATACGACGTGCTCGCGGATGCTGCGAGCCTGGTCGCCGCCGCGCGCGCACTCACCGCGGGCACGGGTCCCGTCGCCGTCGACGTCGAGCGCGCGTCCGGGTTCCGCTACTCCCAGCGCGCGTACCTCGTGCAGGTGTTCCGGCGCGGCGCGGGCGTCTACCTTTTCGACCCGCCCGAGATCGGCGACTTCGCCCCGCTTCAGGACGCGATCGGCGGCGCCGAGTGGGTCCTGCACGCCGCGAGCCAGGACCTCCCTTCGCTGCGCGAGCTCAGCCTCGAACCCGCGTCGATCTTCGACACCGAGCTCGCCGCGCGCCTTCTCGGCCGCGCCCGCGTAGGGTTGGGCGCCGTCGTCGAAGACACTCTCGGCATTTCCCTCGCGAAGGCTCACTCGGCCTCGGACTGGTCCGCCCGGCCCCTCCCGCAGTCATGGCTCGAGTACGCCGCGCTCGACGTCGAGCATCTCGTCGACGTCCGCGACGTGCTCGCGGCCGAGCTCGCCGAGCAGGGCAAGACACGGTTCGCCGAGGAGGAGTTCCGCGCCGTCCTCGACCGGGAGCCGAAACCTGCCCGCGAGGAGCCGTGGCGGCGCCTGAGCGGGCTGCACGCCGTTCGCGGTCGCAGGGCGCTCGCCGTCGCGCGATCCCTGTGGACGGCGCGCGAGGAGTTCGCGCAGGCTGAGGACGTCGCCCCTGGCCGGCTCGTGCCCGATCGGGCGCTCGTGGCCGCGGTCCTGGCCGACCCCCAGAGCAAGCAGGCGCTGGCGGCGCTGAAGGAGTTCACCGACCGGGCGAGCCGCACGCAGCTCGACCGCTGGTGGGCGGCGATCGAGCGCGGTCGCGCCGAGAAGGACCTTCCGCTCGAGCGCGGGGCGCGTGGCGACTCGCTCCCTCCCCCACGCGCGTGGCCCGATCGCAACCCCGAGGCAGACGCCCGGCTCAAGGCGGCGCGGCCCGCGGTCGAAGAGGTCGCGACCGCGCTCTCGATGCCCGTCGAGAACCTGCTCACGCCCGACCTCCTCCGCCGTGTGGCGTGGGCTCCGCCTGAACCTGTGACTGCGCAGACGATCTCCCGGGCGCTGGCTGAACTGGGCGCGAGGTCGTGGCAGATTGAACAGACGGCACACGTGATCGCCGACGCGTTTGTGGCTTCCGCGCAAACGGCGGCGAGCGGCGCGGATTCCGCTTCGTAGGTTGCCGCAACCGATTTCGTGATACCCAGTCTCACCATAGGCTGGACGCGATCCCAATACTTGGAGGCAGAGTGGCCGAGATCTCGGACGTCTTCTTCGTCGATGGAATGCGCACCCCGTTCGGACGCGCCGGCGAAAAGGGCATGTACTGGAACACACGAGCCGATGACCTCGCCGTGAAGGCGACGATCGGCCTCATGGAGCGCAACGGCGACGTGCCGAAGGATCGCATCGACGACGTCGCGATCGCGGCGACGTCGCAGACCGGCGACCAGGGGCTCACCCTCGGTCGCTCGGTGGCGATCCTCGCGGGGCTCCCGCAGACGGTCCCCGGCTTCGCGATCGACCGCATGTGCGCGGGCGCCATGACGAGCGTCACGACGATGGCGGCCTCGATCGGCGTCGGCATGTACGACCTCGCGCTCGCCGGCGGCGTCGAGCACATGGGGCACCACCCGATCGGCTCGAACGCCGACCCGAACCCGCGGTTCGTGGCCGAGCGCATGGTCGACCCGGGTGCGCTCAACATGGGCGTGACCGCGGAGCGCATCTTCGACCGCTTCCCCCACCTGACGAAGGAGCGCTCCGACCGCTTCGGCATGCTGAGCCAGCACAAGGCGCAGGCCGCTTACGACGCGGGCAAGATCCAGCCCGACCTCGTCCCCGTCGCGATCAAGGACGCCGACGGCGCGTGGGGCCTCGCGACCGAGGATGAGGGCCGCCGCCCCAGCACCACCATGGATGACCTCGCGGGCCTGAAGACGCCGTTCCGCCCGCACGGGCGCGTCACGGCCGGGACGTCCTCGCCGCTCACCGACGGCGCGACGATGTCGCTGCTCGCGGGCGGCGACGCCGTGAAGGAGTTCGACCTGCAGCCCAAGATGAAGCTCGTCTCGTTCGCGTTCGCCGGCGTGCAGCCGGAGATCATGGGCATCGGCCCCATCCCCTCGACCGAGAAGGCGCTCAAGAAGGCCGGCCTCACGATCGACGACATCGGCCTGTTCGAGCTCAACGAGGCGTTCGCGATCCAGGTCATCTCGCTGCTCGACCACTTCGGCATCGCCGACGACGACCCGCGTGTCAACCAGTGGGGCGGCGCGATCGCCGTCGGCCACCCGCTCGCGGCATCCGGTGTTCGCCTCATGATCCAGCTCGCGGCACAGTTCGCCGAGCGTCCCGACGTCCGCTACGGACTCACCGCGATGTGCGTCGGCCTCGGGCAGGGCGGGTCCGTGATCTGGGAGAACCCGCACTACGACGGCAAGAAGAAGAAGCACTGAGGACCGGGAGCACGATCGATGACTGACTACGAAAAGGTCGACTTCTCTCCGCTGGAGGCCCTCGCTGAGGGCGAGGTCGTCACGCATTCGCGCGTGCGCGACATCCGTCTCCCGTCCGGCAAGGTGCTCGCGCTCATCACGCTCGACAACGGCCGCGACCACACGCGCCCCAACACCCTCGGGCCGACCACGCTCAAGGAGTTCGGCGCGGAGCTCGACGCGCTCAAGGCGCGCGCGGCGGCCGGCGAGATCCAGGCGGTCGGGGTGACCGGCAAGCAGTACATCCTCGCCGCCGGCGCCGACCTGTCCGACATCTCGCGCCTGGGCTCGAAGGACAACGCACGCCTCATCGCGCAGCTCGGCCACCACGTGTTCGGCAAGCTCGACGAGCTCGGCGTGCCGTCGTTCGCGTTCGTGAACGGCCTCGCGCTCGGAGGCGGTCTCGAGATCGCCCTCAACTCGACGTACCGCACCGTCGACGCGTCGGCCGCGGCGATCGCGCTTCCCGAGGTGTTCCTCGGCCTCATCCCCGGATGGGGCGGGGCGTACCTGCTGCCGAACCTCATCGGCATCGAGAACGCGCTCGAGGTCGTCATCTCGAACCCGCTCAAGCAGAACCGCACACTCAAGCCGCAGCAGGCGTTCGAGCTCGGGATCGTCGACGCGATCTTCCCCGCGGCGAACTACCTCGAGGACTCGCTGCGCTGGGCCGACGGCGTGCTGTCGGGCGCGATCAAGGTCGAGCGCAAGAACAAGCCGGGCAAGCTCGAGCGCACCATGAAGTGGCCGGTCGCGATCAAGGTCGCCCGCGGCATGCTCGAGTCGAGGATCGGCACCGTGCCGCGCTCGCCGTACGTCGCGCTCGAGCTCCTCGAGAAGGCCAAGGGCGGCACGAAGGCCGAAGGCTTCGAGCGCGAGGACGAGGCGCTCGCAGACCTCGTCGCGCGCGACCAGTTCGCCGCGTCGATGTACGCGTTCGACCTGGTGCAGAAGCGCGCGAAGCGTCCGGTCGGCGCCCCCGACAAGGACCTCGCGAAGAAGGTCACGAAGGTCGGCATCATCGGCGCGGGCCTCATGGCGAGCCAGTTCGCCCTGCTCTTCGTGCGCAAGCTCCAGGTTCCGGTGCTCATCACCGACCTCGACCAGGAGCGAGTCGACAAGGGCATCGCGTACATCCACGACGAGATCGGCAAGCTCGAGGCGAAGGGCCGCCTCGACGGCGACACCGCCAACAAGCTGCGCGCGCTCGTGACGGGCACGACCGACAAGAGCCTCTACGCCGACTGCGACTTCGTCATCGAGGCGGTCTTCGAAGAGGTCGGCGTCAAGCAGCAGGTGTTCGGCGAGATCGAGCAGATCGTCGCGGAGGACACGATCCTCGCGACCAACACGTCGTCGCTCTCGGTCGAGGAGATCGGCGCGAAGCTCGCTCACCCCGAGCGCCTGGTCGGGTTCCACTTCTTCAACCCCGTCGCGGTCATGCCGCTCATCGAGATCGTGAAGACGCCCCAGACAGCGGATGCCGCGCTCTCGACCGCGTTCGTCGTCGCGAAGAACCTCGGCAAGAACGCGGTCCTCACCGCCGACGCGCCCGGCTTCGTCGTCAACCGCCTGCTCGCGAAGGTCATGGGCGAGGCCGCCCGCGCCGTCTACCAGGGCACATCCCTGCTGACGGTCGAGAAGGCCTTCGGCCCCCTTGGCCTCCCGATGACCCCGTTCCAGCTCATCGACCTCGTCGGCTGGAAGGTCGCCGCACACGTGCAGGACACCATGGTGCGCGCCTTCCCCGACCGCTTCTACGCGAACGAGAACTTCCACGCGCTCGCGGAGCTGCCGGAGGTCGTCGAGAAGGACAAGAACGGCAGGGTCACCGGCTGGACGAAGGCCGCAGAGAAGACGCTCAAGGGCGCGGTCGGCTCGACCCCCGCGACCGAGGACGAGATCCTGCGCCGCGTGCAGGACGGACTCGCGCAGGAGATCAGGATCATGCTCGACGAGGGCGTCGTCCCCGAGGTCGAAGACATCGACCTGTGCCTCATCCTCGGGGCCGGCTGGCCGTTCATCGATGGCGGCGCGTCACCGTACCTCGATCGCGAGGGCGCGTCCGAGCGCGTCTTCGGCGACACGTTCCACCACCCGCCCATCAAGGGCGTCGGCGCCTGACCTGTTCCAGCAGGAGGAGGACGGTCCCCGCGGGGGCCGTCCTCCTCTCTTGTGCGCCGCGTACGAGGATCACGCCGCGCTTCAGCGCGGCAGTGCGGCGCGGACCCGGAGGTCCCGGGCGAGGTGGTCGCGCTGCTCCACGACGATGCGGCGCAGCGCCGCGGGTGCATCCTCGTTCGTCGTCAGCCACGCATCCACGAGATCGAGGGAGTCGCGCTCGGGGAACAGCCCGCGTACGAGGCGCGCGGCGATCTCGATGCTGCGCTCGTCCCAGACGTCGCGGATGCGCGTGAAGTACTCCTCGTCGAACGCCGCGAGCAGATCGCGCCGTCCGCCCGCGCGCACACCGGCGATCGTCGCGCTGAGGTGGTCGTTCGTGAGCGTCGTGTCGTCCCACGCGGCGTTCCACGCGGCGGCGCGCACCTCGGCGTCGGGTCGCGCAGCGAGCACCGTCCGATGCGCCGTGCGGCCCTTCGCAGTCGGGTCGCGGCGGAGCTCCTCGTCGGCGTCCTCCACGCCGGCGTGCCCGGTCACCGACAATGCCGTGAGCCACGTCCAGCGCAGTTCCGGATCCGGCTGCAGGCCGTGCGGACCCGCGAGCGTGCCCGCGAGCATGCCGCGCAGCTCTTCCGCGCGCGCATCGTCGTGCGATGCGGCGAGGCCCACGGCGCGCGCCCACGCGAGCTGCGCGTCGCTGCCGGCGTCGGCCGTTCGCATACCCTGCCACGTCGTCTCGAGCCACGCGGCCCACACCCGCGGCCGGGCGTTCTCCGCGACGTAGTGTCCGACCGCGAACGCCGCGTTGGCGAGCACGTCAGCGCGCAGCGCCGAGTGTGTCTCCGCTCCGGCGTGACGCCGGACGATGTCGAGGTACCGCGCGGCCGGCAGCTCGCCGTCGCGCGTCGCGTCCCACAGCGCAGACCACACCAGCCCGCGCGCAAGAGCATCGTCCAGCGTCGACAGCGCCGACTCGACGGACTCGAGCGACGCGTCATCGAGGCGCACCTTCGCATACGTGAGATCACCGTCGTTGGGGAGGATGAGGTCTGCGGGGGCGAGCACGCCGAGCGGCGTGCGCTCGGCATGCACGTCGGCGTGGGCGGCATCCGTACGCACCAGATGACCGTCGCGCAGCCCATACAGCCCGATGCGCAGCCGGTGCGGACGCGGGTCCGTCTGCACGAGGACCGCGCCTTCGTCGTCGCGCTCCACCCGGATCGTGGACACGCCCGTCGTCTCGAGCCACGCCCGCGACCAGGCGTGCACGTCGCGCCCGGACGCCTCCTCGAGATGGCGGAGAAGATCGTCGAGCGTGGTGTTCCCGAACGCATGCGCCGCGAAGTAGCGCCGTGCGCCCTCGAAGAACGCCTCCTCGCCGACGAACGCCACGAGCTGCTTCAGCACCGACGCGCCCTTGGCGTACGTGATGCCGTCGAAGTTCAGCTTCGCGGCCTCGAGGTCGGGGATGTCGGCGACGATCGGATGCGTTGTGGGCAGCTGATCCTGCTGATACGCCCATGCCTTGCGGCGCGTCGCGAACGTCACCCACGCGTCCGGGAAGCGCGTGACCGCCGCGGTGGCGTGCGCGCCCATGTAGTCGGCGAAGGACTCCTTGAGCCACAGGTCGTCCCACCACCGCATCGTGACGAGATCGCCGAACCACATGTGGGCCATCTCGTGGAGGATCGTGTTCGCGCGTGCCTCGTGCTGCGCGACGGTCGACGCGCCGCGGAAGACATAGGACTCGGTGAAGGTGACCAGCCCCGGGTTCTCCATCGCGCCGATGTTGTACTCGGGCACGAAGATCTGGTCGTACTTGCCCCACGGGTAGGGGTATCGGAACGCATCCGTGAAGAAATCGAGCCCTTGGCCCGTGATCTCGAGGATTTCGTCGGCGTCGAGGTGCTCCGCGAGCGATGCGCGGCAGTGCACCCCGAGCGCGATCGCCTGCTCGCCCCGGCGCCACTCCCCCTCGACCCGGTGGTACGGTCCGGCAGCGACCGATGTGATGTAGCTGGAGAGCGGAAGCGTCTGGGCGAACTCGACGCGCTGCAGGTCACCCTCGGTCTGCGCCGACGCGATCGCCTGGTTCGAGAGCACGAGCCACCCCGCGGGCGCGGTCACGGCGAACGTGTACCGCGCCTTCATGTCCGGCTGTTCGAAGCACGCCATCACGCGGCGGGCGTCGGCGGGCTCGTAGTGCGTGTACACGTAGGTCTGCGCGTCGACGGGATCGACGAAGCGGTGCAGCCCCTCACCGGAGCGGCTGTACGCCCCGCGCGCCGCGATCCGCACCGTCTGGCGGCCGCGGAGGCCGGAGAGGCGGATGCGGGCACCGTCCCACTCGACGGGCCGCGGAACGCCGTCGACCTCGACAGCGTCGACGGCCTCGCCGATGAAGTCCACCCATGCGTCGACGCCGCCGTCGGCGGCGCCGGCGGCGGAATCCGTCTCGATCTCGAGCGTGCTGGCCGTCGCGAACCCGCTCTTCTCGGGGTCGGGAGCGGTCGTCAGGTCGAGCTCGACGCGGACGGTGCGGACGGTCACGGAGGCCGACCGCGCGGCGGTCTCCTCCCGAGTCAGGTTGGCGGTGCTCACCCGTCCATGCTTCCACTGCCGGACGCGGTTCCTCGCTCGATGGGGGCCGGCACCGGTCGGCGCGGTCAGCGGCGGTCGTCGTCGGCGCGCGCGAACGCCCTGAGCGTCGGCAGCTCGCTCGTCGCCGCGCCGCGCGCCACGGGAACGCGCGTGCCGAGCACCTGGGCCACGACGTCGTGAGCGATCTTCGCCGGTGTCAGACCGGCGTCGGCGAGGATCTGCTCACGGCTCGCGTGATCGATGAACTCGTCGGGGACGCCCAGCTCGTCGACGGCGGTGTCGATGCCCGCCTCGCGCAGCACCTGCCGAACGCGCGTGCCGATGCCGCCGACGCGGATGCCGTCCTCGATCGTGATGACGAGGCGGTGCGCCGCCGCGAGCTCGAGGATCGAGGGCTGCACGGGGATGACCCACCGCGGATCGACGACGGTCGCTCCGATGCCCTGCGCGCGCAGGCGACCGGCGACGTCGACCGCGACGTGCGCCATCGGACCGATGCCGACGATGAGGACATCCTGCGCCTCGGAGCGCACGAGCACATCGACGCCGTCTGAGAGGCGCTCGATCGCGGGAAGCTCGGGTGCGGCCGTGCCCTTCGGGTAGCGGACGACGGTCGGGGCATCCGTCACGGCCACCGCCTCGCGCAGCTCTTCCCGCAGGCGTTCGCCGTCGCGGGGCACCGCGATGCGGATGTGCGGCACGAGCTGGAGCATCGCCAGGTCCCAGATGCCGTGGTGGCTCGGACCGTCGGGCCCGGTGACACCGGCGCGGTCGAGCACGAATGTCACCCCCGCGCGGTGCAGCGCGACGTCCATGAGCACCTGGTCGAACGCGCGGTTCATGAAGGTGGCGTAGATGGCGACGACCGGATGCAGCCCGCCGTACGCGAGCCCGGCCGCCGCGGCCACCGCGTGCTGCTCGGCGATGCCGACGTCGTACACGCGGTCGGGGAAGCGCTGCGCGAAGGGCAGGAGTCCTGTCGGCCTCAGCATCGCCGCCGTCATCGCGATGACGTCGTCGCGGGCCTCGCCGACACGCACGAGCTCGTCGGCGAACACGTCAGTCCAGTCATCCGCGGCCGCCTTCACGCCGACCGTCCGGCCCGTGACGGGGTCGATCTTGCCGACCGCGTGGAACTGGTCGGCCTCGTCGTCGAGCGCCGGCTGATAGCCGCGGCCCTTCTCTGTGATCGCGTGCACGATGACCGGCGCCCCGTACTGCTTCGCGAGCTCGAGCGTCTCGATGAGCGACGGGAGGTCGTGCCCGTCGACGGGTCCGAGGTACTTGATGTCGAGGTTCGAGTACAGCGCGGCGTTGTTCGTGAACCGCGACAGGAAGCCGTGCGTGCCGCCGCGCACGCCCCGATACACGGCGCGCGCAGCGGGGCCGAGCCTGCGGAAGAGGTTGTCTGAGTTGCGGTGCAGGTTGCGGTAGGCCTCGGCGGTGCGCACGCGGTTGAGGTAGCGCGCCATGCCGCCGATCGTCGGCGCGTACGAGCGGCCATTGTCGTTGACGACGATCACGAGGTTGCGGTCGTTGTCATCGGAGATGTTGTTGAGCGCCTCCCACGTCATGCCGCCCGTGAGCGCCCCGTCGCCGACGACGGCGACGACGTGGCGGTCGCGGCGGCCGGTGCGCGTGAGCGCGCGGGAGATGCCGTCGGCCCAGCTCAGGGAGCTCGACGCGTGCGACGACTCGACGACGTCGTGCGGGCTCTCCGATCGCTGGGGATAGCCGGCCAGGCCGCCGCGCGCGCGAAGCTGGGAGAAGTCCTGGCGGCCCGTGAGGAGCTTGTGGACGTAGGACTGATGGCCCGTGTCGAACACGATGGGATCGTCCGGCGAGTCGAAGACCCGATGGATCGCGATCGTGAGCTCGACGATGCCGAGGTTCGGGCCGAGGTGGCCGCCGGTGCGGGCGACGTTCTCGATGAGGAACGCGCGGACCTCGGCGGCGAGCTGCTCGAGCTCGCGGACGCTCAGCGCATCGAGGTCGCGCGGACCCTTGATCGACGGAAGAAGCGGCATCCGTCTCCCTTCGCAGTCGGCCTCGTGGCGCACCCGACGATCGGATGACCCGACCCAGTTTAGTCCGCGGGTCCTGTGCGGCCGGTCTGAGAAGCCGTACGGAACGACGGATGCCGAGCTCGCCGAGTACGGCGGATACGGCCAGGAGCGCCTCACGATCCTGCTCGACCCGCTGGGCATGCGAGAGGCCCCGGAACCGCGGGGTTCCGGGGCCTGACGCGCGAGGCGTGCGATGCTCAGACGAGCGAGCGGAGCACGAACTGCAGAATGCCGCCGTTGCGGAAGTAGTCCGCCTCGCCGGGCGTGTCGATGCGGACGACCGCGTCGAACGTGACGGTCTGCTTGCCCTCGGGCGAGAACTCGCTCGGCTCGGCGGTCACCTTCACGGTCTTCGGCGTGACGCCCTCGTTGAGCTGCTCGAGGCCCTCGATCGAGATGACCTCCGTGCCGTCGAGGCCGAGCGACTTCCAGCTCTCCCCCGCGGGGAACTGCAGCGGGACGACGCCCATGCCGATCAGGTTCGAACGGTGGATGCGCTCGAAGCTCTCGGCGATGACGGCCTTGACGCCCAGCAGGCTCGTGCCCTTCGCCGCCCAGTCGCGCGACGAGCCCGAGCCGTACTCCTTGCCGCCGAAGACGACGAGCGGGGTTCCCTGCGCCTGGTAGTTCATGCACGCGTCGTAGATGAACGACTGCGGTCCGCCCGGCTGCGTGAAGTCGCGCGTGTAGCCGCCCTCGACGATCTGGCCGTTGTTGACCGCCGCGACGAGCTCGTTCTTGAGGCGGATGTTCGCGAACGTGCCGCGAATCATCACCTCGTGGTTGCCGCGACGCGAGCCGAACGAGTTGAAGTCCTTCTGCGCGACGCCGTGCTCGGTCAGGTACTGCGCGGCGGGCGTGCCCGCCTTGATCGCCCCCGCGGGGCTGATGTGGTCGGTGGTGACCGAGTCGCCGAGGGCCGCCATGACGCGCGCGCCTGTGATGTCGGTGACCGGAGTCAGCTCCATCGTCATGCCGTCGAAATACGGCGCCTTGCGCACGTACGTCGAGCTGTCGTCCCACTCGAACACGGGGCCGGTCGGCGTGGGCAGGTTCTTCCAGCGCTCGTCGCCTTCGAAGACGGTCTTGTACTGGGTGATGAACTGCTCGCGCGAGATCGACGCATCGACGACCTCCTGCACCTCTTCGGGCGCGGGCCAGATGTCCTTGAGGAAGACATCGTTGCCGTCCGCGTCCTTGCCGAGCGGGTCGGTCTCGAAGTCGAAGTGCATCGAGCCGGCCAGCGCGTACGCGACCACGAGCGGCGGCGAAGCGAGGTAGTTCATCTTCACGTCGGGGCTGATGCGGCCCTCGAAGTTGCGGTTGCCCGAGAGCACCGCCGTGACGGCGAGGTCGTGCTCGTTGACCGCCGACGACACCTCGTCGATGAGCGGTCCCGAGTTGCCGATGCAGATCGTGCAGCCGTAGCCGACCGTGTAGAACCCGAGCGCCTCGAGGTCCTTGTCCAGACCCGACTTCTCGTAGTAGTCGGTGACGACCTTGGAGCCGGGTGCGAGCGTCGTCTTGACCCACGGCTTCTGCTTGAGGCCCTTCTCGAGCGCCTTGCGGGCGAGAAGGCCGGCGGCGACCATGACCGACGGGTTGGACGTGTTCGTGCACGACGTGATCGCCGCGAGCGTGACCGCCCCGTGGTCGATGATGTAAGGCTGGCCGCCCTTCGGCTCGATCGTGATCGGCTTGCTCACCGAGGTGGGGCCGCCGCTGTTGATGTGCACGGGGCGCGTGACCGGGTCCTCCTCACCCGGAACGGCGCCGGGGTCGGATGCCGGGAACGAGTGCTTCGACTCGAGGTCGACGATGTCCTCCGACGTGCACGGCTCGGCGTAGCTGAGGATGTCCTCCTCGAACTTCTCCTTCGCCTCGGACAGGAGGATGCGGTCCTGCGGGCGCTTGGGGCCGGCGATCGACGGGACGACCGTCGACAGGTCGAGCTCCATGTACTCGCTGAAGTTCGGCTCGTTGGCCGGGTCGTGCCACAGCGACTGCTCCTTGGCGTACGCCTCGACGAGCGCGACGGTCTCGTCGGGACGACCGGTCAGGCGCAGATAGTCGAGCGTGACGTCGTCGATCGGGAAGATCGCGGCGGTCGAGCCGAACTCGGGGCTCATGTTGCCGATCGTCGCGCGGTTGGCGAGCGGGACGGATGCCACGCCCTCGCCGTAGAACTCGACGAACTTGCCCACCACGCCGTGCTTGCGGAGCATGTCGGTGATCGTGAGCACAACGTCGGTCGCGGTCACGCCGGCGGGGATCTCGCCCGTGAGCTTGAAGCCGACCACACGCGGGATGAGCATCGAGACGGGCTGGCCGAGCATGGCCGCCTCGGCCTCGATGCCGCCGACGCCCCAGCCGAGCACACCGAGGCCGTTGACCATCGTCGTGTGCGAGTCGGTGCCGACGCACGTGTCGGGGTACGCCCGCAGCACGCCGTTCACCGTGCGGTCGTAGACGACCTTCGCGAGGTGCTCGATGTTGACCTGGTGCACGATGCCGGTGCCGGGCGGGACGACCTTGAAGTCGTCGAACGCGGTCTGACCCCAGCGCAGGAACTGGTAGCGCTCGCCGTTGCGCTCGTACTCGATCTCGACGTTGCGCTCGAGCGCGTCCTCGCGCCCGAAGAGGTCGGCGATGACCGAGTGGTCGATGACCAGCTCGGCCGGCGAGAGCGGGTTGATCTTGTTCGGGTCGCCGCCGAGCGCCGTCACGGCCTCGCGCATCGTGGCGAGGTCGACGATGCACGGCACACCCGTGAAGTCCTGCATGACGACGCGAGCCGGCGTGAACTGGATCTCGGTGTCGGGCTCGGCCTCGGGCACCCAAGACCCGAGGGCCTGGATCTGCTCCTTGGTCACGTTCGCGCCGTCCTCGGTGCGAAGCAGGTTCTCGAGCAGCACCTTGAGGCTGAACGGGAGGTTCTCGTAGCCGGCGACCTTGTCGATTCGGAAGATCTCGTAGTCGGTGCTGCCGACCGTCAGGGTGCTCTTGGCACCGAAGCTGTCAACCGTGGACACGTCAGTCTCCTCTGTCGGCGGGATGGGCGCGGGCGCCTCGCATTTCCATCTTCCCCCGCGCAAGAAGCGACGGCCAGTGAGGTCGTCCTAATTCCGCGAAGGGACAATTTATCTTGATATCAAGATAAATGTTATCACTCCCCCGACGCCGCCTCCGGCTCGCGCGGCGCCTTCGCGTACACCGCGCGCACCGCCAGCCACGTCACCGCGACGAGGGGCGCGAACAGCGGCAGGCCCATGATGAGCTTCAGCGTGCCGAGCGCGGTCACGTCGCCCGCGAGGTACAGCGGGAACTGCACCGCGAGCCGCGCGTAGAACAGCGCCGCCCACGCGATCGCCAGCCAGAGGAAGACCCGCCGCTTGCGCTTGTCGCGTCGCCACGCGGTCCCTTCGCCCATGAGGAATCCGGATGCCAGGCCGATGAGCGACCAGCCGATGAGGGCCGACACGAGGAACGCCGTGCCGTACAGCGCGTTGGTGATGAAGCCGGGGATGAAGTTCGTCTCGGCTCTCCCCGTCAACAGCGCAAGAGCCGCCGCGGCAGCCACCGCGATGAGTCCGCCGAGCGCCGCCGACACCGGCGAGCGCTGTATGAGACGAACAATTGCGAAGGCTGCGGCGACGCCGACCGACAGTCCGAGCGACAGCCACAGATTGCCTTGCGGCGCCCTACCGTCGTCCGTCGCGGGTTCCATCGTGAGCGTGTAGACGACGATGAAGACGAGGCCCGGGAGCACCGACTCCAGCACGCCGCGCCAGCCGCCCATCGCAGCCCACACCACGTGGTGCGTCTGCGCCTCCTTCGACGGGTCGAGACCCGCCCGGCGGGCGGCAGCGCCCAGCGCCGCTCCCATCAGCTCCGACGCGGACTGCTCGCGCGGCGCGGGCTCCTGCGGATCGGGGGCGCCGGCAGGGGCATCCGTCGGGTCGCTCACGCCGATCCCGGGGTCGCGGGCATGCGCAGCGGAATGAGGTCCCGGGGAGGCATGGGCGAGCCGCCGCGGACGACGACGATCGAGCGGAAGAGGTCCTCGACCTTCGCGGCGGCTTCGACGTCGACCGCCGCCGCACCCCCGATCACGCCGCGCAGGAACCAGCGCGGGCCGTCCACGCCGACGAAGCGCGCGATGCGCTTGCCGGCCTGGCCGTCGGCGCCCGCCACGACGGGCACCTCGGCGAGCAGTTCGGCGCCGAGGGGACCCTCGCGCTCTTCGACCCGACCCCCCTGCTGGCGGATCTGGGTGCGGATCTGCTCGCGCGTCTCATCCCACAGGCCCGCGTTGCGCGGCGCGGCGAACGGCTGCACCTGGAGCGTCGAGTTCGCGTAGTCGAGGCCGACCGCGACGATGCGCTTGGTCTGCTCCTCGACCTCGAGGCGCAGGTTCAGGCCCTCGCGCGGCAGGATCTTGACGCCGCCGAGGTCGATGTAGGGGCGGACCGGGTTGGCCTCCGACTCGTCGAACGGACCGGACGTCGCCCGATCTGCGGGAGCGCTCTTCGGCGCGTCGGGGGGCGTTGCGTCGGTCATGCGGGGACTCCGTCTTCTTCTCGTGTGTCGCGGGGAGGTTTCCGCGTGGGCTCGCTGGGTGCGCCTCGGCGGCTAGGCCGCGCCCCCGCTGAATCCGGTCGAGCCGAAGCCGCCTTCGCCTCGCACGCTCTCGGGAAGCGCCTCGACCGGGATGAATCGCGCCCGCGGCACGGGCATGACGATGAGCTGGGCGATGCGGTCGCCGACGTTGACGTCGAACGCGTTCTCGGCGTCGGTGTTCAGCAGCGACACCTTGATCTCGCCGCGGTATCCGGCGTCGACTGTGCCGGGGGCGTTCACGATCGTGATCCCGTGCTTGGCTGCGAGCCCGCTCCGCGGGACGACGAAGCCCGCGTAACCCTCGGGGAGCGCGATGCGCACGCCCGTGCCGACCAGAGCGCGCTGACCGGGCTCCAGGCGCACCGACTCGGCGGCGAAGAGGTCGGCACCGGCGTCGCCGGGGTGCGCGTAGGCGGGAGCCTCGGGGGCGATAATGAGGACGTCCACCGTTTCAGTCACGCATCGAGGGTAATGCAGAAGCCAGAAGGTCACGTCGGCGGCGACTCGGCCGAGCCGACCTACCGCGAACGCCTGAGCCCTTCGCTGTGGGTGCTCGCCGCGGCGGCGGTGTGCGCGCCGATGGCCGCACTCGTGCTCGCACCCATCGACACGACGATCGCGCTCATCGCGGGGCTGGCCGTCGGCCTGCTCGCGGTCGTCGCGCTGATCTTCGCGTCGCCCGTCGTGGAGGTGCGCGGCGGCGAGCTGCTGGCGGGGCGCGCCCACATCCCCGTCTCACTGATCGAGAATCCTCGCGCGCTCGCGGGCGAGGACGCGCGTATCGCGCGCGGGTCAGGACTGCATCCGCGGTCGTGGCATCTCATCCGCGGCGGCATCGACGGGATCGTGGTGGTGGATGTCGCCGATCCGGAGGACCCGACCCCGTCGTGGGTCATCTCCTCGCGGACGCCGGATCGGCTGGCTGCGGCAGTGCGCCGCGCTCAGGTCAGGCAGCGCACTCCACGCAGATAGGACCGCTCGACTCCTCGTGGTCGAGCTGCGAGCGGTGCTTCACGAGGAAGCAGTTCGAGCACGTGAACTCGTCCTCCTGCGGAGGCAGGACGACCACATCGAGCTCGATGTCGGAAAGGTCGGCGCCCGGGAGCTCGAAGCCCGAAGGGTTGTCGGCATCCTCGACGTCGACCGAACCCGAGAGCTTGTCGGGCACGCGCTCCTTGAGAGCTTCGATCGACTCGCTGTCGTCCTCGGTCTTGCGGGGGGCGTCGTAGTCGGTTGCCATGCGTGAACGTCTCAACTTCCGGTTGTGCAGCGTGCCTATGCCCGTCGGGCGGCCCATAGTTTGCACGACTGCCGTGCTTTTCGCAAATGCTGATCGCGATTCGCTCCGCGGTTAAACTCGCGGCACGCGCCGGATATTCCCCCCGCCCGGGATGCCCTATGCCAGCATGGTCACCACCGCCGGATCGGAGAGGCGTCCCCCATGGAACAGCTCAGAGTCATCGGAACCGAAGACGACGTGCTCGTCCTGGCCACCGAGTCGGGCGAGCGCTTCGCACTTCCCGTCGACGATTCCCTGCACATGGAGCTGCGGCGCGCGCGCCGCGACCGCACGGCCGAGGCGTCCGCACCCAAGGCGAGCCCGCGCGAGATCCAGGCCCACGTCCGGGCGGGGCTCTCGGCCGAGGAGGTCGCGAGTCTGCTCGGCATCCGCGTCGAGGACGTCGCCCGCTACGAGGGCCCGGTCCTCGCCGAGCGCGAGCACATCGTCGGGCAGGCGCTCGCCGTGCCGGTGCTGCTCGGCGGCGAGCTCGAGCACGACGCGCTTCCGACGTTCGGCGCCGCCGTGCGGGCGAAGCTCAGCGAGGCCGGTGCAGCGGGCGAGCGGTGGACGAGCTGGAAGGAGCTCTCGGGCTGGATCGTCAAGCTCGAGTTCACCGCGAACGACGTCGACCACGACGCGCGGTGGGGCTTCGATCCCCGGCGGACGACGCTGTCGCCGCTCAACTCCGACGCCATCCAGCTCTCGCGCCAGGGGTCGCTCCCCGAAGGGCTCATCCCCCGCCTGCGCGCGCTCGACACGCCTCCGCCTAAGGACGACTCGCGCTTCGACAGCGGCGCGTTCGGTCCGCGGCGTCCGCCCGGGGCCGACCTCGAGTCGCCCGAGCTGCCCGCTCCGGTCGCGCCCGCCGTGCAGAAGGCCGCGATCAAGCGCGCCGAGGAGCCGGTCGTGACCTCCGCCGAGACGGCCGACCTGCTCGAAGCGCTTCGCCGACGCCGCGGTCAGCGCGAGCCGGCGCCCGTCGCCGAAGAGGCCGCGCCCGCCCGCACGCACGCCCCCGTCGCGCTGTTCGACGCGCTCGAGCCGGGTTACGACGAGACGCCGACGGACGAAGAGCCGGATGCCGCTCCCCCGCAACGGCACGAGCCGGCGCCGCTGTCCCTCCCCACGCAGTCCGCTGTGGGTGAGTCGTCGGGTCGCCGCAAGGGCCGTGCCGCGATGCCGTCGTGGGACGAGATCGTCTTCGGCGCGCGCACCGAGGATTGACGCGAGCCGGGTCAATGCGCCGCAGGCGCGTTGAGGCGGCTCGGGTCACCTACTGACGCGCGAACGCGCCGAGGCGGATGAGCGGCACGATCCGCTCCTCGTCGGTGAGCGATCCGTGCTGCCCGACCATCCGCTGCGGCGCCTTGTCGGCGAGGCGGTCGTCGTAGTACGCGATCCCGGCGCGCGCCGCGACCAGCACGTCGCCGATGCGCGCCCGCACGGCGTCATCGACCGCGCCGAACAGTCCCGTCGCGATCGCCTCGTCACGGGAGACGATCCACGACCGAGAGGCCTCGGCATCGCGCCACGCGGTCAGCACGTGGCCGGCCGCTCCGGGCTCGGCGTAGAGGTGGAGCATCCGCGGCTCCCCGCCGATGTGGCGGACGCCCTCGACCAGCGGACTGCCCTCTTCGAGCAGCACGTGACGATGGCGCGGAACGTCGATCATGCCGTGGTCGGCAGTCACGACGAGCCCGACGCCCGGCACCAGCGACTCGGAGAGGCGCCGCGCGGCGGCGTCGACGCGCTCGAGCGCCGCACCCCAGCCGTCGGACTCCCACCCGCGGCGGTGGCCGATCGCATCGAGATCGGGCACGTAGAGGTAGATGAGGGCGCCCGGATGCCGCGCCGCCAGCTCGGCGGCGCGATCGATGCGCGTCGTGAAGTCGTTCTCTCCGACGAACGTGGCGCCGCGCATCGTGGCGACGGTGAACCCGGTGTTCTCGTACTCGGACTTCGTCACGACGAACACCGGGCGCCCGGCGCTCGCCTCGCGCAGCAGGAGCGGCTCGATGCGCTGCCACGTCCAGGGGTCGAGCCCGTCGCTGTCCCACCCGCGGAGCTGGTTCAGGACCTGATCGGTCTCGGGCTCGAGCGCGCGGTAGCCGACGATGCCGTGCCGGCCGGGGCTCTCGCCCGTGAGGAGGCTCGACAGCGCCGAGGCGGTCGTCGACGGGAACACCGTCCGGGCGACGTCCTTCCTCGCGCGCACGGACGTGAGGAAACGCGCGTGCCCGGAGCGCGACGAGAGGTTGTGCACGCCGAGACCGTCGACCACGAGGAGGATCACGCTCGACGCGGGTGGGAACCACGGGGCATCCGTCGCGCCCGGCTGCGCCTGCGGCGCCGACCCCTCCCCACGGCGCAGCGCGTCGATCAGTTGCGGCACGAGCCCGGTGAGGCTCCGGGCCGACGGCGGGTCCGCCGGTAGGCTGAGGGACATCGGGGCCAGTCTCGCACACCCGCGCATACGGCCCCTTCGAACCTGAGGCCCGAAGAACGTCCATGCCCGCATCCCGCACAGAGTCCGCCCCTGCCGACCACGGCCGCATCGAAGACGTCGATGTCTCGGCCGAGATGCAGGGGTCCTTCCTCGAATACGCGTATTCGGTGATCTACTCGCGCGCCCTGCCCGACGCGCGCGACGGCCTGAAGCCCGTCCAGAGGCGCATCCTCTTCCAGATGGCCGATATGGGCCTGCGGCCGGATCGCGGCCACGTCAAGAGCGCGCGCGTCGTCGGTGAGGTGATGGGAAAGCTCCACCCCCACGGCGACGCGGCCATCTACGACGCGCTCGTGCGGCTCGCGCAGCCGTTCTCGCTGCGCGTGCCGCTCGTCGACGGTCACGGCAACTTCGGCTCGCTCGACGACGGCCCCGCCGCGCCGCGCTACACCGAGGCGCGGCTCGCCCCCGCGGCCCTCGCGCTCACCGAGAACCTCGACGAAGACGTCGTCGACTTCATCCCCAACTACGACGGCCAGTTCCAGCAGCCCGAGGTGCTGCCCGCGGCGTTCCCGAACCTCCTCGTCAACGGGGCATCCGGCATCGCGGTCGGCATGGCGACCAACATGGCGCCGCACAACCTGGTCGAGGTGGTCGCTGCAGCGAACCATCTGCTCGAGAACCCGGATGCCACGGTCGAAGACCTCATGGAGTTCGTGCCCGGCCCCGACCTGCCCTCCGGCGGCGTCATCGTCGGCCTCGACGGCATCAAGGACGCGTACACGAGCGGCCGCGGCTCGTTCCGCACGCGTGCGAAGGTCTCGATCGAGCCGCTCGGACCGCGCCGCACGGGACTCGTCGTCACCGAGCTGCCCTACCTCGTGGGTCCCGAGCGGATCATCGAGAAGATCAAGGACGCGGTCAACAGCAAGAAGCTGCAGGGAATCGCCGACGTCACCGACCTGACCGATCGTCGCAACGGCCTTCGCCTCGTGATCGGCATCAAGACCGGGTTCGACCCGCAGGCCGTCCTCGAGCACCTGTACCGCCTGACGCCGCTCGAGGACTCGTTCGGCATCAACAACGTCGCCCTCGTGAAGGGGCAGCCGCAGACGCTCGGGCTCAAGGAGCTGCTGCGCGTCTACCTCGACCACCGCATCGAGGTCGTGACGCGCCGCAGCCGCTTCCGTCTCGCGCGTCGGCGCGAGCGCCTGCACCTCGTCGAGGGCCTCCTCATCGCGATCCTCGACATCGACGAGGTCATCCAGGTCATCCGCACGTCCGACGACGGCGATCAGGCACGCTCGCGCCTCATGACGGTGTTCGACCTGTCCGAGCCCCAGGCCGAGTACATCCTCGAGCTCCGTCTGCGTCGCCTCACGAAGTTCTCGCGCATCGAGCTCGAGCGCGAGCGCGACGAGCTTCAGGCCGAGATCGCGCGCCTCGAAGAGCTGCTCGGCAGCGACGTGCTGGTGCGGCAGCAGGTCGCCCGCGAGCTCGACGCCGTGGCAGAGACGTACGGCACGCCGCGGCGGACTCTGCTCATGAACGGCGGGCCGGTGCAGCCTCGGTCGCGTGCGGCCGCCTCCGCGGCAGATCTGCAGATCGCGGATGCCCCGTGCCGGGTCTTCCTCTCGGCGACCGGCCGCATGGTGCGCGCCGACCTCCGCCAGGGTGACGCCGCGGACGCCGGCAGCGGCATCGTGACGCCGTCGCGGCGGTACAAGCACGACGCGATCCGCTCGTCCGTCGACACGACGACGCGCGGCGACATCGGCGCCGTCACGACCGCGGGGCGCCTCATCCGCTTCTCCCCCGTCGACCTGCCGTCCGTTCCGGGCAACTCCGTGCAGCCCGCCGCCGGGACGCGGGCCGACCAGTACCTCGGGCTCTCGGGCGGCGAGCACGTCGTCGCGCTCGTGCCGCTCGCCGGCGAGCCGCCGATCGCGCTCGGCACGGGCCAGGGCGTCGTCAAGCGCGTGTCGGCGACCGAGCTCGGCAACAAGCACGACATCGAGATCATCGCCCTGAAGGACGGCGACACGGTCGTCGGCGCCGCGCCCGCGCCCGACGACGCGGAGCTCGTCTTCGTCACGAGCGACGCGCAGCTGCTGCGGTTCGACGCGTCCGCCGTGCGGCCGCAGGGGCGCTCGGCGGGCGGCATGGCGGGCATCCGGGTCGCCGCCGGCGAGAAGGTCGTGTTCTTCGGCGCGGTGCAGGCCGGGCCATCCGACACCGTCGTGGTCACGATCGCCGGCAGCACGCAGGCGCTCGCGGGCACGGACGCCGGAACCGCCAAGGTCTCGCTCTTCGACGAGTTCCCGCCGAAGGGCCGCGCGACGGGCGGCGTGCGCGCGCAGCGCTTCCTCAAGGGCGAAGACACGCTCGCCCTCGCGTGGATCGGCGACGAACCCCGTGCCGTGGGATCCGACGGCGGCGTTCGGGCGCTGCCGTCGGCGGGCGCGAAGCGCGACGCCTCGGGGCTGCCCCTCGACGGGGTCATCGCCGCGGTCGGCACCGTCGTCCGCTGACGCAGGCGGGGTTCGGGCGGCCCGCGCCTCGCCGCTCACACGCGACGGAACACCGCGAGGTCGTAGTCGATCCAGCCCTTGGCGAGACCCGTCTGCAGCGCCGTGCCTCCGATCAGCGGGTCAAGCCGTGTCGACCTCCACGGCAGGACGCCGAGCGGGGCGATGAGCGCCGCGATCGCCACGTCCCGCGGTCGGCGCAGCTCGAGATACGGCGTCAGTCGCTCGGCGGATACATGGACGAACCCGGCCCGTGCCGCCATCGCACGCAGCTCCTCGGGCGTGAGGAGCGTATTGGCGTGCCACCCTCGGACGAATCGCCGGAGCGTCCGTTCCGCCGCTGCGCTGTCGGTCGCACCCCTCATGTCGTCGCAGATCGCCAGTGCCCCACCGCGTCTCACGAGGCGGGCGCACTCCGCGAAGAAGCGCTCCGGGTCGGAGGCGTGCACGAATGACTCGATCGCGAACGCGACGTCCGCCCGCTCGAGGTCGGGCGGCAGGTCGGTGAAGTCGCCCTCCCGGCACGTGACGCGACCGTCGAGACCGAGCGCGGCGATCCGCTTCCGCCCGAGCTCCGCCTGCTCGGGGCTGAGCGTGATCCCGGTGCCGCGGATCGGAAGCCGCTCGGCGAGGTAGCAGAGGCTCGCGCCCACGCCGCACCCGAGATCCACGACGTGTGGCGTCTCAGCCTCGGCCGCGCACCTTCGGATCACGTCGGCGATCCGGTCCTCCACGTAGTGCAGGGCCTCCCGCCGCTCGGCGACGCCGGTGCCCCAAACGGCACGGTGGATCACGCCCTCGCCACCGCCGTGACCGTAGCGCAGGAACGCGCGGGTGTTGCGGTCGTAGTACCGGCGGATCGCCGCCGCGTCGAAGCCTGGCCGGTCGCTGCGCGTCGGAGGACCGGGCATGGCGTCAGACGTCGATGCGCTCGCGGTCGAGGCGCGTGCTCGAGTCGATGATGAACTCGCGGCGCGGAGCGACCTCGTTGCCCATGAGCAGTTCGAACACGGATGCCGCAGCCTCGGCATCCGTCAGATTCACGCGCCGCAGCAGACGGCCCGCCCGATCCATCGTCGTCGTCGCGAGCTGCTCGGCGTCCATCTCGCCGAGACCCTTGTAGCGCTGGATGGGCTCCTGCCACCGCTTGCCGGCCTTCGTGAGCTTCGCCAGCAGCGCGTGGAGCTCCTGCTCGCTGTAGGTGTAGATCGTCTCGTTGGGCTTCGAGCCGGGGTTCACGACGATGATGCGATGCAGCGGCGGCACCGCGGCGTACACGCGGCCCGCCTCGATGAGCGGTCGCATGTAGCGGAAGAACAGCGTGAGAAGCAGCGTGCGGATGTGGGCGCCGTCTACGTCGGCGTCGCTCATGAGGATGATCTTGCCGTAGCGGGCCGCGTCGAGATCGAACGTGCGGCCCGACCCCGCGCCGATCACCTGGATGATCGACGCGCACTCGGCGTTCGACAGCATGTCGCTGATCGACGCCTTCTGGACGTTGAGGATCTTGCCGCGGATCGGCAGCAGCGCCTGGTACTCGCTGTTGCGTGCGAGCTTCGCCGTGCCCAGGGCCGAGTCGCCCTCGACGATGAACAGTTCCGAGTCGCCGACGTCGTTCGAGCGGCAGTCGACGAGCTTCGCCGGGAGCGACGACGACTCGAGGGCGTTCTTGCGCCGCTGCGTCTCCTTGTGGGCGCGCGCCGAGATGCGCGCCTTCATCTCGGAGACCACCTTCTCGAGCAGCGCGGCCGTCTGGGCCTTGTCGTCGCGCTTCGTCGACGTGAACCGCGCGGTGAGCTCGCGCGAGACGACGTTCGACACGATCTGGCGCACGGCGGGGGTGCCCAGCACCTCTTTGGTCTGGCCCTCGAACTGCGGCTCGGGCACGCGCACGGTGAGCACGACGGTGAGACCCGCGAGCATGTCGTCCTTCTCGAGCTTGTCGTTGCCGACCTTGAGGCGCCGCGCGTTCTGCTCGACCTGCGATCGCAGCACCTTCATGAGACCCTGCTCGAACCCCTGCTGGTGCGTGCCGCCCTTGGGCGTCGCGATGATGTTGACGAACGAGCGCTGGACGGTCTCGTAGCCTGTGCCCCAGCGCACCGCGACGTCGACGTGGCACTCGCGCTGGACCTCGGTGGGGACCATCGCGCCCGACGGCTGGAGCACGGGGACTGTCTCGGTGAATGTGCCCTCGCCCGTGAGCCGCCACGTGTCGGTGACGGCGGAGTCGGGCGCGAGGAACTCGACGAACTCCGAGATGCCGCCGTCGTAGCGGAAGCTCGTCTCGACGGGCTCCTCGCCGCCGGCGGTGCGGCGCTCGTCGCGGATGACGATCTCGAGCCCCGGGACGAGGAAGGCGGTCTGGCGGGCGCGCTGCTCGAGCTCTTCGAGGTTGAACGCCGCGTCTTTCGTGAAGATCTGACGGTCGGCCCAATAGCGGATGCGGCTGCCGGTCACGCCCTTCCTGACCTTGCCGACCACGCGCAGCTCGCTGCTGTCTTCGAACGGGGTGAACGCCGAGTCGGGCGCGCCGTTCGCGAAGATACCGGGCTCGCCGCGGTGGAACGACATCGCCCACGTCTTTCCGTCGCGGTCGACCTCGACGTCGAGCCGCTCCGACAGTGCGTTGACGACGGAGGCGCCGACGCCGTGCAGGCCGCCGGATGCTGCGTACGACCCACCGCCGAACTTGCCGCCCGCGTGCAGCTTCGTGAAGACGACCTCGACGCCGGACAGGCCCGTGCGCGGCTCGATGTCGACCGGGATTCCGCGCGCACGGTCGCGCACCTCGACGCTGCCGTCGGTGTGGAGCACGATGTCGATGCGCGTGCCGTAGCCGCCGAGAGCCTCGTCGACGGCATTGTCGATGATCTCCCACAGGCAGTGCATCAGACCGCGCGAATCCGTCGAGCCGATGTACATTCCGGGGCGCTTGCGAACCGCCTCGAGACCCTCGAGCACCTGGAGATGATGGGCTGAGTACTCGGTGGTCACAATCCTCAAGCGTAACCGGGGCCACCGATGCTCCCGACCAGACACGCGCCGAGGCGCAAGGCCGTACGCGGTCAGCGAACTGTCACCCGTTCGCGGCATTCTCGAAACAAACCCGTGGTTGTATCTCATGACCGGTACGGAAGTTCTACGCATTCGAGGAGGCAAGAAATGAGCACATCGACACCGACTGAGGCCGCTGCCGTCCTCGAGTACCGTCTCAGCGCGATGGACCGCTGCGACTCCTGCGGCGCCCAGGCGTACATCGCCGCCGAGGTCAACGGCAGCGAACTGCTGTTCTGCGCGCACCACGGCCGCAAGTACGAAGAGAAGCTTCGCGCCGTCGCCACGACGTGGCACGACGAGACCGCCCGGCTCAACGAAACGGTCTGACTCAGCTCCCCCGGTACTCGCGCGGAACGCGCGGCGACATCCGCAGCGCGACCTCTTCGCCGATCGTCCCGATGAGTTCGGCGAGGTCAGTCGCGCTCGCGGCGGCTTCCCGCCCGAACACCTGCACGAGCTGACCGGGCGCGGCATCCGGCCACGACTCGACCGATGAACGACGCCCGCCGATCCGCGTCACCCGACGCGCGCCGGCGGGTGTCTCGACGTCGAAGCGACCGGCGAGCGTCGACGGCAGTCCGTCGAGCGAGCCCACGCCGATGACCACGGAGTCCCCATCCACGGCGACGACGGGCGCCCGCAGCGTCGCGATCGGACGGATGCCGAGCTCGGCATCGCTCGGCCCGCCGGCGGGACGGATGCCATAGCAGAATGCCCCGATGCGGCACAGGTCGTAGCGGAACTCTCCGCGCGCGAAGGATGCCGCGCTCGCCGCCAGGTGCCTGAGGGTCGGACGCAGCCCGGCTTCCTCGGCCTCTCGCACGGCGAGGTCGAACGCGGCGCGCGCGGCGTCGTCGTCGGCATCGGATGCCTCGGCGATGTGGCTCCACACGCCCACGACCTCGATCGCGCCGACGCGCTCCAGCTGCGCGGCACGCTCCACGAACGCGGGCCACTCCTCGGGCCGCACGCCGTTGCGATGCAGCCCCGAGTCGACCTTGAGGTGCACGCGAGTCCTCCCGCCGACGGCGGCGATCTCCTCGAGGAGCGCGGCGTCGCCGACCCCGAGATCGAGGTCCAGCTCCGCGACGCTGCGCAGCTCGTCCTCACCGAACGCGAGCCACACGAAGATGCGCGGCTCGTCGCCGAGCGCCTCCCGAACGGCCCGGCCCGTCGGCACGTCGAAGGCGCCGAACCACCGGACCCCCTCCTCCCACGCGCGCGTGACGACGGGCGGGATGCCGTGGGCGTACGCGTCGTCCTTCACGACGAGCATGACGTCGGCCGGCGCGACGCGTGAGCGCGCCGCCGCGACGTTGGCCGCGAAGGCGTCGAGATCCACCGTCAGGGTCGCCTCGCTCACTCGTGGTCCCTCCGCACACGCGCCCCGACCATGGCGACGAGCTCCGCGGCGGTCATGCCGGTCGAGCGCACCCACTCCTGCAGCGAGGGCTCGCCGCTGGCGGGGTCGCCGAAGAAGACCACCGGGTCACCGCGCCGGATCTCCGCCTCCTGGACGTCGACGACGCACACGTCCATCGCGACGCGACCGATGATCGGATGCAGCGCGCCCCCGACCCGCACGTTCGCCCGCTCTCCGAGCGCGCGAACGACCCCCTGTGCGTACCCGCCCGTCACCAGCGCGACGCGCGTGTCGTGCGCGGCGCGGTGGATGTAGCCGTAGGAGACTCCCTCCCCCGCCCGCAGGGGCTTGATCCCGAGGACCGTGCCGCTCAGCCGCATGACGGGAGCGCAGACGCCGTCCAGGCCGTACAGCGCGGCCGTGGCGAGCGTCGGCTCGCCGTCCGTCATCACGCGCAGGCGGCCGGCCGCCGCATCCGTCACCGCGTCGGCGAGGTCGGCGTCGGCGATCACGGCGTCGACGCCCGCATCGGCGAGGGTGCGCGCACACGCCGCCGCGCCGTGGCCGAGAGCGTCGTAACGGAGGTCGGCGATGCGATCGCCGGAAGGGACGGATGCCACGCCCGCCCGCGCGTTCGCCGCGAGAGCCGCGTGCGAGATCCGTGCCCGGGGCGCGCTGCCCGTCCGCGTCGAGGGATGCTCAGGATCGGCCGCGGTCACGCCTCTAGACTATCCGGGTCCCCACTCCCGACCCTGGAGCACGCATGCCTCGCAAGGGCCTCAGCCTCGCGCCTCGCCTTCGCTACCTCGCCGGACGCGCCCGCCGCATCGACGTCGGATCGGTGCTCGAGCGGGCCAAGGAGGTGTCGCAGACGCACGGCAAGTGGACCCCCGCCGTCGTCGTCGACATGCTGTGGTCCGCTGGATTCCGCCAGGTCGGGTTCCAGGACTACGTGGACTACGACTTCGCGATCCTCAGCAAGGCCGAGCGCGCGACCTACATGACCCACCCGGTGTCGAACGAGCTGTCGCAGAAGTACGACCACCCCGACTACCGCCACATCTTCCAGGACAAGGTCGAGTTCGACCGGGTCTTCAGCGACCACCTCGAGCGCGAGTGGATGGTCGTCGACGCGGGAAACGCGGATGCGGTCCGGGAGTTCACGCAGCGCCAGGGCACGATCGTGACGAAAGAGCCCGTGGGCCAGGCCGGCACGGGCGTGCACCGCTACCGCGCGGCCGAGATCGAGGACTGGGACGCGTTCCACCGCGGCCTGCTGGAGCGCGGAGAGCTGCTCATCGAAGAGGTGATCCGGCAGCATCCGGATATCGCCGCCGTCTGCCCCGGCACCGTCAACACAACGCGCGTCACGGCCTTCTTCGACGGCCAGAAGACGCACATCCTCGCGATGGCGCAGAAGTTCGGGCGCGGCGCGGTGAGCGACCAGATGACGTTCGGCGGCTTCTACACGATGCTCGACGATGCCGGACACGCAGTGGGCCCCGGCTACGACTCGCACGGCCACGTGCACGAGAGCCATCCCGACACGGGGTTCCGCATCGCGGACTTCCAGCTGCCGATGGTCGACGAGGTGAAGGCGTTCGTCGACCGGGTCGCGCGCGTCGTACCCCAGGTGCAGTACGTCGGGTGGGACATCGTCGTGACGCCCGACGGTCCCGTGCTCGTCGAGGGCAACTGGGGCGCGGGGGTGTACGAGAACAAGCCGAGCGTCACCGGCATCCGCACCGGTCACAAGCCCCGATATCGCGAGGCGATCGGGTTCTGACGCGGCGCTGACGCAGAAGGTCCGGCCCCGAGACGGGGACCGGGCCTTCTGCGTCAGCGGGTTCAGGTGGCGCGGACGATGCCGAGCGGCGTCGACTGGTGCCCCTGACCGAGCGGGTTGTCCTTCAGGATCCTGAGGAGCCGCTTCTCGCCGGTCTTGTCGAGCGTCGATCCGAGGATGTTGCCGCCGAGGTCGTTGATGTCGACGACGGCGACTTCGGATGCGCCGCCGAGCAGCTGCTTGAGGTGCGCGGCGACCTCGCGCGGGCGCTCCGGCCCGAGCACGACGGCCTTGTTGTACGGCGGGATCGTGCCGCTCGTGGGGCCGTCGATCGCCCTGGCCTTGTCACCCGCGATGCGGTAGAAGTCGCCCTTGCGTCCGAACGCCTTCGTGACGGCGGCGACCGCCGCCGCGAGCAGGATGCGCGGCGTACCGCACTCGCGCAGCGCCATCTCCATCGTCTCGGGCATGCCCAGGCCGATGCCGTACGGCGTGCGCGTGACGTACTTCGACAGGAAGTACGCGAGCTTGCGCGGCTTGATCTCTTCGACCAGGTACGAGCGGCCCTGTGTGATCGCGACGATCTTCTCCGTCACGAACAGGATGTCGCCCGGGCGCACCTCGGACTCGGCGTACTCGCGCACGAACGCGTCGAGATCGTCTCCGGGCATCACCACACGCGTCCGGATGGGGATGCGCGCGTAGCTCGAGCCGTCGACGGCGACGATGAGCGCCTTGCCGGCGTTCGCCTCGCCGCTCACTCGAGGTAGTCCCGCAGCGACTGCGAACGCGACGGGTGCCGCAGCTTGGCCATCGTCTTCGACTCGATCTGGCGGATGCGCTCACGCGTCACGCCGAACGTGTCGCCGATCTGGTCGAGCGTCTTCGGCTGGCCGTCGCCGAGACCGAAGCGCATGCGGATCACGCCCGCCTCGCGCTCGCTCAGCGAGTCGAGGAGCGACTCGAGCTGGCGCTGCAGCATCGTGAATCCGACCGCATCGGCGGGGACGACCGCCTCGGTGTCTTCGATCAGGTCGCCGAACTCGCTGTCGCCGTCCTCGCCGAGAGGCGTGTGAAGCGAGATCGGCTCACGGCCGTACTTCTGCACCTCGATGACCTTCTCGGGGGTCATGTCGAGCTCACGGCTGAGCTCCTCGGGCGTGGGCTCACGACCGAGGTCCTGGAGCATCTGGCGCTGCACGCGCGCGAGCTTGTTGATGACCTCGACCATGTGGACGGGGATGCGGATCGTGCGGGCCTGGTCGGCCATGGCACGGGTGATCGCCTGGCGGATCCACCACGTCGCGTACGTCGAGAACTTGAAGCCCTTCGTGTAGTCGAACTTCTCGACCGCACGGATTAGGCCCAGGTTGCCCTCCTGGATGAGGTCCAGGAACTGCATGCCGCGACCCGTGTAGCGCTTCGCGAGCGAAACGACCAGACGCAGGTTCGCACCCAGCAGGTGGGACTTCGCACGCTGACCGTCGCGGGCGACCCACTGCAGGTCGAGGCCCAGCTGGCTGGACTTCTCTTCCGGGGTCATCTTCGACAGCTTCTCTTCGGCGAAGAGGCCCGCCTCGATGCGCATCGCGAGCTCGACCTCTTCGGCCGCGTTCAGCAGCGGGACCTTGCCGATCTGCTTCAGGTAGTCCTTGACGGGGTCGGCGGTCGCTCCGGTGATCTGCGTCGAGTAGACGGGGATGTCGTCCTCGTCGGTCGACGAGATGACGATCGCGCCGGTGGGAAGCGGCTCCTGGAACGGTGCGGGCTTCTCCTCCTCGTCGTCGTCATCGTCGGAGGCCTCGGATGCCTCGGTCTCGGGCTCGCCGGCCTTGGCGCGGCGGCGCGTGGTCTTGGCCGCGGGCGCCTGTTCGGCCGCATCCGTCTCGTCGGCCTCGGCGTCTTCGGCATCGGCCTCGTCGACATCGGCATCGACCACGGCCTCGACGTCGTCCAGTTCGACATCGTCGAGCTCGACGTCTTCGATCTCGTCGACCTCTTCGTCGGCAGCGGCCTTGCCCTTGGGCGCGGCCTTCTTGGGAGACGCCTTCGCGGTGGACTTCTTGGCCGCGGTCTTGGTGGAAGCGGACTTCGCGGGTGCCTTGGCGGCGGTCGTCTTGCCCGCGGTGGTCTTCTTGGCGCCGGCCGTCTTCGAGCCCGGCTTCGTCGTCGTGCCCTTCTTCTCTTCGTCGGCGGCCGTCTCGGCGCTCTTCGCGCGCGAGCGAGCGGTCGTGTTGGTGGCTGCGGTCACGGTTCGCCTTTCAGTGGCGGCGGGTGTCTGTCGCCCCCCGGTCGATTTCGGACACTAGTAAGACCCTTGTCAAGTCCCTGCGCCTGCGAAACTCTCGCGGAGAGGGATGACAATGGGTCAGATCATCCATTCTCTCACACTTGGCGTGCGGTGCTGACGCGCAATGGACGCACTCAAGAGAACGCACGGGAGGCCTCCCGCATTCCCTTTCGGCGGGAGCGCGGCATCCGTCGAATACGCGTGTGAACGGCGTCAGCCCTTGTCGTCGTCGGCGCTCGGGCGCGACGCGAGGAAGCGCTCGAGCTCGGCCGCCAACTCGTCGGCGCTCGGCAGATCGCCCGTGTGGATCATCGGCGTCGCGAGGGTCGAGCCCGCCATGTAGGCGTCGTAGCGCTCCTCGAGGCCCTGAAGCATGTGGGAGAGCTCGTCGTTGCCGGAGACCTGCTCTTCGACGCGCGACAGGTAGTCGCGATTCTGGTCGCGCAGGTCGTCGCCCGCGAACACGAGCCCGGTCGCGACGGTCAGGCTGTCGAGCGCCGCGAGGATCGCTGCCGGGTAATCGGTGTCGCCGAGGTAGTGCGGAATGAGGAGCACGAACCCCGCCACCGCGGCGCCGGACTCGGCGAACCGGTATTCGAGCAGGTGGCCGACCGTGGCGGGGACCTGCGTGTGGGGCTTCCACACCGAATGCGCCTCGGTGAGGTCGGTGCGCGTCCCGCTCACCGTCGTGCCGATAGGCCGCGTGTGCGGCACGGGCATCGGGATCGCGTGCACCCAGGTGACGGTCGCCACCGAGTACGCGTGCGCGAGCTGAAGCACGGCCTCGGTGAACGCTTCCCACGCGAAGTCGGGCTCGTACCCGGCGAGCACGAGGAACGGCTGCCCGAGCGCGTCGTGCGCGAGCGAGAGCTCGAGCCGGGGCGGCTGGAAGTCGGTGAGGTGGTCGGCCTCGAACGAGATGATCGGCCGGCGAGCCCGGTAGTCGAGGAGGACGTCGTTCGAGAAGACGGCGAGCGGAATCGGGTCGAGCACCTCGCGCACATGCGAGATGAGCCCGCTCACGGCGCCGCCCGCGTCGGTGAATCCCGTCAGCGCGATCACGAGCGGGAGTCCCTGCGGAACCGACGGAGCCGATGCGCTGCGTTCGAAGAGGGGCGCGGACCACGGCATGCCTCCATGCTACGAGTCGCCCCGACACCCCCGGCGTCGCGCGATGCCGCTCACAGCGAACAGCGCCGCGCGAGAGCGAACCGCCCCGTACCTAGGATGGGAGCCATGTCGTTTCCCGACCTCGAGTACCGCACCGACCCTGTCCGAGATTCCGACGCCGACGCGATCCTCCTGGCACTCCCCCCACTGGACGACCTCGAGCTGGACGACTGGCCCGGCCTGCGAGACTCCCTTCTCGCCGTCGGCTTCACGGGTGCCCCGTCGTCCTTCCAGCGCGTGTCGGCCCCCGAGGCGACGTCGCTGCCCCTCGCGGTCGTAGGCACGGGAGCGTCGCCGGATGACTCGGCCCTCCGCGACGCGGTGGGTGCCGGCATCCGCACCCTCACCGGCTTCGAGCGCGTGGCCGTCGCCGCCCCCTTCGCGGATGCCGCGCAGTGGCGCCCGATCGCCGAGGGCGCCGCGCTCGGCGGTTACCGATTCGACGGCTACAAGTCCGAGGCGCCGAAGGCGCGCGCGTCCAAGGTCGTCGTGCACGGCGCATCCCAGGTCGGCGACGACGAGCTGGCGGCCGTGACCGCAGAGGCGGATGCCGTCGCCCTCGTCAAAGACCTCGTGACGACCCCCGCGCAGTGGCTCGGTCCGGCCGACTTCGCCGAGCGTGCCAGCGAGTCGGTCGAGGGTCTCCCGGTCACGGTCGAGGTGTTCGACGAGGACGCGCTGCGAGACGGCGGGTTCGGCGGGATCCTCGGGGTCGGGCAGGGCTCCGACCGTCCGCCCCGGCTCGTGCACCTCTCTTACTCGCCCGAGGGCGCGAGCACGCACGTGGCGCTCGTCGGCAAGGGCATCACGTTCGACACGGGCGGCCTCTCGCTCAAGCCCGCGGCCGGCATGGTCGGCATGAAGTACGACATGGCGGGCGCCGCGACGGCGCTCAGCGTCCTGCGGGCGGTCGCGACCCAGGCTCTCCCCGTGCGGGTGAGCGCGTGGCTGTGCATCGCCGACAACATGCCGTCGGGGCGCGCGACACGGCCCGGCGACGTGCTGCGCATGACCGACGGGACGACCGTCGAGGTGCTCAACACCGACGCCGAAGGACGCCTCGTCCTCGCCGACGGGCTCGCCGCGGCGAGCCGCGAGCATCCGGACATCCTCGTCGACATCGCGACGCTGACCGGGGCGATCTCAATCGCGCTCGGCACACGCCACGTGGGCGTGATGGGCGATGACGACACCGTCGCCGCGTACCTCGCCGTCGCGCGCGAAGTCGGTGAGCTCGCGTGGCAGCTCCCGCTGCCTGACCACATGGTCGAAGAGCTCGACTCCCCCATCGCCGACCTGCAGAACGCGAAGATCGGCGATACGGCGGGCGGGTCGCTGTTCGCGGGGCTCTTCCTGCGGCACTTCGTCGGGCGCGTGTCCGATGACGACGACGCCCCCCGCATCCCGTGGGTGCACCTCGACATCGCGAACGTCGGGATGAACAAGGGCGGCCCCTACGGATACACCGACAAAGGCCCGACGGGGGCGACGGTGCGGTCGCTCATCCGGTTCGTGGCGACGACCGCGAAGGAGGCCTGATGGCCGAGCACACATTCGACCTGGTCGTGCTGGGCGGCGGCAGCGGCGGATACGCCGCGGCGCTGCGGGCGGCAGAGCTCGGCAAGCGCGTGGCCCTCGTCGAGAAGGACAAGGTGGGCGGAACGTGCCTGCACCGCGGGTGCATCCCCACCAAGGCGCTCCTGCACGCCGGCGAGGTTGCTGACATCGCGCGCGACGCGTCGACGATCGGCATCCGCGCCACCCTCGAGGGCATCGACCCCGATGGCGTGCGCGCGTACCGCGAAGGGATCGTCGCGAAGAAGTACAAGGGTCTGCAGGGGCTCGTGAAGGCTCGCGGCATCACGGTCGTGGAGGGAGAGGGCCGCCTGGAGGCCGGTCCCGCGGTCCGCGTGGGCGACGACCTGTACCGGGGCACCGACGTCGTGCTCGCCACCGGTTCGTACACCCGCACGCTGCCGGGTCTCGAGCTCGGCGGACGCGTGATCGCGAGCGAGGAGGCACTCGAGCTGAGCGAGATCCCGTCGAGGGTCGTCGTCATCGGCGGCGGCGTCATCGGCGTCGAGTTCGCGAGCATCTGGCACTCGTTCGGCGCCGACGTGACGATCGTCGAGGCGCTCGACCGGCTCGTCCCGAACGAGGACCCGGCGCTGAGCAAGGCGCTCGAGCGCGCGTTCCGTCGCAAGGGCATCCTCGCGAAGACCGGCGTGAAGTTCAGCTCGGTGGAGCAGACGGATGCCGCGGCCGTCGTCACCCTCGAGGACGGCTCGACCGTCGAAGGCGACTACGTGATGGTGGCGGTCGGCCGCGGGCCGGCGACCGCGGGGCTCGGCTACGAAGATGCCGGCGTCGCGATCGATCGCGGGTTCGTCACGACCGACGACCGGCTGCGCACATCCGTACCCCATGTCTGGGCGGTCGGCGACATCGTTCCCGGCCTCCAGCTCGCGCACCGCGGCTTCCAGCAGGGCATCTTCGTCGCGGAGGAGATCGCGGGCCTCAAGCCCGTCGCGGTGCCCGAGAGCACGATCCCCCGCATCACCTACTGCAGCCCCGAGGTGGCCTCCGTCGGCCTCAGCGAGCCCCAGGCGGTCGAGGCGCACGGTGCCGACGCGATCATCTCGTACGAGTACAACCTCGCGGGCAACGGCCGCAGCGAGATCCTCGGAACGTCGGGCATCGTGAAGGTCGTCCGGGTGAAGGACGGCCCCGTCGTGGGAGTCCACCTGATCGGCGACCGTGTCGGCGAGCTCATCACCGAGGGTCAGCTCGCAGTCGCGTGGGAAGCCCACCCGGAAGACATCGCACCGTACGTCCACGCGCACCCCACTCAGAGCGAGGCCCTGGGTGAGGCGTTCCTCGCGCTGGCGGGCAAGCCGCTCCACGCGCTCTGAGATCGACGGCGCGTGCGGTCACTAAGCTAGACGAGACATCCACGTTCTGAAGGAGACAGTTTCATGAGCACTTCCGTGGTCCTCCCCGCGCTCGGAGAGAGCGTTACCGAGGGAACGGTCACCCGCTGGCTCAAGAAGGTCGGTGACACTGTCCAGGCCGACGAAGGTCTCCTCGAGATCTCGACCGACAAGGTCGACACCGAGATCCCCTCGCCCGTCAGCGGCGTCCTCGAAGAGATCCTCGTCCAGGAGGACGAGACGGTCGAGGTCGGCGCGGTCCTCGCGAAGATCGGCGACGGCTCGGGCGCTTCGACGGATGCCCCGGCCCCCGCCGCCGCGCAGCCCGAGGCCGAGGCGGCTCCCGCCGCCCAGGAGGCTCCGGCCGCCGAAGCCGCACCCGCGCCCGCCGCTGAGGCACCCGCCGCTGAGGCAGCTCCCGCTGCCGCGCCCGCGGAGGCTGCTCCCGCCCCGGCCGAGGCCGCACCGGCTCCGGCCGCGGAGGCTCCCGCCGCCGAGGCACCTGCCGCCGGCGCTCCCGCGCCTTCGGGCGAGGGCAAGGACGTCGTTCTCCCCGAGCTCGGCGAGAGTGTCACCGAGGGCACCATCACGCGGTGGCTGAAGAACGTGGGCGACTCGGTCGCGGTCGACGAGGCGCTTCTCGAGATCTCGACCGACAAGGTCGACACCGAGATCCCCTCGCCCGTCGCCGGTGTCGTACAGCAGATCTACGTGCAGGAGGACGAGACCGTCGCCGTCGGCTCGCCGCTCGCCCGCATCGGCGAAGGTGCGGCAGCCGCTCCCGCGGCGCCCGCTCCGGCGCCGGCCGAGGCCGCTCCCGCTCCTGCCGAGGCGCCGGCGCCCGCCGCCGAGCCCGCACCGGCCGCCCAGCCGGCCTCGCAGGCGCCCGCCGCTCCGGCTGCCGTGCCTGCTGAGGCACCGGCTCCGGCTGCCCAGCCCGCGCCTGCCGCTCAGGCACCCGCGCCCGCCCAGGCTGCGCCTGCCGCGCAGGCCGCTCCCGCGCCGCGTCCCGCGCCCGGTGGTGGCGACGACGACGGCATCCCGTATGTCACTCCGCTCGTCCGCCGCCTCGCCCAGCAGCAGGGTGTCGACCTCGCGACGGTGAAGGGCACGGGCGTCGGCGGACGCATCCGCAAGGAGGACGTGCTCAAGGCCGCGGAGGCGGCATCCGCTCCCGCCGCCGCCGCGCCGGCCGTTGCGAAGCGCGAGCCGCTCGAGGTGTCGCCGCTGCGCGGCACGACCCAGCCGATGTCGCGCCTGCGCAAGGTGCTCGCCGAGCGCGCGGTCGCGTCGATGCAGCAGACCGCGCAGCTGACCACGGTGGTCGAGGTCGACGTGACGAGGCTCGCGAACTTCCGCGACGCGGTCAAGGCGGACTTCCAGGCCAAGACGGGCGACAAGCTGTCGTTCCTCCCGTTCTTCGCGCTCGCCGCCGCGGAGGCGCTCCAGGCCTACCCCGTCGTCAACTCGACGGTCGACGGCACCGACATCGTCTACCCGGCGACGGAGAACCTGTCGATCGCCGTCGACACCGAGCGCGGCCTGCTGACGCCGGTGCTGCGCGACGCGGGTTCGAAGAACATCGCGCAGATCGCTCACGAGATCGCCGATCTCGCGACGCGCACGCGCGAGAACAAGCTGAAGCCCGACGAGCTCGCCGGCGGCACGTTCACGCTGACGAACACCGGTTCGCGCGGCGCGCTCTTCGACACTCCCGTCGTCTTCCTGCCGCAGACGGCGATCCTTGGCACTGGTGTCGTCGTCAAGCGCCCGGGTGTCGTGACCGTCGACGGCAAGGACGCGATCGCGATCCGCTCGTACGTCTACCTCGCGCTGTCGTACGACCACCGCGTTATCGACGGTGCGGACGCGGCCCGCTTCCTCGGCGCGGTCAAGGCCCGCCTCGAGGAGGCGGCGTTCGAGGACCAGCTCGGAGTCTGACCCCTCCCGCTCGAGTGATTGAGCCGCGACGCACACGCGTCGCGGCTCAATCACTCTCGACGTCGTAGACATCACGCAGCAGCCACCCCTCCCCTCCGCGGACGACCACGACGAGCTGCGCAGCGGATGCCCCATCGACCCGCTCGACGCGAAGCACCGCCACTCCCCCGAACTCGTCCACGAGCGAGAGGGACCGAGCGTCGGTCGGCAGATCGACAACCCCAGGCGGGAACGCTGCCGACGGATCCTCGACCACGTTCGAAAGGCAGTCCGCACCGCCGGCGCACGCCGACCGCGCACTCAACAGCTCGTTGGCGATCGTCACGAGATCACCGGGGGCGGGCTCCGGGGCCGCGGCGGCATCCGTCGATTCGCGGTCCGATGCGGCACCCTCGTCTGCGTCATCGGTCACAGCCTCCGACCCGTCTTCCACCCCGGGATCGGTGTTGCCTTCCGATGTCGCATCGTGCGGGCGCGGCGCGTCCTCGCCCCGTTCGCTCGGGGCAGAGACCGCGGGCACCTCTCCGCCGCCAGCATCGTCGGCCCCCGCGGGCCACACGAACCCACCCGTGACGATCGCGGCCGCGAGTCCCCCAGCGAGTAGCCACGGCTTGCGCCGACCACCCGACCCCACCGAGCGCAGTCTCCTCCACACGTCGGTGGCGACGCGGGACGCTGCGTCGCCGAGGTCGGCGTCGATGTGCCGCAGGATCGTCGCCAGCAGTCCGCGCGGCTCGTCTTCGGAGGATGCGATCGCCGAGCGTCGTCGTGTCCACGGTGCGTCGGCGGGAGCATCCGTCGTCGCCGTCGCTCGCGCACGGCGCGGGCCGAACACCGTCAGGGCGAGGGGCTCGGGTCGGGCCAGATCGAAGAGGCGCTGCTCGACCGCGTCGAGGTCTTGTCGCGACGGCCGCTCCGCGAGCACGGCCCGCACGGCTTCGTCGAGTGCTGCGGCAGCTCTCGGCGCTTCGAGCGCGCGAAGCAGCTCGGCGCTCGCCTGCGCGACCGTGTCGCCGGCGACCCCGCACGCGAAGAGCGGCCGACCCGTGTCGGTCACCCACCAGCGGCCGACGGCGCCACCGACCGGGGTGAGCTCCGCGAACCCGCGGACGACGCTCACGGCGAGCGTCACCGTCTCGCCGAGAGAGAGCGGCGCCCCCGACGCCTCACGGCGGCGCACGAAGGCATCCACGCGTTCGACGCACACCGGGACCACGACATCGTGACCCTCGACGCGCCGGATGAGGTCGAGCGCACCCAGGACGTGCCCCTCGGGGTCAGCCGACCATCCGGGCCACTCCGCACCGAAGCGCCGCGACTCGACGACCACGCAGGTGTGACCGGATGCCGCGCGCACGAGCGTGCCGGGCCACGGCGACTCGTCGCCGCCCGAGACCGTCCGCATCGGTCGGTAGGCCGCCATGAGGCGGTCATCGAGCAGGGCCTTCTCATCCACGTCTCGATGGTGCGCCGCATCCGTCGCCGCTCCGCTCACCACCCTCGGGGCTGTGGACGCGAGCGGCCGCACAGAGGCTGGGGAGGAGCCGAGGCGGGGGGCGCGAAAAGGTAGGCTTGAGGTCATGGCCGCCCGCACCACCGCACCCGAGAAGCGTCCCGGATTCTTCACCCAGCTGCGCTCGCTGTTCACGTTCACGCGCAAGGCGTTCCCGTGGCTCCCGTGGCTTCTCATCGGCATCCTGCTCGTGGGCGTCGGCGTCGGCCTCCTGGCCGGCTTCCTCGTCCAGCCCGTGGCCTGGTGGAGCGTTGTCCTGTGGACGATCACGGGCCTCATGCTGGGTGTGCTCGCGTCGCTCATGACGATGACGCGCCTGTCGACGGTCGCGATGTACCGCCAGATCGACGGCATGCCCGGAGCGACCGGTCACGTCCTGTCGACGTCGCTCGGCCGCAGATGGCAGGCGAGCGACATGCCGGTCGGCATCAACCCCAAGACGCAGGAGGCCGTCTACCGCGCCGTCGGCCGCGGCGGCGTCGTCATCGTCGGCGAGGGCTCGCGTGGCCGCCTCACGCGTCTCGTCAACGACGAGCGCTCCAAGGTCCAGCGCGTCGCCTCGGGCGTGCCGGTCACCGTCCTCTACGTCGGACACGGCGACGATGACGTGCCGATCGCGAAGCTCGCGTCGACGATCAAGGCGCTTCCGAAGAAGATCGACCGCGCGACGATGGCCGCAGTGATCAAGCGCATCGACTCGGTGTCGCAGTCCCTCACGTCGCTGCCGATCCCGAAGGGCATCGACCCGACGAAGGTCCGCGCTCCGCGCCCGCGCTGACCGCCGCGCGCTAAGCGCACAGCCGCGCGCTAGGCGCGCACGAGCACCGTACCCGCGGCCTTGTCGTGGAGTCCGCGCTGATCGGCGTCCCAGATGACTGCCGGGATGACGATGATGAGCAGCGCCGTGCGGATGATCGGGCGCCACAGGCCGACCCACGCACCGTCGACGCGCATGATCCGCAGTCCGAAGATCCGGTGGCCGGGACTCCCCTGGATCGTCGGAAGGAAGACGAGCTGGATCGCGGCGAAGATCGCGAGGATCGCGAGCGGATCCCAGGCGAAGAACCCGGAGATCAGGTAGGCCGCGCCGTAGTCGATGAACAGCGCGCCGACGCGTCGGCCGAGGCGCGCGATCGATCCGGGACCCTCTGCGGGAAGCCCGAGCCTCTCGCCGGGATACGAGGATTCGACGGGGGCATCAGGCACGTTTCCAGCCTACCCGGGGCCGACGCGCCCCCGATTCGCGGGCCCGACCGGCCCCGACGATGCGCACCCAGCCTGCCGTAACATCTCGGAAACATGGGGGACACTGCCGGGCAATGCCCTCTCGATACGGTCGTTGTGCGCCGGCAGGCGCGGTTCCCGAATGCCCTACCTCTGGAGTCTCCATGTTCAGTGATTCATCCGAGGTGCTGAAGTTCATCAAGGACGAGGACGTCAAGTTCCTCGACATCCGGTTCACGGATCTTCCTGGCGTGCAGCAGCACTTCAACATCCCGGCCTCGACCGTCGACGAGGACTTCTTCACCGTCGGACAGCTGTTCGACGGCTCGTCGATCCGGGGCTTCGCGAGCATCCATGAGTCGGACATGCAGCTCATCCCCGATGTGTCGACCGCGTACGTCGACCCGTTCCGCGACGAGAAGACCCTCATCATGGTCTTCGACATCTACAACCCGCGTAACGGCGAGATCTACGGCAAGGACCCGCGTCAGGTCGCCAAGAAGGCCGAGAAGTACCTCGCTTCGACCGGCATCGCCGACACCGCGTACTTCGCCCCCGAGGCCGAGTACTACGTCTTCGACGACGTCCGCTACGAGGTGCGCCAGGGCAAGAGCTACTACGAGGTCGACTCCGAAGAGGCCGCGTGGAACTCCGGCCGCGCCGAAGAGGGCGGCAACCTCGCCTACAAGACCCCCTACAAGGGCGGCTACTTCCCCGTCTCGCCGGTCGACAAGCACGCCGACCTGCGCGACGACATCGTGCTCAAGCTGATCCAGGCCGGGCTCGAGGTCGAGCGCGCCCACCACGAAGTGGGCACCGCCGGCCAAGCCGAGATCAACTACAAGTTCGACACGATGGTCCACGCGGCCGACGACATCCTGAAGTTCAAGTACATCGTCAAGAACACCGCGCTGCAGTGGGGCAAGACCGCCACCTTCATGCCGAAGCCGCTCTTCGGCGACAACGGCTCGGGCATGCACACGCACCAGTCGCTGTGGAACAACGGCCAGCCTCTGTTCTACGACGAGAAGGGCTACGGCGGCCTGTCCGACATCGCCCGCTGGTACATCGGCGGCATCCTCGCCCACGCCCCCGCGGTGCTCGCGTTCACGAACCCGACCCTCAACAGCTACCACCGCCTGGTGAAGGGCTTCGAGGCGCCGGTCAACCTCGTCTACTCGGCGGGCAACCGCTCGGCCGCCATCCGCATCCCGATCACGGGGTCGAACCCCAAGGCCAAGCGCATCGAGTTCCGCGCGCCGGATGCCTCGGGCAACCCGTACCTCGCGTTCGCCGCGCAGCTCATGGCCGGCCTCGACGGAATCAAGAACCGCATCGAGCCGCACGAGCCGGTCGACAAGGACCTCTACGAGCTTCCGCCCGAGGAGGCCAAGGGCATCCCGCAGGTGCCGAACTCGCTGCAGGACTCGCTCGACGCCCTCGCCGCCGACCATGCGTTCCTCACCGAGGGCGGAGTGTTCACGGAGGACCTGATCGAGACCTGGATCGAGTACAAGATCGAGAACGAGATCCAGCCGCTCGCCCAGCGTCCGCACCCGTTCGAGTACGAGCTGTACTTCGGCGTCTGAGTTCCAGCCCGAAGGGGCCCCGGGAGACCGGGGTCCCTTCGTCGTTTCGCGGGGGTGACGGATGCCGCGGCATCCGTCACCCCCGCACCAGGTCAGCCGTAGAACAGCTTCTCGAACACGCGCCGCGCGCGGCGCGACGTGCCCAGCCAGTCCTCCTCGACGCGCGACGCCGAGCGCGGGGGGTAGCCGAGGAGACGCCCGATGCCGTCGAGCTTCTGGCGGTCGACGGGCAGCACGTCGCTCGTCTGCCCGGACAGGAGCGTGTTCGCCGAGCGGAGCCGGCTCGCCAGGCGCCACGCAGCGGAGAGGCGATCTGCGGCGGTGTCGGTGATGAGCTCCGCGCGCTCGGCGGCCTTCAACGCCCCCGTCGTCGACGCGGTGCGCAGCTCGGGGATCGCGTGGGCGTGCTGGAGCTGGATCAGCTGCGCGAGCCACTCGACGTCGCTGAGGCCGCCCGGCCCGAGCTTGAGGTGGCGCGTCGGGTCGACGCCCTGTGGAAGGCGCTCCGCCTCGACGCGCGCCTTGATGCGCTTGATCTCGCGCAGGCCGTGCGGGTCGACGTTCGCCGGGTAGCGCACCTCGTCGGCGAGCTCGGTGAACGCGGTGATGAGCTTGATGCTTCCCGCGATGCCGCGGGCGCGCAGAAGGGCCTGCGCCTCCCAGGACAGCGACCAGCGGCGGTAGTACTCGGCGTAGGAGTCGATCGACCGCACGAGCGGCCCGTTGCGTCCTTCCGGGCGCAGATCCGCGTCGAGGTCGAGCGGCACGCGGTGGTCCTCGGAGTGCCGACGCAGAGCGGCGACGAGCTGCAGCGACAGCTCGTGGGCACGCTGGGGGTCGACGCCGTTCGGCCGGTACACGTACATGACGTCGGCATCCGACCCGAAACCCAGCTCACCTCCGCCGAAGCGTCCCATCGCGATGATCGAGAAGTCGAGCGCCTCGTCTTCCGGCGGCACGATCTCGCGCCGCACCGCACGCAGCATCGCCTGGATCGTCACCTCGGTGATGGTCGTGAGCGCCGCGGCGATGTCGTCGATCGACAGGACGTCCAGGAGGGCGCCCATCGCGGTGCGGAGCAGCTCGCGGCGGCGCAGCGCCCGCACGGATCGCATCGCGTCGTCGACGGTCGCATGACGACGCTGGATCGCACGGGCTTCCTCCTGCAGCGCCACACCGGTCCGTGGCCGCAGCTGCTCTCCGTCGGCCAGCCACGCGGCCGACTCGGGGATCCACTCCATGAGCTCGCCGATGTAACGGGATCCCGACAGCACGCGCGTGAGGCTCTCCGCCGCGCCGGACGAGTCGCGCAGCATCCGCAGGAACCAATGCGTGTCGCCGAGGCGCTCGCTGATCCGGCGGAACGCGAGCAGTCCGTAGTCGGGGTCGACGCCGTCGGCGAACCACCGGATCATGACGGGCATGAGGTGACGCTGGATCGTGGCCTTGCGGCTGAGACCCGCGGTGAGCGCCGCGATGTGACGGAGGGCGCCGGCCGGGTCGGTGAAGCCGATCGCCGCGAGACGGTCATGCGCCTGCTCGGTCGACAGCACACGCTCTTCGGCCGGGAGCGCGGCCACCGCCGACAGTAGAGGGCGATAGAAGAGGCGCACGTGGATGTCGCGCACCTCGCGCTTGATCGCCTCCCACTGCTCCCGCACGGCGTCGCCGGTCTCGGCGAGGCCCGTCGCGCGAGCGAGCACGCGCAGCTCCTCAGGCCGCGACGGCATGAGGTGCGTGCGACGCAGATTGCGCAGCTGCACGCGGTGCTCGAGCAGACGCAGCACGCGGTAGTCGCGAGAGAACGCGGCCGCCTCGGCCCGCCCGATGTAACCCTCCGCCACGAGTGCGTCGAGCGCCTCGAGCGTGCCGCGCTGGCGGATGCGGTCGTCGCTCAGGCCGTGGACGAGCTGCAGCAGCTGGACGGTGAACTCGATGTCGCGGATGCCGCCGGGCCCGAGCTTGAGCTGATACGGCGCGTCCGCCGCGGGGATGTGCTCGGTCACCCGTTCGCGCATGCGCTGCACGCTGTCGACGAAGTTCTCGCGCGCTGCGCTGGTCCATACCTTCGGCTGCACGGCGCGCACGTACTCCTCGCCCAGCGCGGTGTCGCCGGCGAGCGGCCGGGCCTTGAGCAGCGCCTGGAACTCCCAGCTCTTCGCCCACCGGTCGTAGTACGCGAGGTGCGAGTCGAGCGTGCGCACGAGCGCACCCTGCTTGCCTTCCGGACGCAGGTTCGCGTCGACCTCCCACAGCGGCGGCTCCACCTCGATGCCCGAGATGCCGCGCATCGTCTGCACCGCGAGGCGCGTCGCGATGTCGACGACGCGGCTCTCGCCGATCTCCTCGAGCAGCGCGTCGTCGGCGCCGGCCACGAAGATGACGTCGACGTCGCTCACGTAGTTGAGCTCGCGCGCCCCCGCCTTGCCCATGCCGATGATGGCGAGCGACGTGCGCGCGACCTGCTCGCGTGGGAACAGGCCGGCGGCGCCGACTCCGCGCGACACGCGCACCCGGGCAACGCTCAGCGAAGCCTCCAGCGCGGCCCCCGCGGCATCCGCCAGCGCAGCCGCCGCCCCGGCCACCTCGTCGACCGGCGACGCGCTCAGCAGGTCGTACGCGGCAATGCGGGCCAGCATGCGGCGGTACCGCACGCGCAGCGCGACCCACGCCTCGTCTCCCCCGGCCTCGGCGAAGCCGTCCACCGAGCCGACCGCGTCCAGCAGTTCGGTGCGCAGCTCGTCGGCCGTCGGGAGCCGCTGCCCCTGCCCCGCGAGCGCGGACACCTCATCCGGATGCCGCAGGAAGAAGTCCGCGAAGCCGGTCGACGCCCCCACGAGCGACCATAGCGCCGCCCAGCCGTGGCCGTCACGGCGCAACCCGCGGATGGGCCCGGGGTCGCGGCGCGCGATGCGCAGCAGGGCTGCGACCGCGGCATCCGGATCGGCCGCCCGACTCGCGCCGTCGATCAGATCCTCCCTCGCCGCGCCGATGAGTTCACCGAGCTCGGTCAGCTCGGCGTCGGCGCTCCCCAGCTCACTGAAGCCGAGGCGGGCGAGTTCGGTGAGGGGTCCGGACCGATCGAGCGACATGCGGTGCGGGTCAGAGCATCTCGAGGTTGCTCTTCAGCTCGAAGTGGGTGACCTGCGAGCGGTACTCCTGCCACTCCTTGCGCTTGTTGAGCAGCACGTAGTTGAAGACCTGCTCGCCGAGCGTCTCGGCGACGAGCTCGGACTCCTCCATGTACTCGAGGGCGTGGTCGAGGCTCGCGGGCAGCGGCGCGTAGCCGAGGGCGCGGCGTTCGGCATCCGTCAGCGACCACACGTTGTCCTCCGCCTCGGGCGGCAGCTCGTAGCCCTCCTCGATGCCCTTGAGGCCCGCGGCCAGCATGAGGGCGAATGCGAGGTACGGGTTCGTGGCGGAGTCCAGCGCGCGGTACTCGACGCGCGACGACTGGCCCTTGTTCGGCTTGTAGAGCGGGACCCGCACGAGCGCCGAGCGGTTGTTGTGGCCCCAGCAGATGAAGCTGGGCGCCTCGTCGCCGCCCCACAGGCGCTTGTAGGAGTTGACGAACTGATTCGTGACGGCCGAGATCTCGTTCGCGTGGCGAAGGAGTCCGGCGATGAACTGGCGGCCGATCTTCGAGAGCTGGTACTGCGCGCCCTCTTCATAGAACGCGTTGACGTCGCCCTCGAACAGCGACATGTGCGTGTGCATGCCGCTGCCGGGCTGACCGCCGAGGGGCTTCGGCATGAACGTGGCGTAGACGCCCTGCTCGATCGCGACCTCTTTGATGACGGTGCGGAACGTCATGATGTTGTCGGCCGTCGCGAGGGCGTCCGCGTACCGCAGGTCTATCTCGTTCTGGCCGGGGCCGCCCTCGTGGTGGCTGTACTCGACCGAGATGCCGAGGTCTTCCAGCATCCGCACCGAGCGTCGGCGGAAGTCGTGAGCCGTGCCTCCCGGCACGTTGTCGAAATAACCGGCGGAGTCGACGGGCTCCGGGCCGTCGGGTCCGAACGACGACGACTTGAGCAGGTAGAACTCGATCTCGGGGTGCGTGTAGAACGTGAATCCCGCATCGGCGGCCTTCGCGAGCGCGCGCTTGAGCACGTGGCGCGGGTCGGCGACGGCGGGCTGCCCGTCGGGAGTCGTGATGTCGCAGAACATGCGCGCGGTCGGGTCGATCTCGCCGCGCCACGGGAGGATCTGGAACGTCGTGGGATCCGGGTGCGCAAGCAGGTCGGACTCGTACGACCTGGTGAGCCCTTCGATCGCGGAGCCGTCGAACCCGAGGCCCTCGGCGAAGGCGCCCTCGACCTCGGCCGGGGCGATCGCCACCGACTTGAGCGTTCCGATCACGTCCGTGAACCACAGACGCACGAACTTGACGCCGCGCTCCTCGATCGTGCGCAACACGAAGTCCCGCTGCTTGTCCATCGCATCCTCTCCCGGCCCGCTGGGCCCCCGGCCAGACTACTTGTCCGCGTCGCCGCGTCCGGCGTCGTCGGCCCCCGCCCCGCGGGCCGATCCGCCCCAGCCGTCCTCGCGGGCCTCCTCCTCGGCCCAGGCCTTCGAGCGCTCCTTGAGGAGCCGCGGCGCGTCGGCAGCCTCCTCGTAGGTGTCGAACGGGCCCGCGCGATCGACGGCCGGCGACTCGAAGCCCTTCTCGACCTTGCCGGTCGCGAACACGTACCAGTACTTCTCTTCGCCGCTCGTCACGTCAGCCTCCGTCGGTCGCCGGGCGCGTCCGCGCCGCTGGGGTCGATCCTACTGACCGCTCCGACCCACCTGGATAGGCTTGGCCCATGGCAGCGCACAAGCGTCAGGCGGTCGGAGTCGACATCGGCGGCACGGGGATCAAGGGGGCGATCGTCGACCTCGAATCCGGCGCGCTGACGAGCGACCGCATCAAGGTCGCGACCCCGAAGGGCGCGCAGCCCGAAGACGTCCTCGGGGCCGTGCGCGAAGTGCTCGCCACGCTCGGCGTCGACGACTCGGACACGCCGTTGGGTGTCGCGTTCCCGGCGATCGTCAAGGACGGACGAACACTGTCCGCGGCGAATGTGTCGGAGCGGTGGATCGGCTTCGAGGCCGAGAAGTTCTTCGAGGACGGGCTCGGCCGCGACATCCACTTCGCGAACGACGCGGACGTCGCCGGTGTCGCCGAGGTGCGGTACGGCGCCGCGAAGGGTCAGCGGGGCCTCACGCTGCTCACCACGCTCGGCACCGGCATCGGCTCGGCGCTCATCTACAACGGGGTGCTCGTGCCGAACACCGAGCTCGGTCACCTGCACCGGGCGAAGCACGGCAAGGATGCCGAGGCGTATGCCGCGTACTCGGCGATGGAGCGCGACAGTCTCACGTGGGAGGCGTGGGCCAAGCGCCTCCAGTGGTACTACGGCCATCTCGAGTTCCTCTTCACCCCCGACCTCTTCGTCGTGGGCGGTGGAGTGTCGAAGCACGCCGACCAGTTCCTGCCGTTGCTGAAGCTCAACACGCCGATCGTGCCCGCGGTGCATCGGAACAACGCGGGGATCATCGGGGCGGCCGCTCTCGCCGGCGACGAACGTTAGCCGTCGGCTCGCGGGGAGACCCCGCGACTGATCAGAGGCGAATGGGCCGGCCTGTACGCCGGGTTCTGTTCCGGGGCCGAAGCCCCATCGACGGTCATCTCTCTCGGCGACACGTTGCCGTGCCGCTCCAGCGGCCTACCCGGGGACTCGGCGGGCCGCGTCATAGTCCCCTGTCTGGCCTTGCTCCGGGCGAGGTTTGCCGTGCGAGTCGCGTCACCGCGACCCCGGTGGTCTCTTACACCACCCTTTCACCCTTACCCCGGTCGAACCGGGGCGGTCTGCTCTCTGTGGCACTGTCTCGCGGATCGCTCCGGGTGGGTGTTACCCACCGCCCTGCCCTGTGGAGCCCGGACGTTCCTCGGCACGTCACGGGAATCCCGTGCGCGACGCGACCGTCCGGCCGACCCATTCGCACCTGAATTCTACCGGGCCGGGCTGAGTTGACTTGAGGTCGCCTGAGATGAGATTGTGACCGATTCCCTGCTCTCGGAAGCCGATCTGTAGTACCGTGCTCCGTAGACCTTCATCTGGGGAAGGTCATTGTCGATTGACTGGGGATTTCGACATGCGTAAATTCTTTGTTGCTGCCGCTGTGTCGGCATCGCTGTTGCTTCTGGCGCCCGTCGGCGCCTCCGCGGCGATGGATCCTGAACCGCCGGCCCCGTCGCCGACGAGCACCAGCTACACGCCGGACAACCCTGACGAGCCGACGCTCGCCGGGTCGACCGCCGTCGGCGAGTGCGAGCGCGACGTTCCGTGGATCTCCTACAGCGTGACGCTCACCGACCCCGACAACCAGTCGACGAGCGACGAGGTGTACCTCGTGATCACCGACGGCGTGAACACCATCGAGATCTTCCTGGGCACGTTGGTGAACGGCGAGTTGAGCGGTCGCGTGCTGTGGCCCGGTGCGTCCGTCGATGAGAACGGGATCGCCGACGGCTGGCCGGGCTGGGCGTTCGAGAACGGCGAGTGGATCGAGATCGACGGAAACTTCGCGTGGACGCGCGGCGACATCACCGCGTTCATCCGCGTGAACCCTGAGGTCGCGGTCGCGCTGGCCTACCCGCCCGCGACGCCCGAGTGCAACGCCAACCCGCGCAACCCTTCGACCGCAGGCTTCCTGTCGTCGACGGGCATGAGCCAGCTCGTACTGCCGACCGCGATCATCGGCGGCCTCGTGCTGGCGGCCGGCCTCAGCCTGTTCGTGCTGCGGCGGCGCCCCCGCAACTGAGACGGGGGCGGCTCTTGTCCTCCTCAGTGCGACGTGCGCTGGGGAGCACGCGGGGGGTGCTGGTCGTCTCCTGGGTGCTCTTCGGTGCGTTCATCCTGACCCTCGTCTGGATCGGCTGGCGCGCCTGGCTCGTGAAAGATGAGCTCGAGGCGCTCATCCCTCTCGTCGAGCAGGCGAAGGCGGCGACCGAGGTGCGCGATCTCGACGCACTCGAGGCCGTCGCAGGGGAGACGAGCGAGCACGCGGCCCGCGCCGCCGAGTTGACGAGCGAGCCGATGTGGGCCATGGCCGAGGCGATGCCCATCGTCGGCGCCAACTTCTCGGCAGTTCGCGTCGTGTCGCAGAACCTCGATGCGCTCACCGACACGGCGGTCCTCCCCCTGACGGGGATCGTCCGGCAGGTTCAGGAGTCCGCCTCGGCAGGCGGCGAGTTCGACCTCGACACCATGGCCGCGGCGCGGGAGCCGCTGTCTGCAGCCGCGGGGACGTTCACGACGGCCGCCGCCGAGCTGAACACCATCGACCCCTCGAAGCTGCTCGGCCCCGTGTCCGAGGGCGTGACGAGCCTGACCGAATTCGTCGTGCAAGCCGCCCCGATCGTCGACGCCTTCGACCGTGCCGCCCAGGCGCTTCCCCCGATGCTCGGCTCCGACGAACCGCGCCAGATCCTCGTGATGGTGCAGAACGGCGCCGAGCTGCGGACAGGGGGCGGCATCAGCGGCTCCTTCATCCTCCTCACAGCGACACAGGGACGCATCTCGGTCGCAGCCCAGGCCGATGCCGCGGTGTTCCCTGTACTGGGCGAGTCGATCATCGAGATCCCCGAGCCGGTGGTCGACCTGTACGGCGAGGTCGTCGGCGAGTGGGTGCAGAACACGACGATGCCGTCCGACTTCGAGCTCACCGCTGAGCTCGCGACGGCGTGGTGGACGAGCGTGGGATACGCGGCGCCCGACACGGTGGTGTCGCTCGACGTACCGGCGCTCGCCGCGATGCTCGGCGCGATCGGACCCATTCCACTCGACGACGGCCGCTCACTCGGTCCGGAGAACCTCGTCGAGATCCTGCTCACGGAGCCGTACCTGACCATGGACGGCGAAGAGCAGACGGCCTTCCAGCGGATGATCACGCGAGCCGTCTTCTCGAGCGCGATGTCGGCTTCGCTCTCGCCGCTCAAGTGGGGCGAGGCACTCATGAAGCCGATCGAGGAGGGCCGCATCTCGGTCTGGAACGCGCGGCCCGAGGAGCAGGCCGTCTTCGACGGCACGCAGCTCGCCGGACCGGCCGCACGCCACGCATCCGCGGATCCTGCCGTGTCGATCTACCTGAACGATGCGACGGCGGGCAAGCTCGACCTGTTCCTCGGGGTCGAGATGGGCATCGCCGAGCTCGACTGCCGCTCCGACGGGCGCCACGACCTCGTCGTGGAGGTGACACTCACCAACGAGGCGCCCGAGGACGCGGGCGAGCGGTTCTCCGACACGATGACCGGCGCCGGCCTCGCCGGGATCCCCCGGGGTCAGATCGCGACGAACATCACCGCGGCCGGACCGGCCGGGTCTTTCGTCGGCGGCGTCCGGATCGACGGCGAGCTGAGTCGCACGCGCCTCGCGACCGAGAGCGGATTCCCGTCGAGCGTCGCACGCGTCATACTCGCTCCCGGCGAGTCGAAGACCGTCGAGTTCCGGTTCGTCGCGAGCGGCACAGGCGATGTGAACCCCGACCTGCTCCACACTCCGCTGCTGCGTGTGCCCGCGATCACCGAGATCGACGCGGCCTGCCGCTGACGCGGGTCAGCTCTTGTCGGCGGTGCGCGAGATGCGCACGTCGAGCGGGAAGTCCACGGGGAAGTCGCCGAACAGCAGCCGACCGGCGGTCGCCGCGGACTCCTGCACGGCGACCGCGACCTCTTCGGCGAGCGCCGCGGGGGTGTGCACGATCACCTCGTCGTGCAGGAAGAACGCGAGGTGCGGATGCCGCGCGAACACCGGCCCGGACCGCGGCGCCTCCGCGCCGTCGCTCGGGAAGGTCATGCGGTCGAGTCGTCCGCGCAGGTCGGCCAGCCACGACAGAGCCCACTCGGCGGCGGTCCCCTGCACCACGAAGTTGCGCGTGAATCTCCCGCGATCGCGCGCCCACCGCCTCGCCCGCGTCTGGTCGGCGGCGGAGGCATCGGCCTCGGTCGCCTGCGACTGGGCCGTGCGCCATCCCTCCGACGGCGGCGGTGAGCTGCGGCCGAGCCACGTCGTCACCACTCCCCCGTCCTCGCCCACGCGGGCCGCCTCGTCGACGAGCGACATCGCGCGCGGGAACGTGCGCCGCAGCCGCGGCACGAGCCGCCCGCTGTCGCCGGTCGTGGCGCCGTACATCGCACCGAGGATCGCGATCTTCGCCTCCTGGCGCGTCTCGACGATCCCGCTCTCGACGATCCCCGAGTAGAGGTCTCTCCCCCGCGCGGCGTCGGCGAGCGCGGCATCCGACGACATCGCCGCGAGCACGCGCGGCTCGAGTTGGGCGACGTCGGCGACCACGAGCAGCCACCCCGGGTCGGCGCGCACCGCCGTCCTCAGCATCCGGGGAAGCTGCAGCGCTCCCCCGCCCGACGACGCCCACCGGCCGGTCACGACGCCACCGGGCACGTACACGGGGCGGAAGCGCCCGTCACGCACCCACTCATCGAGCCAGGTCCACCCGTTGGCGGTCAGCAGCCGCGAGAGCTTCTTGTACTCGAGCAGGGGCGGTATCGCCGGATGCCGCTGCTCAGCGAGCTCCCATCGGCTCGTGCTCTCGACGAGGATGCCCGCACGGTGAAGCGAACGCAGGAGCTTCGGCTGCGAGTCGAGCGAAGCGCCCGAGTCGCCCAGTGCGAGCCGCACCTGGCGCGCGAGCTCCTCCATCCGCGCGGGCTGACCGCCGCCGGCTGGCCGTTCGCCGAGCGTCTCGACGAGGATCGCGTCGTGCGTCGCCGCATCCCAGGGGAGCCCCGCCGCCCGCAGCTCGACGGCGATGAGCGCTCCCGCCGACTCGGCCGCGGTGAGCAGGCGCAGACGCCCGGCCTCGGACGAACGCGCGATCGCGAGCCGCTGACGTTCGAACTCCGCGGCCACGCCCGCGAGATCGTCGGGCGGCCCCACCGGCCCCTCGTCGAAGCTGAACAGCGCCGAATCGTCGTCCACCGCCTCCGCGAGAGGCGTCGCATCCCACTCGACGACGCGCCTCAGGCCCGCGTCATCCGCCACGAACACCGAGTCGCGCAGGATCGCGTGGCACAGCCGCAGGTCGTGGCAGCGCGCGACGCGCACTCCGGCGTCGAGCAGCGGCCCGTACCAGCTGGGCGCGTCACTCCACACCCACCGGGGCCGGTGCACAGTCTCGCGAACGGCGACCCACGCCGCAAGCTCCGTCCGGGGCACAGTCGTGCGGCGCAGCTCACGGGCGTCGGCGTCGAGCTCGAGCGCCTCGACTCCCCCGGCCGTCCGGCCGAGCACGATCCACGCGGGAGCGAGCGCCTCAGGCGCTTCCATCGCCGAGCTCGCGGCGGAAGGACTCGCGCAGATCCATGGACGCGTTGGCCGCGGCATCCGCCCTCGCGTTCGACAGCCGCGGCACCCACTCGAAGGTCACGTCGCGCCCCACTGTGAGCGCCTGCGCACGGCGCGCGAGCACCTGCATGTCGGGGTGCTTGACCTTCCAGCGGCCGGTCATCTGCTCGACGACGAGCTTCGAGTCCATGCGGACGAGCACCGCCGCCTCAGGGTCGCGCTCGAACGCGGCCTCGAGCCCGGCGATGAGGCCCGTGTACTCTGCGACGTTGTTCGTCGCGATGCCGACGTACGCGCCGATCTCGGTGAGCACGGCGCCGGTCTCGGCGTCGATCACGACCGCACCGCCTGCCGCCGTGCCGGGGTTGCCGCGCGAGCCGCCGTCGGCCTCGACGATGAGGCGGCGTCCGTGTGCGCTCACAGGCCGGACTCTTCGGTGCGCACGAGGATGCACCCGCACTCGGGACACGTCACGACGGCGTCCTCGGCCGCCTGGCGCACCGCCTGAAGGTCGGTGCCGGCGAGCACCATGTGGCAGCCCTCGCACGTGCCGCGGCGCAGCAGCGCGGCGCCGGCGCTGCGCGTCGCCAGCCGCTCGTACAGCGCGACGAGGTCGGGGGGAACGGTGGCTGAGATCGCGGCGCGGTCGCGCGTCGCGGATTCGAGGGCGGCGGATGCCTCGGCCACCACGCGCTTGCCTTCGGCGCTGAGCTCGGCGCCGAGCTTGTTCGTCTCGGCGATCAGCGCCTCCTGCTCGGCGACCGCCGCGTCGGCCTCCTCGAGACGCTCCATCACCTCGAGCTCGGCGTCTTCGAGGTCGCTCTTGCGGCGTGCAAGGGACGCCAGCTCGCTCTCGTAGCCCTGCGCCTCTTTCACGTTGCTGGTCGCCGCGAGCCGCTCGGTGTCGCGCGCGCGGCGCGCGTCGACGACGGCGACGTCGGACTCGATGCGCGCGAGCTCGGCGCGCAGGTCGTCGCGCGCGCCGAGGCGGGTCGAGAGCTCCAGCGAGAGCTCCTGGCGGCGCGTCAGGAGCTCGTTGACGCGTGCCGCCTGGGGCGGGTTCTTGCGCGTCGCTTCGGCCTGTCGGATACGGGCGTCGAGATCGGCGATGTCGAGAAGACGGCGCTGGTCGGCAGGGCTGGCGTTCACGCTGACCAACCTATCGTGGGCGGCGGACGCGAGGACGCGGCATCCGGCGCCTTCGTCCGATCCCTCAGTCCCCGCGGTCGCCCGGCCGAACGAACCCGGTCTCGTAAGCGAGCACCGCGATCTGCACGCGGTCCCGCACGTCGAGCTTCGAGAGCAATCTCGAGACGTAGGACTTGACGGTCGCTTCGCTGAGGTAGAGGCGCGATGCGATCTCGGCGTTCGGCAGGCCGCGCGCGACGAGCTTGGCGATCTGGGTCTCGCGCTCCGTCAGCGCCCGCATCGCGGGCGGCAGATCGGGCTCCACCGCGAGCATGCCGAAACGGTCGACGAGGCGTGCGATCACGCTCGGCGACAGCATGGCCTCGCCTGCCGCGACGACGTGCACTCCCTGTACGAGACCGGCAGGCGAGACATCCTTGAGGAGGAATCCCGAAGCGCCGGCGCGGATCGCTCCGTAGACATGATCGTCGAGGTCGAAGGTGGTCAGGACCAGCACTTTGGGTGGAGAAGGCAGTGCCACGACGCTGCGGGTGGCCTCGATTCCGTCCATCTGCGGCATCCGGATGTCCATCAGGACGACGTCCGGGCGATACTCGCGCACGAGCTCAACCGCCTCGATGCCGTCGGCGGCTTCACCCACGACCTCGAGCCCAGCGCGCTCGAGGATGAGGCGGAAGCCCGCGCGCACGAGCTCCTGATCATCCGCGACCAGCACGCGCAGTGCGGCTCCGCGGTCACCCATGGCGCGACACCGCCGGGAGCACGGCGCTCACGCGGAAACCGCTGCCATTGTGCCCGGCGGTCACCTCACCGCCGTACAGCGCGGCTCGCTCACGTATGCCGATGAGCCCGTGCCCGACTCGCCCCTCGTGCCCTGAGCCGACGGCGGTGCCGTCGTCGTGGACGTCGAGCTCGACCGCGGCTTCACTCACCCGCACGACCACACGTGCGTGCGAGGCATCCGAATGCTTGCGCACGTTTGTGAGCGACTCCTGCACGATCCGGTAGACCGCGAGACCGAGCCCCGCCGGCACGCTCCCCAGATCCCCGTGCGTGTCGAGGGTGGTGTGCAGGCCGTGGGACTCGGATGCCTCGACGAGATCGCGAAGGGCGGCGAGGCCGGGCTGCGGATCGAGCATGACCGCATCCTCAGGATCGCGCAGCATCTCGACGACCCGCCGCACTTCGTCCAGCGATGCGGTGCCCGTCGATCGGATGCTCTCGAGGGCGCGACGCACGAATTCAGGGTCGTCGCCGACGACCTGCTCGGCGGCGCCGGCCTGCACGACCATGACGCTGACCGAATGGGCGAGTATGTCGTGAAGCTCCCGCGCGATGCGTGTGCGTTCGGCGGCGACCGCTGCGATTGTCTCCTCACGCGCGTGGTGCTCGACGTCACTGAGTCGCAGGGCGGCTGCCACCGCGCGCTGCTCGGACAGCCGAAGTCCCCATCCGACGGCGAACGCGACGGTGCACATGCTCCAGTGGAAGACGATCTCATCCAGACCCTGCAGGGTGTCGAGGAAGATGTCGCCGAACAGGAGGGTCGCGGCGGCGACACCGGCGCCGATCCACGGCACGCGCCCCCGACCGTGTCGCGCGAGTGAATACAGGGCGACCATGAACGGCACTATCTGGCCGAAGAACAGAGCGTGCATGTGGCCGAGCGTGACCACTCCGATCGCGAGCCACACGACGAAGACGATGATGCACGCTTCTGTGCGCAGCCGCCTCAGCGCGATCGCGGCACCGGACAGCACGACGCCGATGGAACTGACGATCGGGGAGCCGTCACCGTAGACGGACTCGAACGGAATCCAGAGTTCGGCGAGCCCCAGCACGATGACCACGACGGCGAGGAACGCGTCCTGCACGCCGACCCAGAGGCGTCGTCGCCAGATCATGGCCCCACGCTATCGGTCGGATCCGAGGGCGGGATCATCCTCGGGTCGATGGTCTATCGACTGCGGTCGATCGCCGCCGGCGCCGTGGACGACCGCGAGGCGACCGCGGGCCGATGTCGGCGCGGCGAGGGCTCTCTAGCGTCGACAGGACACCGGTGCGGGCAATCCGCACATCGACCGGAAGGAACCGCTCATGACCGAGCTCCCCCGCATCTACCGACTGGTGACCGTGGTCGCCCTCGTACTCTGGTCGGCTCTGTCCGTCCTGTACATCGCCACGCTCGCGATCCCCGACCCCACCTTCACGACCGTCTCGACGTTCGCGTTCCTCTGCGCCCAACTCGCGCTCGGAGTGTCGGCGGTCGGCCTCGGTCACCTGCTTCGTGACCGCACCCCCGTGCTCGCCCCGACTGCCGCGGGCCTCCTCTTCGTCAGCGCGATCGGGCACGCCGCGTCCGCCGGCGCGATGCTCGCCGCCCCCGACCTGGATGCCGCGTCGATTCCGTGGTCGCTCAACCTCGTGGCGATCCCGACCATGATCGGCGTCGTCGGCGGGACGATCGTGCTTGCGGTCGCACTCTTCCGCGCGAAGCTCGGCATCGCGTGGCTGGGTGTGGTGCTGATCGGCTGGGTGATCGTCGAGTTCTTCCTCTCAGGCCTCGGCGTCTGGGCGCAGCTGGCTTCGGCCGCGCTGCTTATCGTCGGCTTCATCGGCCTGGCCGTCGTCACAGCCCGTAGCGAGCTGCGCGACTGGTCGACGGTGCACGAGTGGACCGTCGCCGCCCGCGTCGCCGATCCGGAGCCCGCGATCGCCTCCGAGTGAGACCTCCGGCGCCCGGCTCCGATCACGGCGGCCGGGCGCCGCGGGCCGCGAGGGGTCTGGTGGGCCCTGCCGGGATCGAACCGACGACATCCACGGTGTAAACGTGGCGCTCTACCAGCTGAGCTAAAGGCCCCTTGTGGCAAGTCTACGAGTCCGGCGGGGCGAAGCCCCCCGCAGGGCCGGGCGGATCGATCCGAAGGGCGCGGAACTCGCTAGGCTGGAGGATGGTGCGTTGTCAGATGCGAACAAAGCCCGACACGCCTCGTACCGCAGGGACTGGCATGATCTGCCAGACGACGAAAGGTCTCTTCCGTGACTGTCCACGACCAGGATCCGTACTCGCAGGAACCGCTCGACAGCGACCCGGAGGAGACCGCCGAGTGGCAGGAGTCCCTGCAGCAGCTCATCGACGCGAACGGGCGCTCGCGTGGTCGCGAGATCATGCTGAGCCTGC